>CAZCZY010000001.1:0-14556 GCA_964503525.1 uncultured Candidatus Saccharibacteria bacterium
CCAGGTTTGGGGGTTTGTGATAAGGAACTCGGTCGAATGGTCCGGAGGTAGGTTTGGGAAGGCCATTTTTTCACCCGCTGCGACACAGCAATGTTTTCTATCTCCTTTATATAGGTTAGGTCAAGTATATGAGTAGCTATCGCAGTCATGGTAAAATTTGTGCATGTCAAAGGGAGGCTACGATCCAAAAAATGATTTGGGAGCGCATGTTCGTCTTTTGGGCAATATGTTGGATAAGGCGACGTCATTTCTGCGTCATGTCGATACACAGGCCAACATCTTGATCGGAATTTGTTCGGGTCTTTTGATTTTTTCCCTCACGCAGACAGCTACCACTTCTGCTAGTGAAGCCGCACTTTTTCTATTAGCAATTTTTTCGGCCCTAGGTGCTTTAAGTGCATTGCTCGCGGTGCACCCACCGCGCTTTATGAGGAAACAAGGACAAAAGGAATCACTTCTGTATCACCGTGCGGTTAGCAAAATTGCATCTGCGGATGCGTATGCCAAAAAGATTCTCCAGTTGCTAGGTGACCAAGAATCAATCACCGAGCAATATGCGCGGGAGATTTACAACATTTACAAATATACATACGGACCGAAAAGATATTTTTTTAATCTTGGTAGAAATCTTCTCTTGACCGGCATCGCATCGAGCCTGGTCCTGTATGTGGTCTCACGGCTTTTTGAAATGCGTGTGAGTTAGTTGCCGCCGATCTTACTTAAGAACCTGACCCTTAAGTTTTTTAGCTTCCTCCGTAAAAAAGTTCAGCCATAACTTCTTAGCAATAGGTTTTATGAGGCGTGGCATTTCGGGCGCGTCGCTTGCTGCCACAAATTGTTTACCGAGTTGTAGGGGATCAATATGCCAGTCAAATTTAACTTTGGCCTTTTTGATCAAGTCTTTTATAGTCCAGCGTTTTGTTTTTATAATCGTATAGAGGTCGATATAGTCACGTGCTTTTGTACGTTGATAAATCGTAAAAAGTTTGTTCACGGCTATATCGAGCAGACTATCAACGGCTAAGTTGTATTGAGGTGGACCGCGCTCAATGCGTTTAAAAGGCATGTACGTAAACTCAGTTTTGATTGTCTCATCAGAAAAGACTAAAAAGAATATGTTTCGGTTGTATGACTGCTGGTAGTCTATTTTTTTTATTTGGAGCGACTTTTTTTTGTCTGCAAAGAAAGTGGTCAGGGCCGCCACGTCAACTTCTTTTTCTGAGAAAAAATCTAAATCCTCTGAGAAGCGGTGTTTAAGATAAAACGCAGCAAGCGGCGTGCCACCGGTCAAGAAAAAATTATCGCGGACGAGCGGTGTTGCACCAAAAACTTTAAGTAGCGTTATTTGCCGTTTACTGAGAATCTGTTCGGCCATATATGAGAAGCGATAGAAACCGTTTACGAGCAGGGTCGATTTTTAGCTTATGCCAATATTTACGTAGGCTTTTCTCCGAAAGTTTTTCACTGCCTAATCCATAATTGATCAACTGTTCAAGTCGCCAAATCGCATGCCGTGTAGGATCTTTTTTGAGCGTTTTTTCGTCATCTGACCAGTTGTACATAGTTCTATTATGCCATAAAACAGCCCTTTTACAAGGCTTGAGACCGGTTCTATTTACGTGCAATTTTCCAAAGAGAGTTAAAGAAATCGCGATAGCTGTCGGCAAGCTCTCGGCTTTCAAGCGTGATCGCGATTGGCTCCTCCGTCCAAATCATCAAGCCAACCATGTCGCCGAATATTGCTGTGCTGGCTGGGCTGGATTTGTCGCCTTCGATAAACCTAAACTCCGTAAAAGCTTTTTCTTTGTCGAGCGCTTTAATGCGCGCGCGTTGGCTTTCGTAACTAATCAACTTACGCTTAATGCCTTTTTTAACGCGCTTGGCCTCAATGCGGCCGAGCTCTTTGCCCATGACTTGATAAAAATGTTCGGTCGAACCACCGATCAAATAATAGACGTCGCCTTTTTTTAATCGATCGACTGCATCCGACCGTAGCCGGATGATTGCTTCGTTTCCTTTTTCTACGCGAACAATCGTCTCTTTCTTGCCCTGCTTTTGTAGGCTGAGCAACGTTGGTAAGACTTTCTCTAAGCGGTCGAGTCTTTTTTCTTCGATCTTGAGCAATTTCTCAGGGGACTCTGCCTTAACGAACTTTCTGCCGCGGCGGTAGAACTGCGTAGCCAGCCCTTTTTCGGTGAGGCCATCAACGGCTCTATATATGACCTGGGGGTGAGCCTTGATCGTGGTCAATAAAACACCAACTTTTACCTCCCCTCTTTTGAGGATTTGTTGGTAAAGCTCGGACTCGCGGGGGGTCAAACCGATCTCATTTAGGATGCTCATATGTGAAGCGCTTTAGTATTTGGCTTAACTATCAATGACTTCTTCACATTATACGTGAAGTTATTGACAAAGTCAAGGGTTTGGGGTAGCCTGTCATGTTCGGAAGAAAAGATTCTGAACTAAACAGGTTCTTTGAAAAGCAAAATAAAAAAAACCAAAAAAAGGGGTGTCAAATGAACAAGGCCATGCAGTATCTTGCGCAGTTTTCTCTTCTCGCTGATAGCCAGGATCTTCAGATCGACTACACGGAGTGGAATCATGGCGGCAGCGGAGTTCGCTTCATGACCGCAGCCGAATTTCGGACCTGGGTCATAGCGAAAACGCGTGACGGTTGCCACGTGATTGAGAGGTTGCGAGATGGCACGTTTGAGCTGCAATCTTCTGGCGACGGCTCCTACACTGTGACGCCCGTGACACGTGAGGCACGTAATGAGGTAGAGCGCCGCGAGCTAGAGGCACATCAGACCTCTGTCATGGCAGCCGAGATCGTAAAGCTCGGGGTGCCAGACGAGCTCTTCTTTGTCTACTGTGACATTAGAGGAGAGCGTTTTCTCCGGTACGCCCCACTACAGATCGTCGAGTTCGCGCAAGTGATCTCGAGGCATCTGGATGCGCGAGGGCTGGGTTTGTCACGAACCTAAGAATCGTGACCGGTTGCAGACCGAAAATTTCTGCCACGGCCAAGCAATATCAATTGTTTGGCCCTTCATCCGAGCTACCTCGCGACGAGGTGGCTTGGATGGAGTTCGTACATTAAAAACAAGTTGACGGAAGGGGGATCGAGATTTGAACAAATACCCTTTGGATTTTCAACAAAAGCTGCTCGTTGTAGGACAAGACATCTGGCATGCCGCAGAAGAAATGGCTGGCGATAACTTTACAGAACATTGGGCTAGTCACTTGTTGCATCAGTTGGTCGATCGCCGGCCTTTGGCTGAAGCAGTCCGCCGCTCATTCCATGAGTGGGAGTACTGCATCAGCGTCAATTATGAGCTGACGCTTCTAGATGCATTTGCTGACGCTGAGGTCTCTGAATGGCCTAAGCACCTTGTCAATATGGGTCGGAAAAACATCTACGGGGAAGTTAAGCGCTACCTGAGTGACGATTTGCGTAAGGGGAGTGCAAGCATGACCATCAAGCTTTGGTCGAGCTTGGATGAATTTGGCCATATCTCGCATCAGCCCCCCGAAGGGTATCGCTGTGCCACGCTTCGAGAAGTCCTTGCTCTAGGAAAAGTCATACCCGCAAAGGAATTGTCTTTAAGGCCTGGGCGGGGCGTCATGGCGCTTAAGACGTGCCTGACGAGAGGTAATGCCTACGACGACGTCAAATACTTTAAGGTTTTTCCTCGATTTGACGTTGCGGGCATTAAGCGCTCCGTAACTCTGAAAGGGCATGCAACGCCCGCTACGTTTCTTGACGAGATTGCTCTGGTAAAACTGGACTCCGTCAAGGAGGCGTAGAAATTGGACCAAGCAACAAATGTTGCTTGGTCCTTCATCCGAGTCACTTCGCGCCGAGGTGGTTCGGATGGGGCAAACCCCAACGGTTGTTAGAGAACAACGTACCTTAACAAGGAGAAATAATGTCAAAATATGACTGTGGAATCTTCAACATTGGCTATGCTACTTATCCAAATTACCGCCACGATAATCCTACGGAAAAAGCGCGCCATGAAAAAGAAGAAAATGAGCGTAAGGAAAAGCGGAGGAAAGTCATAAAGGAATATCTCTCACACTACGGAGACCTGCAAGATGCCGAGGCAGTGAGGTTTCATGGTAGTTTCGGGTTCGGTGAGGATCGAGCTTGGGGGTATCGTGAGACAACATGGGGGTTGCTGTGTAAGGAGTTGCTGAGAGATGAAGCGCCCTATCAAATGAGTACAAAGATGAGCCTCACCAAGGGGTACGCTTTTGGAACGGACTACACATACTGGCGCCAGTGGTTTGACGCCCATCCTGGAGTTATAAACCCAAAGGTACATGGATCCCTGCTCACCACTGATTATCCTCCAGATGCTTTCTGGTTGATCGAGATCGTGTCGGCATCCAAAAAGTGTTTTGTCGCCCATGCCAAGCAAGAAGAAAAAATTGAGGAGCTGCACAAACGAGGAATCCCCGCCATGATTCTTAAAATGTGTTCGGATCGTCAAAAGTTGCGGGCAAAGTTACTAGACTGGATCCGGATAATCGACGAGGCAAGCACCAAATGAGCTGAGTAGGCCACCAAAATTGTCGATGCTCAGTAGACGCAAACCTCTACCAAACGGCTAAACAACATCAGTTGTTTGGCCCTCTTTTCCAGAATACCTGCCAAGGCATTCTGAAAAAGAGTCTTTGACTCTCGTTCATTTCTGAAGGAGTAAACAATGCCAATTTATTTGTGTCTCGTCACCGACGTCAATGAGTGCCGCGTGTGCAGGGATGATTATGACACTGACCTCATGGGAGTGTCATCTGGATCATGCACCTGTAAGCCCAGCTCGACCAGGTTTTGTGTGGTCGACTACCAGTGTGACCCATCGGAGCTTCGAAGAAAGTTCGGCGATGTGCAGATTCCCATCCTTGCCCGAGTACTCCCTGACAACATTAACAAGGAGGAGCTGGAGGCCTCTCGGGCAGACATGCAGGAGTTGGCCGACCTAATGGGTAAGCAGCTGATATGTAAAAGTGGTCGCCCTTGGACCGAACATATCCTAATCATGCCCTGCTATCGCGATTGAAGCGCGGACTGAAAGTTTTTACCGAGCACCGCCCAGTAGCCCTGCATCAAACGATGTTGGGGCTTTTTTCTTACGGGACTTTTTTGTAAAGCGATACTTGACAAATAAATTATTTTGTGCAATGTTGTCTCTTAATCAGTTGACTTTTACCAACATGGATGCAACAAAGTGGCTCAAGGACAATGAGCAAGATCTAAAAGGCCTGGTTGCCGGAGTGATTCGGCTCGAACTCGGTCTAGATTTCACTCAACCGGAAAAAACGGTTTCCGTTTTACCGGAGCAGGCCAAAAGTCTTGCCAGTGCCATTGTGGATGTAGTTCGCATCGAGAGCGAAAAGTCCGCGTAAAAGCTTGAGTAAGATTCAACAAAGAAGAGCGCCGTATTGGCGCTCTTCTTTGTTAGAGGTCGTTCTCTACCTAGGTCTTTGTGGCAGGAGCCGTCATAAGTGCAAAGATGTAACCATCGGGATCTTTAAACCAGGCCGACTTTTGTTCGTCCCACGTGGCGATTCCATTTACAGTTTTGAGATCGGGCATATCGTACTCCTCAAATTTCACGCCCTTACCTTGTAATTCTCTCACTTCCGCTTCGACATCCTTAACCAGAAACATTCCAACGGTATGCTCGGGATGTGTCGGTTCTCCGGAGTACGCCACGATCATCGTGCCATCACCCGCTTCATACATGGCCGGCACTTTGGGTCCGAGGTCAATGTGCTTGAGCCCGAGTTTGTTTACAAAAAAATCGCGCGTGATGGCGTGATCCTTGATGCGAATCTGAAGGCTTACTGGTGCTTCCTTTAACATATATTTTTCATTAAGGTTTAACAGGGCAAAAGGTAGACGCATCCGGCGAGCCTGTCAAAAAATTTTTATTCAACCAAATATTTCTGTCGCAAAAATTCTGTAAAAGCCTCCATCTCACGCTTGTATAGTTTTTTCTTGACGTTTTGTTCGTCCGAAGAAAAATTCTCGAACTCATGCATGCCTTGATTCTCAATCCGTCTCATATGCTCAGGGCCGTCATCAATTATCAACTGTTGGTCATAAGCGACGCGACGATCTTTGTAAAACTCATTGAGCAGCACAAACGCTTTGCTGCGCATTTCAAACGTTTTTTGCCATTGCTTTTCGACGAGTTTGTCATCTTTCTGCCAGTTTTTTATAGGGGGATCCTCTGGCCCAAATGATACCCACGGTGTTTGTCGGCCGTGATCTTCTAGCGGCCCGCCCTCACAGGATTGCACCGTCTTAAGTCCAAAGGCATTAAACATCACGACGGTTTCTTTGATACCAGGGTCGATCTCACGCCCGATGCCATCGGTCTCTTTGTCGACCCTGCGCGCGATAAGTTCTAGATTTGATTTTTTGGCCTCACGCTCGCGCGGGTCGCCGGATTCTTGGTTCATGAGCACAGATTAGCAGATCCCTGCAGGCCGACTATTTTGGCGGTTTCTTGAGCGCATCTTCGGCCTTCTGCATAAGGCCTTGCATCTGTTCGAGCGTAAATTTTTTTTGCATGTCCAGTCGCGCAGCGCGTGCGTCGAGTTGGTCCCCATGCTGTGCGCGGCGCTCGGTTACACGCTCAAAAGATTTCTTCAGCACGTCATATTTAGTTATCGCGTCCGACACATCTTCCGGAACTTGAGGTGTGTCTCCATAGGCCTGCAATGTTTTGTCTAGTAATAATTTTTCCTGTACTGCATCCATGCGCTCAAACACCTGCTTATCACTTAGCAACACCGGCTCTTTTTGTTCTTTTTCTTCTGAGGCCTTAAGATCCTCAGGCTTGACACCCTCTTGTTGCGCAAATTCACGTTCTGGATTTTTCTTCTCGCCCAATTGCTCTTGCCGACGTTCTTCAATTTGATGACCAACAGATTTTTCATCTGCTGGGGTCTGCTTCTCCGTTCGTCGCAAAAAATTATTGATAGTATCCGCTTCATTTTGTAATGCAGCGTGCGCTTCTGTAACGGTCGGAATTGTTCGTTCGGGATGTTCCAATATTTCACGAACAAAATTTGTGTCTGCCGTGTTGATATAGCGCGCTTTGCGAATGGTACTTGTGGCGCTCTGCGGGCCATACCTTAAGTGATCAGAAAAAGCATCATCCTTACCTCTTAGCGCCTCTAAAACGGTGCGCGCCCACGCTTGGCGCCGGTCTGGTGGTGCCGTGTTAAGTTTATCAACATTAATATGAAGGCGAGTCTCCCTTCTTTGTCGCGATTTCTCTATCAAGTCCGGTCCTTTCTTCAGTGCCGCAGCTATATCTTCTGAATTATCTGCAAGTGCTTTTATGTCAGCTGCAAGGCGTTGATGGACTTGAGATTCTTGACCACGTGGAGCCGTCGCTGTAAGAATCGCTATTTTTTTTCTCAAGTAAGCATTGGTACCTGTGTGCATTAGACCTTCCTCTCCCGGCAAAAGAGAATAATTTTCCCGGATATTTTCTGCGGTTGGGTCATTGCTCCAGATCTCCTGTTTTTCAATCTCTGTTGCTGCGGCATAAAGCTTTTGCTCCAGCCCGCCTCGTAGCGCCCCTTTTGTACTAGAAGTTTCACCGTAATCACTTTGAATTTCTCCCGGACCGCGTCGAAAGGGTGTATCGCTCATATTCATGTGAGTATAACAAAAACCACCGATCATGGATCAACGGTTTTTATGGCTGGTTATCAAAGCCCAATGCTAATATCGTCTAAATGCCCGAAGATCTATCTCCAGAACAAGAAAAAACAGCTCCAAAAATAGCAGAGACAATAAAGCTCACTGTTGATTGGACTAAGTATTTGGCGGTGCCGCCACCGCGGGCCGACATTGATCCAGAGGGAAAACTTTCGCCTGAGGGTGTGGCTGCAAAAATAAATGAATACTTTAAGGCGCAAGGTCTGACCATAAAAACCGAAGCAAGTTTTGACGTGACTGAATACCCCGAGCTGATTGACGAGCCGCTGCGATCCCTTACACAGCGGATAAATAAATCGGATTTTATTAGAACATATTCTTCGTGTGCAGGGCATATACACGAGGCGGGTCAAACTCCACAGCACGAGCGAGAACAGGTCGGGCGGTTTGCACATCGGGACACGCTAACGTATCTCGGGCCGTATCTTTCGTTGTTGGTGGTTCGGAAGAATGCATCAAGCCAGATTTTTCTAGAAGGCTTGGAGCAACAAAAACAGCAATACGTACAAAAATATCCCAATGCATTCATCAATCTAGAACGAGAAATTCTTGATCTAGATATTGAGCAGGTTACATTCTCACTCGAGCTCGGCATACCTGAGAGTTGGATCGAAAAGAACGGCAAAAAAACTACGGAACAATTAAATCAAGAAATTACGGACGCAAAAAAACGCCTTGGAGTTGTGGACCCGCCTCAAGCCCGCGATTTTTCTGACATGCATCAATATGAGCAAGCGAATGAGGCTTGGGAAAAGAAACACCAAGAATCATACGAAAAATGGCACGAGGAATATTTTGTGGGTTTGTACCGGAGCGAGTACGGAGATTTCTTCAAAGGGCGAACGTCTCAGGCTGAAGTGCAGGATTTTTTTGCGGGCATACGAGGGGCATTAGATCAAGTGCGGCCTTGATAAAAGAAAAACCGCTGATCTTTTGATCAACGGTTTGTTGGTTGTCGGCTGGAAAGCGGTGGTCAGGCTACTTTGCTGGCCTAAGCACTGCGAACCTCACGGTCTCGGTGCGATCGAAAAGCCAGCCGAGCAAGCGCGAGCCACCCAACAACTCCTGGTCAAAGCGCTTGGTGTCAGCGCTTGAGTTGATTGGTATCGCATAGAAGCGCAGCGAATCGGTAGCTGCGATCGCCTGGAACTGCAGCTGAAGAAAGCGCGCGAGCTTCTTGTCGCGCGCATCTTTGCGGGCCGACTGACTGTAGTCCTTGTCGACACACCCGGGAATCCCGATCTTCCAGAGGGAGTTTCCAACCTTGCAGTTGGGACAGTCGACATGCAGCCACTGGCGCTTTTCGAAACCCTCGACGAGCCAACCGCCGTCGTGGTCGACATGTTCGATCTGCTCGGGTAGCGGAAGGTTGCAGCTGTAGCAGGGAAGGCCGGCAGCTAGTGCGGCAAAATCGGCGAGTTGCATGGTAAGGAACCTCCTTGGTAATCGGACGGTTGAGGAGCTTTCGAAACAAATCGGACCTTTCGGAACTGTGTTTTGTAGCGCGGTTTTGCATTATTGTCAAGTGAGACTACATCCCCATCAAAAAAGTTGTGGCCTAATTAAGCCATTATTTGTTCGAAACAAAAGACTTTGTTAAGCAACTATTGACAATAAATTTGTTTACTGCTACCAATGTCGTCTTGTTCATTTAAAGTATTGATCTCAGGGCGGTGGGGGTTGTAGGCATTTTCCTAAATGCCTCCCCCCACCGCCGAGGTCAAAAATAGTTCGGGTTGGATGCCGCGCATGCATCCTTTATTGCTTCACTTTGTGGAGCGGCCTGGCGATACCGGAGAGTGGGGAGCAGTGATCCTTTGCAGGAGTTCATTGCCATGTCACTCAACTGGTAGGACCAAAAAAGGTAAGTGGGAGCTGCAACTTCCATGGGTCACAAGGGGAGACGCTTGGAAAGTCTTTCCCAAGGACCTTGCCTCCGGGTGCGGCATTTTGCCAAACCCAATGCGCACTTTTCCCGAACAAGCATCACTTGTTCGGGACTCTCTTTTGCAAGACGAAAAATCGCCTTTCAAAAAAGAGTCTTTGACTCTCGTACATTGCAAATCGCTGGTTAGTACCGGCAGAAAGGAGAAACTCATGGACCACGTTCAGGTCGACCAGAATCAGAAGCTCTCGAGCGCCGACAGGCTCGCGCTGCTGCGTGCTGGCGACGTGATCCTCGAGGAAGCCGACTGTGATCGTTACGGTCAGCCGAAAAGCCGCAAGGCTTGGAAGCAGGCACGCTTCGAGCGGTCGCTGACTTCGTGTCCCTTCGGCAACTCTCGCTAGTTCGACTAGGTAGAGAGGGGGGCGTGAGTCCGGCATAGGTGCGTGCCGTGAGTGGGGATCTCGGGTAACAAATAACCCCGAGGCGCGACCACAAAAAACCCCGGGTTAGTCTCGACACATGACTCGCTTAGGCACGTGCTGCCTAACGCTGGTATCTGCAACGCAGATACTGGGAGCCACTCAAGTAAAATCTTTTTACTTGAGATTCTCTCTGGGGCGAACAATTCGTCCGAACTCTGTCTCGCAAGAGGCACCGTTCGACTCATCACGAATTGATCGCTCAAGAAAGAGTCTTTGACTCGACGTACTTTGACATCGACAGTCCAAGAACTAAGGAGAATCCCGAACATGATGAGCATGCGCATGTCCTACCGCCACTCTCACCGTCAGACCCATCGGTTGGTCCACCGGGTCCGCCTGCGCTTGGCTTCCCGTCTGCGGCTCACGCTGCGCTTGGATCTGATCCAGGCTCTACGTGACGAGCGCTACGAGCCCAATGCCACCTGCCCCGACTGCGGTCGCAAGCTCACGCCGATCGATATTCTGCGGGGGTTCAACGACGACCCGCGGGACTTCACGACGCAGTGTCCCAACACTCAGTGCGGAGCGCGGTTCGAGGCGCGGCTGATCCAGTTCAGCGGCAACGACATCGACTCTCGCATCGAGATGCGGTTCTTCTGCGAGATGCAGATGCTCGAACAGTTGCGAGGACTTGCCAACCTCCCACCGCTCGAATTGTCCAAGGAGCACCCGGCAGTCTACCGCTCTGCGATCGTGCACTGTGGCGGCATCGGCGCGGCTTTCGCCAAGATCGGGGTCTCGTATCCGCACGAGGAGATCTCCAATTGGCAGGCCAAGGCCACGCCCTTCTTGGGAAAGCTGACCGACGTCGACATCGCCTCATGCGCGGGCGTCAAGCAGGTCGAGGTGCGTCGGCTGCGTCGCTCTCTCGGGATCGCTCGCTACCGATCCCGCACTGCCAAGCAGCAGATGACCACGACCGCAACTGCAGATTCCGCTGCACCGGTCGAGTAGCTTAATTGTCCCGAACATCAAAGATGTTCGGGACCTCTTTCTGGGGTGACCAATTCACAACCATTACGAATTGATCACTCAAGAAAGAGTCAATGACTCTCGCACCTTTTCACGCACTGATGTGCAACACCAACAAGGAGAACCGATGAACATCCACGTCCGTGTTTGTTCCAAACCGATCAGTCAGGTCACCGAGATGATTGTGTACGCCAACGGGCACACGATCACGGAGTACTCAATTGCCGATTTCGTCATCACCGACAACACAGATCTTGCGCTTGACGCTTTGGAGGCTTACAAGCAGGTCGCAATGTTTGACATCTATGCCGATGAGGCCATGACGGAACTACGCAAGTACCCCGCCGATCGAGTCAAGATCTTTGCTCCCACCGAGCAGTCGATCGAATGGCTGGATCGGTTCGCCACATTTTTGGTCGAACTCAAGGCGTAGAAAAACGCCGAAGGGAGATTGAAATGACAATCGCAATCATCGTGCTCGCGCTTCTCATTGTCGCAATCGCGACTTGGTTGTCTGCAATTGGCATGTACGCGACCGTCATCAGCAAGCGCATGGCCTGGCTGTGGTTCAACGTCATGGGCATGGGCGGTAGTATGGAGAATCGCGAGTACTACGCGCTCAAACGGAAAATCGAGCGGCGCAACGCGATCATGTTCTGGCTCTGCCTGCCAGGTACACTCGTGTTCGTCTCGGCTTGCAGTTTCTTACCGACGCGCACACTCTGGTGGATCGCGAAAAGAAATCGGACATAACCACAAAGGGTCGCCATAATAGCGACCCTTTTTCTTTTTGTCGCGAACTTTTTGCAAACGATACAACGCGACTATTGCAACGGCGGCTTGTTTTGGCTATCCAGCTTGGGCGCGTTGTTCGGGCCGCTATTGGGACCGACTGGACCACCCTGTTGATTTTGCATCGGCTGTTTTTGTCCGGACTGCCCACCCTCACGAAGTCGACTGCCCGCTCCATCTTTTTGTCCGTCCTCTAGTCGTTCGTTAAAGCGTTGTGCTCCACCCATTTGCATGCCACCCATCGGGCTTCTGCGCTGCACCATGGAGACGATTGCAAAAGTGCTCGATACAACAAACAAAAAGGCCAATACTATAGAGACGATCGTTAATAGAAGGCTTTTTTGGCGTTCGCCCTGGTAGAGGGCTTGATAGGTTACGGGGTTATCGAAATGCGAGTTTGAGTTGCCACTGCTCGAGTCACTAAAAGGTGCTGTTTGCATCGTGTATTAGTTAATGGTTTGCCCTTATATACGAACCAAACCCAAAAAAGTTTCATTCCTCTGGTCTGTGCAAAAGCCCGTAGTAAATTTAAGAAATTTTTAATGTTGGCCGTGGACAATGATTATGTTATCCATTAACTAATAATTCTATGAGTGAAGAAATCAAAAACTTAACCAGGATCGTTGAGCGCAACGAAAAAGTACTCATGCGCAACGAAAAAGCTATTCAAGGGCTCGCCAGTGCAACTCAAGGCAACACGAAGGCCATTCAGGGTCTTGCAAAAGCAACCCAAAGCAATACAAAAGCTATTGAGGGCCTCGCAAAAGCAACTCAAGGCAATACAAAAGCCATCGAGCGCAACGAGACCGCTTTAGGGCGTACCGATTCAACAATGAACAGGGTCCTCGATGTAGTCCTGGACACAAAAGAGGATGTTTCTGTGCTAAAGGAAGATGTCGGTAAACTAAAAACCGATGTGGAAACTATAAAAAACCAGCGAGATCAATTTGTCGGAATGTACAAAAAACACGATTCGGAAATCGCGGCATTGCGAGTTGGCCATCAACGGCATGAGTCGCGAATCCTAGATCTAGGGCATTGACAAGCCCGGTAGATTGCGATAGCAAAGGATCAGTTGCCGATGCGAGCGCATTGCAAATTTATGCAGTGGCAATCGTTCACTCTTTCCTGGTTCGCTCCCAGGCTAAGGCACCCAAGTTCGCCGAATATTGTTTGGCTGGAGCTGGAAAAACTATCTGAGCATGGAACCACACGTTTCATGCTTTTCTTTTTAAGCGATTAGCGCACGTGCGAAAGTTACCCGAACAAACAAAAACCCCGGTCGACTGGATTGTCCAATCGCCGGGGCATTTTTTATTGTTATTCCCGTGACCACGACGGTCGTGTGTCAATCACGCGAGCTTCGACCCCAAACCATTCAGCACTCCGTTGCAGGCTCACCTCGTGGAGGTAACCCATGACGATCGCGCCTCGCTTGAGGTCTAGATTGTGGAGTTTTATCAGCAGCTTTGCGAGTCCAATCTCGCTGCGTACATTAGTGAATGCTCGCGTATAGTCATTAACTGGAAAACGTCCGTGCTCTTTTGCGTATGGCCCCACGTAGGCTTGCTCCAGTTCTAACAGCGCGTCGTCTTCTATCCCTATCATGCGCTGCTCCGGATGCTCGAGTAGGTGCATTATCCAGGCGTGTTCGGGCGCCTGTCTGTAGAGATTCCACATGAACCGGTCATGGGTCACACCGGCCTTCTCAAAACGCATGAATGCCTCCTCAAGCGACCAGGGATCAAGTGAGTCATTCTCGAGCCCGATGAGCTCATACTGTTTTTGCTCAAAGATATCGCTGATTTGCTGCTGGCTAGAGAGAACGTCTATTTGCTGCTCGTCTACGGTTCCATCCACATGTACTTGCAGCACGATGTCAATCTCACAGCCTCTACAAACGACGCGGGCGAGCAGAATCAGCTTGATGTAAGACTGAATGCGCGTACGCACCTCGTCCACTTCCATGCACGCATGCCAATTTTCTGGGTCACTCTCGATTGCGGACAGAGTTCCAGTAAGCCACGGCAGATACGTGTCGAGATGGATTTGACCGTGCGTCTCTCCGCTGGAAAGTTGAGCGAACTCATCCTTACCGCCAAAGGTGCTCTGGATTTGCAGCAGCGCTGTAAAGGCCAGGACTACGCAGATTTTCATGGTATTTTTCCTTGCCTTCCAAAAGCCGCACTCGAGACATTCGAGTGAGGGTAGAGAAGGCAAGAATCTTACAAGGAACAAGCAGAAGACCCTGGCACATTTCTGGGCCTAGGTCAACTGTTCCTGGTAGTCCCATCGGGATTCGAACCCGAGTTTTCTGGCTGAAAACCAGACGTCCTAGACCAGGCTAGACGATGGGACCACAATGTTCGATCGCGAGTATTGGTACCCGGAAAAAAGCTAAAGAGCAAGACTAGGGTATCCTACTTACAATGAAGATCCTCGGTATCGAATCCAGTTGTGACGAGACAGCGGCAGCTGTTGTAAACGAACGGCTGCAAGTTTTGTCGTCGGTCGTGGCCAGTCAGATTGATTTGCACCGGGTCACGCACGGCGTGGTACCAGAAGTTGCCGCGCGCGCCCATACGGAAAAAATCTTGCCAGTCATTAACGAGGCGCTGCGGCGCGCCAAGCTAGTTGCTTACGCAGGTCCAGCGCACAAACCAAAAATCGACGCG
>CAZCZY010000002.1:0-22163 GCA_964503525.1 uncultured Candidatus Saccharibacteria bacterium
CGTCGCTGGCCGCCGACATCAAAAACGTCTCGCCGGTATCTCTCACAAACACGACGTACGTATTTTTAGACGGGATGTTGCCGGTAATATCACTCCCCGCAATCTCAATGGCAAAATCATAGCGTGTTCCATCGGGTATCGCTGCGTATTTTGGGTTTTTTACAAGCGGCGCCTTAATAAATTCGCTCAAGGTATCCACGCCCGCTCCAAAATAATGCACGGCGCGGTATTCGCTCCCGTCAACTTCTAGACTAGTCGTGCCACCCCTATCAGAAAAGAAAAAGGCCGGCACGGCAACTCCCGGGCATCCTTCAAAACACGATGTTGCCTCCTGATAACCGGCACTTTTAGGGTATACAACCGAGAATCCAAAATCTGTTCGTGCCAACTCATTACCAGTACTAGTCGAAGATTTTTTTTGTGGTGTGGCCGCTAAAGCATTGGCGGGCGAATCGCTAACCGTCTGATTGTCTATGGGCACGGGCGGGCCTACCGCTTTATTTTTTGCCCACACATACCCAACACCGGCCCCAACTAGAAGACCCACTACCAAACCGACCACTAAAATATGCACTGACCTCGAAGAAATCTTTTTCATATGATTACTTTATTAATAAATCTTGTCGGCCACCCTACACCCCCAAAGATTAAAAAAAGATTAAATTTTAGGCCGCTTGCACAAACATTATCCACAGCCTATGGTGACCTTTGATAAATATGGTCGTAAACGTACCAGCCATCCCACGTGGCCCTCATGGCCCGACTAACCCTCATGGCACTACTAAAGAGTCTGGACTCGACCTCAAAAATCTTCGCTGGGCCGTCGCCACTCACCTAGACAAATACCGCGGTTCAATCGTCTTGGCCTGGGTCAAACAATTACGAGTGCGACTGCAATTGCCTACCTCCAGCAACGTACCCGACCCTGCCACGATGCCGCTGAGGCACAAAGAGCTGGATTTCTTATTTCGCCAACTTATCCGCGCAGTCCGAGAGCAAGACTTTGAGAATCTCGCCGCAACCGCTGCCGCCAGCCACCATGAAATTCTCGACGAGTCGGCGGGACTCTTACCCCTCCTAACCAAACTCAGCATTCTTGCCGACATTGTGCGACGCTCGATTATTGCAGATCCGACTGTTCGTACCGCACCGGCCCTTTATTATATAGACAAGGTACTCGCTAAATTGACCACCGAGACGCTGGTACTTTTTAGCCAACGTCGCACGCGCGGCCTCAAACGCCTCACCACTCAGTACGAACAACTCAAAGATGCCACCACATCCGTGCTCGACAGCGCGCCGATCGGAATGTTGTGTACGGATCGCGATGGTGTCATCACCTATTTTAATAACGCGCAAGAATTAATTTCTGGTAAACGCCGTGAAGAAGCTCTCGGGAAAAAATTATACGTAGAATATGCTAGTCGCAATGCAGGCGAGTTGCAGGGTTCGTTTCAGCGGGCGATCACACACGGAGAGACGACCTACTTTAAGCGTCGACGGTATGAGGGCGAACTCGGCATCCAATATTTTGATGTCACGATCGGTCCGATCAAGGATTCGCATGGGCGCATCACGGGCAGCGTCGAAATTTTGCGTGATGTTACGGACAACGCCACGCTCGCGCAAAAATCAAGTGAACAAAATCGTGAGTTGCAATCAAAAGTTAAAGAACTCGAAGAGGCCTACACCTACATCGGTAAAGTAAACCGCCAATTTGCTTCGCTGATCGACATCAATGCCACTATGTCGTCAAAAACGTCCCTTGATAAGATTTTAGATTTTATTGTTCGATCAGCTGCGATGATGACCAAGGCACGACTGGTTACTTTGCGACGTCTCAAAAACGAAAACATGATTTTGATGGCGGAATACGGGTTTGATCAACAACAACAAAATCACTTTAAGAGTATCCCGGTGCAAAAAAGTGTGATCGGGCGAGTGATTATAGAAAATCGGCAGATTTTAATTGTTGATCTTGATGATCCCAAGGCTGATTTTTTTCTGCCGGATCTCAAAGACCGTCTCAAGTTAAAGAGCCTAGTCTCGGTGCCATTGCGCTCACGGGGACGTATCACGGGTGTTTTGTCGATTCACTTACCAGAAAAACGTGAGTTTTCTAACCTCGAGATAAACTTTTTGATTGCTCTTGCAAACCAAGCGGCACTCGCAATTGACGTTGAGCGCGCTCTGGCACCTATCAGGCAAAATCGTGGCCACGGCCAGCACACTGAACCACCCATGGACTTACCGAGCCCCGCGAGCCCAGCGTACATTCCAGGCAATCTCGCGAACCGCACGCAACTGGATGGACAGCAGCAATGACGCGTCTGGGCATCACGGCACACAAACGGGTTGCCACGCGCGCCACTTTTAGACTAGAGAACAAACTGTATCGAGACGGGTACCGCAATATCGCTGGCCTGGACGAAGTCGGTCGCGGGGCCTGGGCTGGATCCGTGGTTGCCGCAGCGGCAATTTTGCCGCGCGATTTATCTATCGGACAAATCTTCGAATCCAAATCGGTCAATAAGGCACAACGCGCGCAACTATATAATTATATAAAGACGCGCGCGCTGACGTACGGAATTGGCGCAGCTTCCGCCCGCGAGATCGAAAAGTTCGGCATGACTAAGGCACTGCTACTCGCGTATCAGCGCGCGCTGGCAAAACTGGATCCCCAACCTGACATGGTGCTCGTCGATGGACTCAAGTTAAAAATTTTTCCTTATCCACACAAGGCCGTCATCCACGGTGATCAGCAATCAAAAAGTATTGCGGCGGCCTCCATCATTGCCAAAGAATATCGCGACGGCTTAATGACTAAACTCTCTCCACAATATCCCGAGTATGGATTTCATCTACATAAAGGCTATGGAACCGCGCATCACCAACGAGCGCTCGTCGAGCATGGGGTTTGTTCGCTCCATAGAAAAAGCTACAACTGGATACGCCAGCTTATGGTGGGCAATATTCCCCAGACACGGGCCGTGCGCGACTATTTTGTAGCGCACAAGGAGGATTTATCACCAAACAAGGAAAACGTTGTCGAGGTCGTGTAGTATATAGGACATGGCACGAACAACTTCCCGATCAAAATCCACGCCCCGAGCTAAAACTGCGCCGAGATCGCGATCTGCTGTGCGTGTAACAAACGGCGCTACGCCGATAAGGGTCAAGAATACCACCGCGCGACTGGCTGTTCCGGTTGCATCGGATGCGAATCCGACTGTTCGCGCGATGGTAACGCGCTTGGCACCGGCATCCGTCTTACCAGCACGCCCAGTCGCAACCACTTTGGATAAACCCAAGCCGTTTGTAGTTAGCAAACCAGCTCAATTGATTTTCTTAAAACCAGAAGTCGCCTTGCAGCATGCTGATATCAAAGCGGGCCAAACTATTGCTGACCTTGGTGCTGGAAGTGGGTACTTGACGATTCCGGCGGCAATTCGGGCGGGGTCGCAAGGCTTGGTCTATGCCGTCGACATTCTCAAAAACGAACTGGCCGGCATCCGCAGCCAGGCAAAATTGTATGGCTTACCCAACGTGGTCACGGTCTGGGCAGATCTAGAAGTGCCACGCGCCACGGGGATTGCGGATAACTCCTGCGATGTAGTGCTCATTTTTAAGGTTTTGTGCCAACAAAAGCGACGTGATGTGATCTTGGAAGAAGCGCGCCGTATTGCCAAGCGCGGTGGGATTATCATGATTGCGGAATGGTGCGAACAAAGACTTGGCTTTGGTGAGGGTGCTCAAAAAATCATTTCCAAGCCAGAATTAATGACGCTGACTGACAAGATTGGACTTGAACAGGCACAAGAGTATAAACTGGACGACTTTCACTACATTCTTAAGTTACGTAAGCCAGCCTGATCGTTTGTCTATGGATTTTGTCATCAGTCTCGTTAATAACCCCTGGTTTTTTATCGGCGTAGGCATTTTTATTGGTAGCTATTTGTTATTGCTGGCTCTGATTTTGGCCATTTGGACGACACGCGATATATGGCGTCGCTCGCGCAATCCCTTGGCTAGGATTTTTACACCGCTTTTTATTTTTGCATTTGGTTTTTTAGGATTTATTCCGTACTTGGCGCTCCGCCCACGCAAGACTTTGGCCGAACGTGCTGAAGAAGAACGTGACAGCGCTTTGCTGTCCTCGGTTGCCAAACAATTTGCCTGTCAGAACTGTCGCGTAATTGTTGAACGCGACTATGCCTTTTGCCCAAATTGCAAAAATCTTTTTCAGCCTACGTGCGGCGAATGTGGTGCCGTGATCGATCCCGACTGGAAACGCTGTGCCTATTGTTCGACGGAAGTAGATAAAGCGATTAAGTCAAAAAAGTTTCGCCCGGCTGTACTGCTTGAGGAATTAGATGAGCTTGCTGACGTTTTTGAGGATGAAGAAGTTAAAGACGCGGTGGAAAAGCCAGGTAAACCTGAGAAGAAATCCACAGATAAAGCGTAGGTTTTAATCTTTAGTTAATCTTTTTTTAATAATTATTTAAGGATTGCCATGTGAGACTGGCGGCATGCCAGTCATACTTAAGCATCTCAGTAATCAACAACTAGGATTTTTGGGGGAGCGGATTGTGGCTCGGGCGCTGCACGAGCGCGGGTTTGATTTGGTAGCGCGTAATGTACGCACTCGCTTTGGCGAGGTCGACCTAATTGTTAAAAAGGGTCGGCAAGTAGTTTTTGTTGAAGTCAAGACGAGGACCTCTCGTCGCTATGGATATCCAGAAGAAGCCATCACCTACAAAAAAAGGATGGCTATGTCGCGAAGTGCCGTTGCTCTGTCACGCAAATTTGCCCGTGGTTGTCATTGGGCGATCTTGATTGTTGCAGTTGAAATAAACGTCTTGCGAAAGGAGGCCCATCTCATGCGGATCGAGTTGGACGATTAGTGAAAAAAATTACAAAGGCATTTTCTTGACAACTATCGGGCAGAACGATAGGTTGCGCAGTTCTTGGCATGCCCATACAGGCGCTAGGAAATGGTCTTTGACAACAAAATAGCCTAAAGCCTTAGGCAAGAAAGAAAGGGGGACCATATGATCAAGCCCTCGGTCGAGGCACGTCTAAAAAAAGTTGAGGAACAGCGTAAGGCGCTTGTTCGTTTGTCAGAAATCCAGAAGGTTCTCAAGCAATGTGTTTTGAACGGAAGCGAGCACCACAAGATTCGTGCCGCTGCACACCGGCTTCATTGTCCACCCAACAGGGTAATACGAGAGGCCAAGACTCGCACAATCACCAGGGGTAAGGTGCTGCGTGTCTTAGCCAACGCAGCGGGCAAGCCGGAACTGATCGG
The DNA here is from genome assembly GCA_964503525.1 of uncultured Candidatus Saccharibacteria bacterium. Lineage (GTDB taxonomy): Bacteria > Patescibacteriota > JAUYIX01 > JAUYIX01 > JAUYIX01 > CAZCZY01. The sequence goes on from CAZCZY010000002.1 coordinate 5,309, forward strand.
CGAGGTAGAAAAGCTTGCGGCCATCATTACAGATCGGTTTGCAGGACTCGCGGTTTTTCCGGCGGACAAGATCGAACTTGCCATGGACGTTGTGAGTGCTTACTACAAGAGTGACACCGGCAACGTTAAACTCTTTGCAAGTGCATTTGACCCATGGCAGACCGTGGTCGCTGGGATCGTCAATCAGAATTGCTCGGCCGTTGCAAAACTCGAGCAAGTCAATATCACAACGCACGTCCGTCGACTGCTCCACGGGGAGAAGTGGCGGCTGCAGTTGACTGACGAAAACTCAACAGTAAAGCAACAACGCCACCGGATGTTTCGGCGCTTCAGAGAGCTAGTGGCGCCGCTACGGTTGCGCTTTACGGACACAAAGGTTCTGGCGAGTCGCTTAGGAGTTAAGGACTCTACAATTTACGCCGCCCTTAGGTACGAAGACAGAACAGGCACGGAGACGCTCAAGGCCCTGATCGCCGGCTGCGAAAAACTGTCGGCGAGTGGCGAAAACCCAGCGGCTCAATTGGTAACACGTAAGGCCGATTACGTTCGAGAGTTTCAGCAGATTTTGCCACAGCTTGCTGCCATGTGTGGTAGCAGAGAAAAGACCGCGGCCATACTCGAGGTTAATACCACGACGCTATGGAATGCGCAGGGAGGCAGGTCTGGTATTGCCACTTTCGAAAAGATGCTCATCCGTGCGCGTCAGCATTTGGGACTGCAGGACCGCGCAGCTACGACTAACGGCACGGACAATGGAGCACCAGGCCGAATCTTAACGGTACCAGAGACACTAGTCGCGCTCGAAGAAATATTTCCAGGCGCAACTGACATTAATCTGGGTGGCGAGACGATTGATGGAGTTAAGCACTGCTTAACTCCACGGTCATTCAAAGCCATCGCCATTGACGAACGACTCGTGCACATTCTGGTCGAGATGATCAAGGTGGCAGGCAGTTCGTACCGTCGTCTCATCAACATCGCGTGCACCATCGAGAATGAGGCGATGCGCGCGTTGGTGCGCAAGGAACTCCGCGCAGATACACAAGAGATGTATACAAGTCTCGAACATTTCTGCGAAGAGTTTCCAAATCGCGTTACCGAATTGCTGCACGCACAACGAGAAACATGGGCCGCGCTCGACAAGGCGGCTCGTCCTACAGAAGAAAAAAGGAGTACTAAGTGAAACAGATAGAAAAGGAACTCGTCGTCCAATACGACGCTGGGATCGATCCCAGTTTCTTGGACAACGAGTACGGTCACAAGCCGTATATTCCCTCAATCATCGAACTCATCAAAAACGCGCGCGACTGGTCCGCAGTCCTGGTTTGGATTATCACCAACCTTGGCAAGGGCTTGCTGCGTGTCGTCGACGATGGCGTCGGCATGAACGAGGAAAACCGCAAAAAGATCTCCTGGGTCGGTCGTCGTGACAAGTCGTTGCCGGGTCAATCCGGTAAGTTTGGCACCGGCCGTCTCATGATGCTCTTTAGCTGGGCCAAGTCCTGCACAATTCGCACCGTCGCTAAAGACGATGCGCGCTTTGTCTGGACGTGCACCTTTACGCGCCAAGAGTTTTCAGACGCAGTTGCCAACCGCGGAAAGATGTCTTGGAAGCGGATCAACAAGACCACCGAAACCTGGCCCTACGATTTTTCGACTGGGAGCGAGTTTACGTTCGAACTAGAAAATTCGTCGCGACAAAGCATTGTACGTGGGATCAAGCTCGCCGAGGAACTCTCGGCTCGCCTTCCCATGAAGGTGCTTGACGCGATCCGGATTGATAGTGAGCGCAAAAAGCTTCCGGCTAAGAAGATTGTCGGACAGAAGTTCATGTTCTGCGAAGTGGTAGAACCTTTGGGGCTCGTCTCCATGGTGTTGTACCGCCCAGTAAAACGGCATCAGGATGAGGCACTTCGTTTTGGCGGAGTCGAGTTTGGCGAAGTGCCAATCACCAACTTCCGCTACGTCTTGTCGCCTCAGCAAAAAGAAGAATTGCCCGAGACCTACATGCTGACCGAGCTCGTCGCGGGCGAAATCATCGTGGAGTATCTTGGCAAGTACGTTAACTCTGATCGGTTCACAATGTCACCGGACATCGCCGATCAGTTTGAGACCAGGCATTTGCTCAAGTTGCTGGCACGGCTCGCACCCCAAGTGCAGGAGGCGCTAGAAATCAAGGGTTCGGCTGCAGTGATCACGCGAGCCGACGAAGAAACGCTCGAGCGTGTACGCGCACGTTTCTACGACAAGTTTGGCAAGGGCCAGAAGCCACCGGGATTTGGGGAGGACGATCAGGACGACAAAAAGAAAAAGCCGCCGCTGATCATTTGCCCACCGCCCAAGCCAGATTACAGAAAGCCAGTGCGGCTACACGTGCTGGATAAGAATGGCAACCCCTGCGACGAATTTGAACTTGGTGAGACCATCATGGTCGTAGCCGAGTTTGGAGAAGTGCAGAAGGATGTCTGGTCGATCAAGAACCTTGTCTGGCGACTCGAAGAATCGTGTGCCGATCGCGTCAAAAAAACAGACACCGGTATCACGATGATCGCAAGTAAGGTGGGTGACGCATATATCCAAACCGACGTCACGCAGTCGACTGGAACTCCCACAACGTTGTGGGCTGCCGCCCGGTACAAGGTGGTGGAGAATCGTGCGTTCCGGTTGTCAGTGGAAGGCGAGCGAACAATCAAAGTGGGAGACCTCTTTGTCTTGTTTGGCTGCAACACTGACAAGCTGCGGGGCACCATGGTGTGGCAGCACAGCGGTGACGGCGACCTTGAGATTGCTGGCAAACGTGCCACGTTCAAGGCTACTCGTCGCGGCAGTGCATCGGTCAAGGCCAGTGACTCGTCAAACGTCAATGTGTCATCCAGCTGTTCGTTCCTTATCGAACCAGATCCGCCCAAGTTGTTTCCAATCCGGGACCACTGGTTTGTAATGAAGCATCACGATCTCAAGGATCTCAAAAAGCCAGTTGAGATGTACGAGGTAACCGGACGTGAAGGCCTGGTACACAAGATCGTGATCAACGCAAAGGACCCGGCGTACCTGGAAGCCCAGCGTCGTGGCCCGGACAGTCTGGAACTGTTCTTGTTCCAAGCCATTGCTTTGGAATATCCACGCTTTACGAGAATCGGTCTCAAGAAGCTGGATCCCAACCGCGAAATGGACGAACTCCCCGATGTCCTTGAGGAGATCATTCGGGAGGGATACGAGATCCTCGGTACATTGCTAGCCCCCTAAGGCTGGCACTAACAACCCAACCGCCCCACATGAAATCATGTGGGGCTTTTTTTATTTCCGGAACGCAGAAGGACTTTGGCAGAAAAAATTAGTATAAAAAAAGCCGAGATCATTTTGATCTCGGCTGGCGTGATGACTAGGCACGCATTTCCCGAATGGCTTTGATGGTGAGCTTGTACGTACCCATCAAAGTGAAAGAGCGCTTCTCACTGCTCAGTGTGAGCTTGATCGCGTTGGGACAGCGTCCCTTCTTGAACATGATCCACGTTGCACTTGAGGTGCGCCAGGCCTGCTCGATTTCTTTCCACGTGGCTTCATCGGGCAGGTGGTCAACTTCTTTACGAGCTTCCATCAACGCAACCAGACTGGGTTCGTACTGGTTGACGTCATGCGTGGTGAACTCTGTCGAGCACCGCACAATAGTTCCGAGTAGACTGTGCACGGTTGCCGATGAACTCATGATCGCAGACCCGCCAGCGCAGGGGTATCCAACTGCAACCATATGGTCGTAGAGTTTCTCGAGCTTGACCGTGTCAATCGGTGCCACGTCAGTGTCGTCTGCACTCAACTGCCTAATCATCGCAAGATGATCCGCAGACGAGCTGCGCTTATGAGACCGTGCCATTTTCTCGACAATCTCCGGGGGCGGTACCGCCGTAACGGCCGCTGCGGCCTGGGCTTCCTTCCACCCTTGTTCGATGCGAGCGATGGCCGCCTCGCTAAGACGAATTACCTCCGTCAGCTCGCTCGGAAGCTCCGGACGAGGACCACGTAATGTCTCAGCTTCGAGGATGTAATCACGTAGGCGGTTGCGACAGCGGAGAGGGGTCCAACCCTCGTCTGTCATCAGCACCAGAGCACCGTCAAAGTGTTCTTGTTTCATCAGTTGCATGTGGTAGGGCCGCAACGGAAAACTTAGGTAATCCGAATTGCGATCCTTAAGTCGACGACGGGCAGCTGTATGCTTGTTCTCCAACTCCTCGATACGTTTGTTAATTGGCCGCATTCGCTCTTCGACCAAACGGTCGGCCTCTTCCCACGAGAGGTTGGCGTGATTGGCCTCATCCCGACTGTCCTGTATTGCACATCTGGCAGCAGCGATGAGTAATTCCACCTGGGGTCGTGGGATCTCATCGGTTTTTGATGTTGCCATCAGAAACTCGCTGTCCAAAGTGCGCAATGCATTCTTGAGAATGATGTTGGACTCTGAGACGTACGTGCTGTACTCGGGCCGCTTGGCGATAACGGTGCCATGCAGTTGTCGGAGCTCGTGCTCTAACGCTTTGATTTGCTCGATGATGTCGAGCAAACCTTGCGCGGCCTCGCCCCACGAGTTCATTTGCTGTAGCTCGACGTCACCACGTTGATCACGCTGCTCAGAGATCGCGATTGTCATCTCTGTCGCAGCTTGGACGGTGCGATCTTTGTAAAAGAGTTCCGGCGCGATCATGAGTCCCGCGGCCTTGAGTTCCTCTACTAGCGCATGCACGATGCTTTTGGCTGACTCGATCTGGCCTTTGGCAATGGCCTCGATCAGATCGTTCAACGGCAAGCCGCCGATGAGCTGCTGAAAAAGTTGCTCGCCTACTTCGCTCCAGCCAGCCAGATCATTCTGGGCTACGGCCTTTTGCGTCGCGAGCTCTTCCAAAACTCCACTGATATCAAGGTCTGTTGAGACAGCCGACTCCACGCCAAAGGCAGTTTTGTATTTACCATCTACGTGATGAAAAAACTGCGTAATGGTGTTTAGGCTCAAACTCTCGGGATCGACGGGATAGTAACGGTCGATGCCCTCGTGCTTGGCCCTGATAAACGCGTTTCGCCAGGTAACCATAGAGGTGCCTCCTTTCATCTTTTTTGAGTTGTTAAGCGACTAGCCAAAAACACATGAACCACACGGTCTACCGTGTTTTTGCCTCCCCTGTCAAGCCAGCACAGCAGCCAGCCCAGGCGATCACGCAACCATTGTAAAACGAGTTGACAGTGGGATTTGATCGCGATAGAAATCCCTGTTCGGTTCATTACCAATCTAACCAATGCGCCAAAGGGCCAGAGAGGAGGTCATCGATGTCTGGACGCGATTTCCGAAGTAAGAAATTCGTCCTCGAATCGTTCCTCCAATTTGTTCAAAAATATGTTTCGATTGAATCGATGCATATTGGAACACTGGGTGGGGAGGGACTCGAGGCAAATATCTGGATGCAGGCGGGTTTGCCGCAGCGGCAGGGATGGCTGGTGGAATGGGATCAGGAGCGGCAGCGACAGTTGCGACGCGCACAATTGTCCGGTTGGTTTTACCTGTGCAACTCTCTTGCTCTGTTGCCGCAAGCACTCGGCCGTCAAATAGGTGGTCGCGGACTCGATGCATTCCACTTTGATCTGTGTGGTTTTTTACGAACTAGCTTTGATCACATTCGGCCGGTACTGCCCCACCTGATCAAAAAGGAGCGTGGGCGTTGCCTTGCCCTTAGCACGGTCGACAAACACAGTAGTCCGTACACGAGCGACCACGAAAAGTTTTTTGACCGGGCGTGTGCGACTCTCGGCCTATGTGACACACGTTTTCTCGTGCGCGAACTACAGCGGCAACAGCGCAAGGTGCCGCACAGTCGGCGCCCACAAAATCACGGGAAAAATGATGGTCAGCCCTCAGCTGACATTGCTAACCCGGCCTCGTGCGCACAACGGGAGTTTGGAACTTTCGCCGACATCTTGTTGCTGTTGACAACGCGCAAGCCGCTTTATCTGGTCGACGCGATCGATCGCTACGTCTATGTGTCGCGTTGGGCAGGTAGTAGTTGGCGCATGCGCTCATACTTTTTCCACATGAGCGAACAGGTTGCAGCAACAAAAGCAGAAGTTGCTCACCAACTGATGGAGACATGGATTGCTAGTCCGCTGCGCTACATAAACGCAGAAGGTAAAGTTTCTCGTATTCGTGTATCGGGCTACCGACAAATCGCTAAGGTCCAAATCAAGGAGGACGAAGTGCCACATCCACCGTCAGTTACAATCGCTCAGGAAAACCAACCCAAGGAAACGCAGGCCCTTGGATTTGTCGCGCAGATGCTAGGCGGCAATGCGCTGGCAGAATATCAAGCGCTCGTCGCAAAGGCAGCCAAGTTCGAGACGTTGCAAAAACGCATGTCACAGATCGCCGAGATGATCATCAGCTACAACAAATTGCCTGTCGACGTGACAGAATCTGCTCCGACTGAAGAGCAAATTCCGATCGCTGGGGCACTTGGCACGGTTGCCGCACCTCAGGGGCCACGGACGGTTGTTCGGTCCGAGCATAAACGCGTTCCCCTGACCAAACGGCAAATCGTCATGCGTTTGATCGAGGCAAGGGCTGCGGGCGCTGACACGTATGAGAAAGCCCAAGCCGACATTGGCCCTGAAGTAGGCATGACCAAGAACTATAAGGGGAGGCTCGGGACGATGTTCGCGCGTTCCATGGGCAAGTACCGTCCGGTATTTCTCTTTGGGATGGCCAAGGAGATGACGGAAGAGGGTATGAAGGAGACGCTTAGCCTGCTTGCGCCTTGGTACTCAAAGATCGATGGCAAGCCAGTGACCGTCACGCAGCTTCAGGAAGAAATCGCCCGTGCACCGCGCGAGATTAGCGCACGGATGCAAAAGCAGTTCAAGAAGAGGGCGGGACGCTAACTCAGATCGGGCATCACTATCTAGTGGTGCCCTTTTTTTCGCATTGATTTGTGGTCCCAGCGTCAAAATAAGGCTCTTGACTGCACTGCGTATGCGCGATAGCTTGCGCTGCTCTGTTCGTGTCGTGTTCTTAAAAAAACAAGCAAAAAAGATCTCCAAGGAGGTGATCATAACCATGCCGCACACCTTTACAGTTCCTGGCAATCTCGAACTCCAACGTAGGCTGCTTCGTGCCGAGGGTCGCGGTGCCAAGCATCTCGATCGTGAAAAGCACGCAGTCCTCACTGCCCTGGGCGATCGTGGCACCCCGCAAGTAGTTGCGGCCCTTTTTGCCAGGACACACGGGCGTTTCATCGGCGACTTCGTCCTGCGAAACATCGATGGTCTTTCTCAGAGGGAGGCCAAGTCGGTTGTGAGCGAATTGGCGGAGGAGTACACGGCGGCCCAACGCAGGTCAGTCTCGACCAAGGAGCTCCTCAAGTTGGCAGATGCCGAGGCGCGCCACTCCATCATCCAGAGGGCTGTCGAGACTCGCCAAAACGGCAACGGCCACACGCGGTAATAACCGCACGCGCCAGAACAACAGTTCTGGCGCTTTTCTTTTTGACAAAGATCCTTTTACGTGCTAGGAAGCACGGTTCCTTTAAATTTCGTACACTCTTGAGGAGGTTGTCATGGGACCAGTCAGAATTAAAAACGATTGCGCACAAACGATCTCATTGTCGGATGGAGGCGAACTCGTCTACCAGCCGCATCTATATGCTTCCGATCGTGCGGACGCACTCTACCGGTCGCTTCGGTTTGAAACCACCTGGGAACGTCATCCGCCCAAGCCACGCCTGCTGTACTGGGCGGGGGATTTTGACTACCGGTACTCCGGAATCACGCACAGAAGAGCGCCCTGGACCCCGATGCTGAGTGCATTGCGCTCTGACGTAGAGCGCTCGTGCTTTGGAAATAGCCAAGGACAATTCCAGGGAGTACTGATGAATTTTTATCGTAACGGCAGCGACAGTGTCGCTTGGCATGCTGACAACGAGCGCATGATCCGAACGGATTCACCAATTGCGTCGCTCTCTTTTGGACAGCCGAGGTTGTTTGTGTTGCGACACCAGAGTAACCGGGCGCAACCCGTCTACGAGTTTCTGCTTGAACATGGTAGCTGCCTCATCATGCGCGGCACAACTCAGCGATTTTGGGAACATTGTGTTCCCAAGCAGGCAGACGTATCTCAAGGTCGCATTAATCTGACCTTTAGGCAGTACCAGTTTTAAGGCGCTCTCGAGTGTCTATTCTGGCAGCGCGTAGGCTCCACCGGTCATGTCGTCCTGCAGGTAACCGTTAAGCGTCACCATCCCGTGGCGCTTTTTTCTTTGGGAAACTACCTTCTGGTAGCACCCGATGAGTTCGAACCGAGTTTGACAAACAGGCGCCACTTGTGTATTGTCTCCACTACAGACGACTAGTCACTTGACTAGTCGCTTTTTGTATATATCCAACTTTTTATTTTCGCACTAAACTATTTATTTCGCACTAATTTACGCATAAAAAATTTATGGCACAGAAAAAAGAATTTCAACTCGCGATCGAACAAATCGCAGCAGAAAAAAATATTCCAGTCGAAAAAATAATCGAAACAATCGAGGCAGCATTGTCGGCTGCATATCGTAAGGACTTTGGCAATCCCGAGCAAAATATTCGCGCCAAGTTTAATCCAGAGGATGCAAGCGCTAAAATATTTGACGTAAAAACTGTTGTGGAGGAAATTCCAGAAGACCTCGAGGAGCAAAAGGAAAAAGAAATCAATCCTAAAGAGCACATCACGCTCGCGGCCGCCAAGAAACTCAAAAAAGATGCCAAACTTGCTGACGTTATAGAGACTGAGATAGAAACGCCGGGCAGCTACGGTCGTATCGCAGCGCAAACTGCCAAGCAAGTTATTATTCAGCGCTTGCGTGAGGCAGAGCGTGAGATTGTTAGCCGCGAGTTCAAAGGCAAAGAAGGTGAGATTATCAACGGCGCGGTCCAGCGTATCGAAGGCCGCAATGTGTACATTGATTTGGGACAGGCAATTGGCGTCCTCTACCCGCACGAACAAATTCCCGGCGAGACCTACACCGTCGGCATGCGCTTAAAAGTCTATGTGGCAGAAGTAAAAGAGACGAGCAAGGGACCCGAGATCGTATTGTCCCGCTCACATGCAAATTTTGTTTCCAAATTGTTCGAACTGGAAGTACCAGAAATTTATTCTGGTGTTGTAAAGATTAAAGGCATTGCTCGTGAAGCTGGCAGTCGCACCAAGATTGCCGTATGGACTGATCAAGAAGGTGTCGATCCTGTTGGCTCGGCCGTTGGACAACGTGGTACACGTGTGCAAACCGTGATTGCAGAATTAGGTGGCGAAAAAATTGACATCATCCAATTTGACGACGACGAGGACACCTTTATGCGTAACTCTATGTCTCCAGCGCGCGTTATCAAAGTGACCATGAACGAACCAGAGAAACGAGCGCGCGTGGAAGTTGATGAGGATCAATTGAGCTTGGCGATTGGTAAGGGCGGGCAAAATGTTCGTCTAGCTGCCAAGTTGACTGGCTGGAAGATTGACGTGGTAGGTAGCAAGAGTACGGATGAGGAAGCTGCAAAGAAAGACGGCGATAAGGCAGAAGGCGAAAAGACGGAGGAAGGCGCCAAGCCATCCGAGGAAAAACCGACGCAAGGTGACAAGAAAGCCGAAGCTAAGGAGGAAGCTAAAGCGGAAGCTCCAGAAGAAGCTAAAGCGGAAGAACCCAAGACTGAAGTCAAGGAAGAAAAGGCAGTCGAAGTAAAACCCGCTGAAGAGAAGAAAGCGGCCGACGAAACGCCCGCGGAAGAGAAAAAGAAGACTAAACCTGCCGAAGATAAACCATCTAAAGAATAAATCTCATGTTGTTTAATATTCCTATTGAATATCTTTCGATTGGCATTGCCGGCTTAGCGCTTTTGTTCGCACTGGTGTTGGCGTGGAGAGTTAAAAAGGCGGCCCGTGGTAGTCGTCATATGGAAGAGATCGCCTTGGCGATCAAGCAGGGAGCCTTTGCCTACCTCAAACGACAGTATCGCGTGATCATGATTTTGACGGTCATTATTACAGCCATTTTTTATGCGTTTGTAAATTGGCAATCTGCGGTTGGATTCTTTGCTGGAGCGGTGATCTCGTTGATCGCCGGTTTTATCGGAATGCGCATTGCAGTAACTGCCAATGTCAAAACCGCTGAAGCTGCTAAAGACACAATGTCACGTGCATTACGTGTAGCCTTCACGGCCGGCACAGCCACTGGCATGACCGTGGTTGGTTTGGGACTTCTTGGTGTAGCCGGTTTTTATACTTGGTTTGGAGATCCGGCGCTGCTTATTGCATTTGGATTTGGAGCGTCACTCGTGTCGTTGTTCGCGCGGGTCGGGGGTGGAATTTATACCAAGGCGGCGGACGTCGGGGCGGACTTAGTCGGTAAAATTGAGCAAGGCATTCCCGAAGACGACCCGCGCAACCCGGCAGTCATTGCTGACAATGTCGGGGACAATGTTGGTGATACCGCGGGAATGAGTGCGGATCTTTTTGAGACGTACGTAGTGACGTTACTGGCCGCCATGATTATTGGTTCGAAACAAATCGTGGGTTGGGACTCACCGACCGTGTTACTGCCGCTAGCGATGGGAGCCGTGGGAGTAGTGGCGTCAATAATTGGCAGTTTTTTTGTGAGACTACGAGGCACGAATATTACTGGCGCTCTCTATAAGGGTGTATTTGTAACGATCTTTTTTTCTGCCGTAGGTTTTTATGCAGTTAATAGGTTTTATACTGGTGGCTTGAGGCAGTTTGGCACGATGATTATCGGCTTGGCTGTGACAGTCCTTGTAATTTGGATCACAAACATGTACACCGCGCGTAACCGCCGCCCGGTCTTTGAAATTGCCAAGGCGAGTGAAACTGGAGCAGGAACAAACATTATCGCCGGTCTTGCGGTAGGTTTGCGTTCGACATGGCCAATGGTACTCGTAATTGTCAGCGCAATCCTAGGCGCTTATTACTTGTCCGGTTTGTATGGAATCGCACTTGCCGCCGTTGCCATGTTGTCGAGTATGGGCATCATCGTCGCGATCGATGCGTATGGCCCGATAACCGATAACGCCGGCGGAATTGCAGAGATGGCCAACTTGCCGGCCAAGGTACGAAACAAAACCGATGCACTGGATGCGGTAGGCAACACTACAAAAGCAATCACCAAGGGCTACGCGATTGGTTCGGCTGCTCTTGCCACGCTGGCGCTCTTTGCGACTTACACCGACGAAATCAGGGACTATATTACGTATGGCGACCCAAGTGCGATAGGAGGCGGATTATTGTCGCGCAGCTTGAGTCTAGAAAATCCGCTAGTCATAGTCGGCTTATTTATCGGTGCTGCTCTGCCATTTTTCTTTGCGTCGCAATTGATGACGGCAGTCGGCAAAGCTGCCTTCAAAGTGGTTGAAGCGGTTCGTGTACAATTCCGCGAGAAAAAAATCATGGAAGGAATCGACAAGCCCGATTACGCGCAGGTCGTTGACATCGTTACGCGAGCGGCACAAAAACATTTGGTGGTGCCTGCAGTGGTCGCCGTCGGCGTGACTCTAGGTGTAGGATTTGGTCTCGGGCCCGTTGCCTTGGCAGCCATGTTGATCGGCGTGATCCTGTCTGGCTTTTTCTTGGCGATTCAGATGACAACGGGTGGAGCCGCCTGGGACAACGCTAAGAAATATATTGAGGCGGGACAATATGGCGGCAAAGGTAGCGAAGCGCACAAGGCTGCCGTTGTTGGTGACACCGTTGGCGATCCATTTAAGGACACAGCCGGACCCGCACTCAACTCGCTCATCAAAGTGATTAACACCTTGGCCGTGCTCTTTGCTTTTTTGTTCGTGAAGTATCACTGGTTAGATAAGTTTTTCCAATAAATTTTGGCACGAACATAATGGACATCAAGATCTCCAACTTACCCCAGTCGTCCGTCGAGCTGACATTTGAGGTAGCGCTAGAAGAATTAGCAGAATTTGAAAAACTAGCGCTACAACAATTGTCGGCGCAGGTCGAGCTCCCGGGATTTCGCAAAGGTAAGGCGCCCCTGGCCATGGCCAAGCCACACATTGATCCCATGAAATTGCTCGAGACGACGGCAAACATTGCCATTCCTCGGCTGTATGGAAGGGCCGTGATCGATAACAAGTTGGAAGTAATTGGTTCGCCAAAAGTTGAAGTCATAAAGTTTGCGCCCGGCAACCCGCTGGTGTTCAAGGCGGTTGCAGCCGTGTTGCCAAAGTTTGACATGCCGGATTACAAAAATGTTTCGGTTAAACATGAGGAAGTCAAAGTAACCGACGCGCAAGTAGAGCGGTTTATTAGGCAATTGCAACGTAGCCGCGCCACAGAAAAGCCGGTGACCCGAGCAGCACAGGTCGGTGATGCGGTCGAAATTGATTTTGATATTTCTCAAAATAAAGTACCGCTCGAGCACGGCACTGGCAGAAAGCAACAAACCATTATTGGCGAGAATGTTTTTGTCCCTGGCTTTGAGGACGAGCTGGTTGGTCTTAGCGAAGGTCAAGAAAAAGATTTTGGTATTACTTTCCCAGATGATTACAATAAGAAAGCACTAGCAGGGAAAAAAGCTGAAGTGCATGCCAAAATGTTGTCGGTCAAGGAGCGCTTGTTGCCCGCCATCGACGATGCCTTTGCAAAAAGTGTTGGCAGATTTTCCAACATTGCAGAGCTTAAGACCAAACTAAAAGAAAACTTGCGACTCGATGCTGAATTCAAGGAAAACGAGCGGTATGAAAGTGAGGTACTCTCGACTCTGGCAGAAAAAATCACGATGGAGATCCCAGATCTGTTATTGCAAAGCGAGCTCGACAAAATGGGACGCGAGCTTGAGCAAAATCTGGTCTCGCAAGGTGCAAGCTTTAAAGATTATTTAGCGGCCATTGGAAAGTCCTTGGACGAACTCAAAAAAGGCTGGGTTGAGCAGGCTAAAAAGCGCGTAAGGATTGGTTTGCTGCTACGAGCCGTTGCAAAAAAAGAAAACGCGGAAGTTACCGATAAGGAAGTCGATGAAGAGATCAACGCGACCTTAGCTCAAAATCCCGGCAATAAGGAAGTTGAGCGCACCATGCAAAATGCCGCCTACAAAGACTATGTCAAGGAAGTTATTCGCAACCGCAAAACCATAAAACTGCTATCATCTTTGGCGGAAGGCAAGACTCCGACCAGCGTTAAAAACTAAACGAAACATCCCATGGCAGAAAAATATGTTCGCGACATAATGACTAAAGAGGTCATCACGGTTGTACCGTCGACCGCAGTCGCAAAAATTGCAGATGCGTTAGTTTCACACGACTTAACAGGCGTGCCGGTGATCAAGAAAGGCGTGTTACTCGGTATTGTCACCGATTCAGATTTGGTCGCACAAAAATCTAACATTCACCCGCCGCAATATCTGTCCGCCATGCATAGTTTTATTATGTTGCGATCCAATGCGTCGGTAGAGAAGGAAATTCAAAAATTATTGGGGAGCAAAGCCGAGGACATCATGACCAGCCCAGTTGTCACAGTTAAGCCAAGCGACTCAATCGAAAAATTGGCGACAAAATTGTTTGAAACCAAGGCCAATCCGATCCCGGTAGTCGAGGATGGTAAACTGGTGGGAATCGTAAGCCGACATGACCTCCTCAAACTCATCGCGCGAGAAGCAGCCCAAGCCCCACAAGGCGACCAAGCCACGCCCCTTGGGTCAGACGCGCAAGAAAAACCCGCCAAAAAAGCCTAGACAAGCGACTTCGTCTATTGGCACGGTGCAACGAGCTGGGCCCGGTCAAATCGGTATCGGCGCGCATGTTTCTGTCGCCGGTGGTTTTCCGCGTGCAGTAGAGCGTGGTGAGCAAGAGGGCCTGGACGCCATCCAGATTTTTACGTCGAGTCCGCGGGGGCGGAATCGTCGGGAGATTCTTCCCGCCGAGGAACAGGAATATTTGCAGCTCCTAAAAAAATCCCGGGTTCGGCAAACATACATACACACGCCGTACTATGTAAACGCATCCTCGCCGGAGAGTCGCACCTGGCATTTTTCTCAGAGTTATATTTTGCGCGAGATCGAACTCATGGATCGGATCAAGGCAAAGTATTTTGTCATGCATTTGGGAAGTCACTTGGGAGCCGGTCCAGAAGTTGGCAAGCAAAAAGTTACGCGTATGTTGCAGGAGGTTTTGAAAAAAACGCCGTCGTCGAATGTCGTGATTTGTTTGGAAAATACTGCGGGCCAAGGCAATGAAGTTGGTTCGCAATTGGAAGATTTGGGAGAGGTATTGAATGTCTTTAAGGGGCAAGCCCGAGTCGGCGCCGTAATCGACACCTGCCATATATTTTCTGCGGGCTATGATTTACGAACACCTACCGCAGTTGAGAAAACTTTTGCGCAGGTCGATCGGTATGTAGGTTGGACGCGTGTACCGATGTTACATTTTAACGACTGCAAAGTTGAGCTTGGCGGACAGCGCGATCGGCATGAACACATCGGCAAGGGCAAAATTGGGTCGGAGGGGATGGAGGCGGTCGTTCGGTCAAAATATATACGTGGTAAAGACTTAATTTTGGAGACCGAGCCAGAGGGGCGCGGGGAAGATCTCGCGTGGTTACGTAGTGTTGTGTATGGGGAACGTCGTGTTGCGCGTGGAGTACGTGCATAGCAGGCTGGTCGTGCTATACAGGAAGTATGATCGAGCGTGAACCATTTGCGCTGACAGACGCGACCAAGGATTTGGCGACGGTTTATGCGGGGGTTCGGGATTGCACCAAGTGTCGCTTGTCCCAGGGGCGAACAATCGCGGTTCCGGGCGAAGGCGGGGAAAAAGCCGAGCTAATGTTTATTGGCGAGGGGCCGGGGCGGAACGAAGATTTACAAGGCCGACCGTTTGTCGGGGCGGCCGGCAAGTTTCTCGAGGAGATGCTCGCGGCTATCAAGCTGTCGCGCGACGATGTTTTTATAACTAATGTGGTCAAGTGCCGGCCGCCCAACAACCGTGATCCGCTCCCCGACGAAGTCGACATTTGTACCCGCGCTTGGCTGACGGCGCAGATTCGCTTGATAAATCCCCGATTGATTGTGCCCCTCGGTCGCCACAGCCTGCATCATTTTGTTCCGACCAAGCAAATCTCGGAGTGTCATGGCAAACCATTGCGAACTATCGCGCCTGATGGTAACAAGCGCATCTTTTTTCCTTTATATCATCCGGCAGCCGCTCTGTATCAGGGTTCGCTCCGACAAACATTGATAGAGGATTTCAAAAAAATCCCGGCCGTACTAAAGGCCGTCAAAGAAGAAGAGGAAAAGCAGCGCTTGCTGGACCAGATGAGTGCCGGAGCTAGCACTTGAAAAAATATACGAACAAAAGTAACGTACGAGCCTGTCACGCGCGGGTGGCGAAATTGGCAACCGCACATCCTTGAGGTGGATGCGCCGCAAGGCTTGGAGGTTCGAGTCCTCTCCCGCGCACCAGACAGGAAAAGTCAAAGAGTTTTGGTTCGCCTCGCTTCGCTCGGCGACTAATTTGTATTCAATTTTGGGGGTAAAAACGAATTCCCGATTTCGCAAAATATGGTTCGAGCCGATGTTTTTCAGAAATGTTGGCAATTCGGAAAGATTATTCTCATCAATCAATTTCGCGGCTTGATTTAAGGATTTTACGAACTCACGAGCCGGTTCGAGCCAAGATAACCCTTTTGTCTCAAAGTCGGTAATTTTTTCGTTTAGCGTGATTTTTTGAGACAACAAACTTTGTTTTTTGGCGGTGTATTCCTCTATGGATAAAGCGTCGTCTAAATAGATGTCTAATAGTTTTTGAAGTTTTACCTCAACTTGTGCTAACTGCTCTTTCAAAACGCTAACCTCGGCTTGTGCATCCTCTCTCGCTTTATCCTGTTCGCTATCCAACGCCGCCAAAACTTTTTCAGTGTCTTGGCTCGACAAAGAAACTTTTTGAAGATAAGAAGTGATTTGTTCGGTCAGTGCTTCTTCGCGGAGATAATGCTTTTCTTGGCAAAGACCCTTCTTTTTCGTACATCGGTAATAGTTATGACCTTTTTGTCTTTCAGCAGTTATTGAGCAACCACAAGAAGCACATTTTAAAAGGCCAAGAAAAGCAAAATCGTTTTTGTGAGATTCCTGTACTTTCCCTCGTTTACTCATCACTTCTTGGCATTTATCAAAAAGTTTCTTTGAGATTAACGGCTCGTGTTTTCCCTCAAAAATTTCCCCCTTCCATTTCATCAATCCCAAGTAAAAAATATTTTGTAGATTCTTTTGTATGTTGGCGATAACAAGCGGTTTACCGAGATTGCCAACCAAACCACTTTCCTTGCACCAATTTGCGAGAGAATGAAGCGTATATGCTCCGGTGGCATACATCTCAAACATCGTGCAGATTTTCGGTGCTTTGTCTTGGTCAATATCAATCCCTCTAGTTTTTTGATTATTGGTGTAGCCCACCGGAGCCCAACCAGGCCAAGTACCGTTTCTGATTTTTTGCCGCAAACCTCGCTTCACAATCTCTCGCAAATTATCTACAAAATATTTTGATTGTCCGAAAGCGATATTGAGCATAAACAAGCCCTGTGGTGTTGGCTCAAACCAAAAGGTGGGAAATTTGAGGGAACGAATCAAGCCGCGATCTACAAAATGGATAATCTTTCCACCGTCTACAGAATTACGTGCGAGACGGTCTGGGTGCCAAGATATTATTCCGTCTGCCTTTCCGGATTCGAGAATTGCCAACATTTCTGCGAATTTAATTCGCCCGGGTTCTTTTGCGGTTTTGGCCTCGCACAGTGAGGCGACAATTTCAAGTTTTTCTTTGGCGGCATACTCTTGCAACT
>CAZCZY010000003.1:0-5705 GCA_964503525.1 uncultured Candidatus Saccharibacteria bacterium
ATGCCAGGCGAACAACCACCACTTGATCCAAAAGCTCCGCGCGAGGGTTTTGTTACTAATCTCGACGACCGCGAAAAAGCAGGTCTTGAAAAACTCGAACAAACGCTGGCCGATCGGCGTTATCAGGCATTTCGGGACATAGCGCAACAGATGCCGGATAGTCGCGTGTATGTTGTTGGGGGTGCTGTTCGTGACGCGTTATTTGATAAGACTTCAAAAGATATCGACGTGCTGGTTGGAGGCGTTCCACATGACGAACTCGAGGAATTTCTAAAAAAACACGGCCGACTCAACTTAGTTGGTAAAAAATTTGGTGTCTACAAATTTGTGCCAGAAGTCGACGGAAAATTATTGTACCCCGAGGTGGACGTTGCCTTGCCACGAACAGAAAAACCTACGGGCCGTGGCGGTTACCGCGATTTTCAGGTGCAGTACGACCATAATTTGCCGATGGAAGTCGATCTTGGTCGCCGTGACTTTACATTTAATGCGATGGCCTATGATTTGCGCGATAAAAAATTATTCGATCCGTTTGGTGGTCGCGCAGATGTAAAAAATAAATTAGTTCGCACGGTGGGGGAAGCGAGTGCACGGTTTGCCGAAGATCGCACGCGCATGTTACGCGCGATCAGATTTGCATCGGACTTTGGTTTTGACCTCGACCAGGAAACCGAGGCGACGATTCAAGGCATGGCGCCGTCGATCAACGAGGTTGCCTCGCGTGACACTGTCGATGCGACCGGCCAGACCCACGCTAAACAAGAGCGCATCGTGCCCAATGAGATGATCGGTCGCGAGTTTGTGCGTGCTTTTGCGGCCAATCCTGTTCGTACTATTGAGTTGTTGGAAAAAACTAAACTACTCGAGCACATATTGCCAGAAGCATCAGTGCTCGAAGGGATCGAACAATACAAAGTCTTTCACCCAGAAGGCAACGTGCTAGTGCATACCAAATTAATGCTTGGCAAACTCAAGCCCGACGCCTCGCTAAATCTCAAGCTGTCGGCGCTGTTTCATGATCTCGGTAAGGCGACAAAAGTGCAGATTAAGGATTTAGCTACTGGCAAACAAAGGGAGATCAAAAATCCGATTGAGTTTTTTAAGAGCGGTGAGTATGACCCGGAGAAACAGCGCGTGCAAAATATCGGGCACGAAGTGGATTCTACTGAGATGGCACGAGCCGTGATGCGACGGCTGATATTTTCGCAATTTGGCGATGATCCAAAATACAAAATCGACGAGGCGGAGATTTTGCACAATGTTGCACATCACTTGTTACCAAACATTGACACGCTACGTTTATCTAAGGCCGAGGCAATTTTATTTTATCCCGATGGCCGCATGCGCAGTGATTTGCTCGAGCTCGTATTAGCCGATCAAATGCGACCGGAAAAAGAGCGCTACGATGCCGCGCTCGCTAAGGTTCGTGAATTAACAAAAGTTTTAGGCGAACAAGAAGCGCAAGCGCGCATGCCTAAACCGTTTTTGCGCGGACAAGATTTGGTCGAGTTGGGGTATCAACCCGGGCCGCAGTTCAAACAAATTATGGAGAATGTACGCGAGCGTCAACTCAAGGGTGAGTTTCTTGACCGCGACGCAGCCGTGCAATTTGTAGAAATAGAATTTCCAGAAAAAACCCAACCCAAGCTAGAAAAGTCGCAAAAAAAACGGCCACTTAAATAGTGGCCGTATCGATGATGTCTCGATGGAATGTGTTATCGATTTTGAGATACTTTGGTTCCAGGGGCAGGGCGATCTCGGGTGGTAACCCATACTCCTTTGCGAGTGCCTCACTAATGGTTACATTGGGAAACACGCACGTCTTGGGGTCCACCTCCGATTCACCACCATCAGGCGCGAACCAGTAGTATTTGCCCTGGCGTTCGACGGCAGCAGTAAAGAAAAAATACGTCTCGCGGTCCGAGTTGCAGGCGAGCTTGCGTTGAATTTCCTCGATGCAGTGTTCGCACATAAAGTTGAGCGAACGGTTTGCTCTGCGGGAATCTTCCAACCCGCGGACTTTGAACTCATATTCGTAGTCCAAGTATATGAGCCGGACGATTCCAGTCACGCTATGCTTGCGATAGGTGCAGTACTTGAGATTACGTTCAGTAAGTGCCTGCAAGAAAAGCTGGTTGCGGGCTTCCTTGTATTCGGCGATGTGGATTCCGAGTGCCTGTCGATGTTCCTCAATCCGCTTTTCTTGGAACACGATTTTGTTCCATTCGTGCACGATGTCTCGAAGACGTTGTTGCGTGTCCACGGTGTTTTCTTCCACGTTGCCTCCTGTCTCAAAATGTCTGTAAAAGAACGGTCGCTCAAGCTAGCGCGAACCCTTATCGCGGTCAACGTACTCGCATAATGCGCGAGAGCATTCACCTATTTTGCGAGCAAAGATGCTTATTGTATTGAGCGCGCAGAAAGTGCTTTAGAAATATCCCACAGCTCGTCGTAAATGGCGCGCATCAATTCAAAATGTTCTTTGGATTTGACGAGCAACACATAGCCGTTTTTGCGACTCGAAATATACATGACTTTGTCGTCATACAAAAAGACAGTCGTCTTAAAGCGGCCGTGCATATTTTTTGGAATGATTTTCATCTGCGAACGCGGCCCATAATTTTTGATCAAATCTGGTCGGAGTGGTTTTTCCCACAAGTGTCGAGTGGTAAAGCCGCGCATGGTTCGTTCCTTAACGTAATTGTCGGCAAAAGTTTGGCCAATTTGGAAAAAGAAATTATCGGCCGGGGCGATCGAATCAATATGAGGCTTACGCGCGTACAAAGTCTCGCTGATGATTTGTTTCATGGCGACATCACCCTCGTAAAAAGAAACGGCAGGCAACCCCTCATAGGGAGTTTTGGCTTGCGACAATTGCGGGATTACTTCTTGAACATCTTTTTCTAATTGTTCCAACTCAGTCGACTGCAACGTCACCAATGTGAGTAATTTTTGTGGAGATTCCGGTTGAAAATGTTCGACGCCGGGTACGCCGCTCTTATGTATCAGTCCACGCTCGGCCAGTTGGCGGAGAGCGTAATACACGGTTGGGCGTTTGCCGTGGGTGAGTTTGGTGAGTTCGTGCGCGGTGAGGGCGCCATGTTTGAGCAACTCGAGATAGAGCTGAACTTCTGTTTCTGATAGGCCTAGGCGCCGTAGCAATGCTGTTGGATTTTGGCTCATGGCTTTGATTTTAGGCTGATTAAAGCGTTTTAGAGTCTAAAGCGTCTTAATACTCACTAAACTAGCAGAACCACCCAGCGCTGCAAATGCTGTTGTCTAATGGCTATTCAAAGTCGTTCGTCTAAGGGTTATTGGAGCCTCTTGTTGGCATGTGTCACACAAGCGATGCTGCACACAGATCTTTAAAAATTGCGAGCGTAAGTATTCATCAGCGTCGCAAAAAAAGTAGCAGGTCGTACGACAAGGAGGTCGTCATGAACACCAGCAACAATAAGAGCGGCAACTCCGGCATGAAAAAGATGCGCCGTATTACAGGCAATAATGATGTGGCTACAACCAGCCTGCTCAAGTGCTCGCGCGATGCTAGCAAAATGATCGCCACTCAACCGGGTCATCTGCGCAAGGTGGTCACCGGCAACCTGACGCCGTGGTTCTACGCGGTCGGTAACGAAGAGTTGCTCGGCGACTTTACGGTGCCATTCATCCTCAATGATCATCCGGTGTACCGACTTGTCCGACAGTTTGTGCTGGTCGAGGAGCACAAATCAGGCGAACGCTATGAGACGATCAAAACGTGTGTCGGCTGTTGGACGATTCGGTGGATGAAACCTCACTACGGTTATGTTTCGCCCGAGGAAAAGGCAAATCAGTTTGAGCACATCATCTACTGGCATGACGGGACCGCGACCACTGCATGAGCAGGAGCTCTGGATTTAGGAAGCGGTGCGGAAGTTTCGCGAGTTCTTGTCGGGACGAACCGCAAAGTTTGTCATCAATCTGATCGACGGACACCGCTTTATCGGTCGGCTCAAATCCTCTAAGCGTTTTGAGCCAGCCGGTGACTACTACGCCAAGATCACGTTTACCGACGGTAAGCAGCTCGAGGGGCGCTTTAAGTTTGAGCCCACACCTGAGCTGCCCTCGACGTTGGAGTTTCTCAAGTTCAAGTACCCAAACAGGGAGATTCAGCTCGCTCAGATCAACCCCAACACGGGTCGCCGGCGTCGCTCTCCAGCTGACCGTAAGTGGCAGGGAGTGTTCCTGGGTAAGTAATCCGTAAAACCCCGGAAATACATAAGGCCATCATCAACCGATGTTGGCCTTTTTCTTTTGGCCAGGTGCCACTGTTAATCGGTTGTCGTAATTAATCAGATCCCAACGATCTCAAAAAGTTTTATCTTGACAGTAGGTCCTGATATTAGGCGAACTCTAGATGGTGCCACATCAAAATAATCAGCAAGTTGTTTAATGATCGCTTGGTTGGCGAGCCCTTTTTCTGGTTGGGCCGTCACCCGTACCTCAAACACATTGCCGCTTATTTTTGTGACGACGTTTTTGCTGGAGCCAGGTTTAGCTTTGACGAAGATTTTATGGTTACTCATTCTTGATCATCGCGCTGCCTCGACGCCCCCTTTTTTTGTATCTGTGCCGTTATCGATTCTATGTGCTCTCAAGCCGATCAAACCGGCCGCAGTGTCCCTGCAAAAACTTGCCAGGCCAGGAGCGTCTTGGCTACCAGGCTCAAAATGATATAGACGCGCTCGCCGTACAAATAATCCCGCCAGGGTCCGACTTTTTTGTATTGCAACACCATGTTGATAGCAAACAGGTTAAAAAAGACGAACAACGAGCCAAAGATCCAGTACACAAAGGTCGGCACTTCACCTGCACCTGAACCTGCCCCGACCAAAAAAATCGCGATTGCAATCCATGGACCAAGACCCGCCAACGACCCAAACCAAAACGAGGTCCAGTTGGTTCGACGCGTGGTTTGATTGTGCAGTTCCATCATCAAGCCAAACAAGATCATCATGGCATTGAGTAACGCGATCATGAGGAGCAGCACGTTGTCGTAGATACCGACCAGCATCGAGATGACCACGATCATCACGGAAGAACTCACGGCATACTCAATCCACCGGGCAAAGTTGATCCCGCGGCTGAGGTTGCGTGTGTACCATTCAAAGATAGTCGGCAGCGAGATGGCCAGGTGTGCCACGGCCGACAAAAAAAAGAACAGCGCCACGAGCGGACCAATGGGGAGTTCAAACAGAGTATCGAGACGCGGAGCCAGCTTGCCGCTCAACGCATCAAACTGCACAAACGAGCTCGTCACCGGCAAAGCAAAATCCGTGGTGAGTAGCAGCACCGCCACACCCTGCAGTGCATGCAGCACAAACATCACCAGGTTGAACGCGCGTAAGCGGTGATACGTGACTCGTTTAGCCATGTGGGTCTCCTTTATGACGGGTAAGTGGCTCGATTATAGCACTGCATATCGTATCTCGCTCTTGATATAGGCCAGGCCTTTACTAAGCGCTCATGCAGACGTAGTCAGGCCCCATGCCAACCCCCGCCGCTCTCACCAAAACCATCACCACGCTCGCAAAAGACGTGTACGCCCGCCTCGGCAGGCTTCGACGAAAAAGTCTACGAAAACGCTATGGCAGTCGGCCTGCGCCTGGCCAAAATCCCATACCAAGCCCAAAAAGTCGTCGAGCTCACCTACAAAGAGCACTACG
>CAZCZY010000004.1:0-6355 GCA_964503525.1 uncultured Candidatus Saccharibacteria bacterium
ATCCTGCGCTGTTTGTTCGGCATGCAAAAATTAGATCGAGTAAATCGCGACGATTGAGCGTGCGTGCTGTGGAGGCTTCATTAGAAAAATACAGCCGGGAGGCCGGACTCCCCTATCGCGTAACACCACATGTTTTGCGTCACACTTTTGCAACTGATTTACTTAATAAGGGTGTCGATTCTCGTACTGTGCAAGAATTTTTGGGTCATGCCAATTTGGCTACAACACAAATGTATCTCCACGTCACCAACCTCAAGCTAAAAGACGTGCACGCGAAGTATCACGGCGATCATCAATAGTACTACTAACTTGTGCGCTTACTTAGTAGATATTTTTTCGCGTTTTATCTCACGGACAGTTGCATCGAGTAACAATGGGAAGCGTTTATCGTCAGCTCGCCAATCTTCCAAAAAACTTTTTAAAGCCCGTAAATATTCTTTTGAGTCCGTCGATGTTTGTTGGATTGTGCGCATGTAGAAATCAAGATTCACAAGAAAACGAGGACCAAAAAATTTATTACTTTGCGTGAAAAGCTTTTTTAATTTTGGCGTATCATGTGCTGTTTTGCCAGAATAATTTTCAAAGTATGCTTCCCTGATTGTCTTTTTAGGAAGACCCTGCGCAACAAGTAGATTCAGCACTGCCCGATAATCACCATATGACCCACGTTTGGTGCCGATTAGTTCCATTGCAAGGTCCTCTGTAATAGCTTCACTCAGCCAGTTAAAATCTGGTTGGTCTGGTTTGAACAACCCGATCGTCCCGAGTCGCAAGCCGTGTTTACGGGTTGCATAAGAATCGAATTCCGGAAAATCCTGGTTTATAACGGCGAGCTCAACTGTGCCCGATAAAGCGTGCATTGCCTCATGCGTTAATACTTGTTCACACATATCTTTGTCCATCCCCACCTCAAATCTCATAATGTTTCGACTATAATCATAATCACCGATTATACCTCGCAACTTTGCATTAATTGGATCGAGAATCTCTATTAAAACGTGCGTAAGTCGCTGCTTTGCGATGAGCGGATCTACCGGTATTTTTTGCTTAGCAATCGCTTCAAAAATTGTTTTAAACACAGAGTCTTTATAGGATTGAATGGTCTCGCGTAAAGCGATATACGGTTCCTGAATATCGTGATGATAAGCTTTGAGTGCTTGTAGAAACTCTTCATTTGATAGGAGTCCCCCCTTCGCATATTGGTTTGCCAACTTTTTGGCAGCATCGCTAATAGTTTCTTTACTACTTTGAACACCTAAAGTGCTGACACAATAACTATGAAAAAAGCGTTCAGCCAATTGTGGCTCTTCTATTGCCAAGTGGCTAAGCAGTTTATTCTTAGAGCCAAGTTCCTTTTCGACATGTTCTACCATAACTGGAATTGGCCCCTTGCCTATATTTTTATGTATGGCAACCATATCAGCTAACGCAACTATTCCTCCTCCAAAGATGTCCAGGCCCTGCTCTTTGTCTCTCATTTCGTCGCGGCGCTCTGTCCAACCTACATCGGTTGATGGAATTTTTTCGTATTTATCAGAATCTAAATCGTCCTCATATTCAGGGAATTCTGCAGGGTTTGGCCGCTCTCCAGGAAAATTATTAAAAATCATACCGATAAAACATTAATCTTTCTAGACAAACATCCGTGACGAAATTAGCGACAGGTTCCTGTACTGGCTCTTTTATGTTGTCAACGTCAAACTATCAAATAGGAACTTAGAGTTCAAGAAAAAGCCGGCATCACGTTGATACCGGTCAAGAAGAAAAGCTAGACGCTATGTCAACAGGGTGACCAGCTGATCGACGAGGGGCCGTGGCGTTCTGAAGTAGCGTCATATAGCAATCGTCGCATGACTGGTACCGTTCGCCGCGAATCCGTCCGTCAGTTAATACGAGAAGAACAAGTCGAGCTTTACTCGTTGCATGTGAGACAAAGTGGCCTTGATAGGTGCACCAGAACTCATTTGCGTTTTTCTCGATGCTAAGGAGCATCTCTCGTCGTGTTATTTCCATTGGTAAGTTGCACCTCCCCTATCGGCGATGCTAACCGAGTTCGCTTAAAAAGCAAAAAATATCGCGACGCGCTAACTCTATGCGGGAAGTGCTAGAGGTTCTTGCGGCAACAATCGTAAGCGTCGGCGTCGAACCTCATCTACTGAACTTTTGACAATGGATGAAACACTCTCGGCGGTGAGCGGCTCCTCGATAGATTGTTTATTGATACGTACGGCCATGGCAGGTTCCGCTTGTACTTTTGGAGCAACTGCAGTTGCAATACGTCGAGGGCGGGCGGCACTTATATGTGACAACGCAGCCGGAGCAAAGTGTCGTGTTGGTGCTGTACCTATAGGCACTTTGAGTACTTTTTTGACCGGTGCTTCTTCTTTGTGTCTGGCGAATTCACTAGGAACCTCGTCAGGTAAATATTCAGGCTTAATATTTTGCGGGGTTATTGGTCGCAGTTCCTCAGGAATTTCCGACAAAATAGTGCCGAGGCCAGCGTAGGCTGGCTCTAACTCGCCCTCTACTGGTACTCGTATGATGCCACGAGCAGCCTTAGGCCGTCCGCGCATAAACTCTGGGATTCTGATCGCAAAATTTTCCGGTTGCTTAAACCGGATATATACTGCGGCAAACAGGAAGACCAAAATAATGATCGCGTAGAAGCCGACTTGCGAGAACAACACAAAATCAAACAATCCATGTGTAACGCTAGCCAAGAAGAGACCTGTGGCCATTAGGCGGAAGCGACCATATCGCTGAAATTGAGCACGCCCAATATAGTAGCCATAAATTCCAGAGTAAAGCGTGTGTGCCAAAGTCGACAGCGCAAAGCGCAGTAAAAATGTCGACACAAAAGTGTTGAGATCCAACACTTTTAAGCTACTAAACAGATACAACGCGTTTTCTGCCGCAGCAAATCCCAACGCAGTGGCGACACCAAATTTTACCCCATCAATAATACGTGTAAATGCTGGTGATCGATACGATATAGAATAGGATGCTAAGAACTTAGTCCCCTCTTCGATCGGGCCAACGATGACAAATGAGGCGAGTGCCAGGATCCAAATCGTATACGCACTGCCTGTTTGGCATAACGGAGAATTTCCTACGCAGTAGGCAAATTCCGGCGGCAAAAAAGCAATCAAGTAGCGCTCAATAAAAAAAGATGCGACTACCGCTGCGATGCCGCCAAAAAACATTAGAAACAATAACGCCGTGGGCTGTTTACCCTGTTGGAATTTTTTACCTCGTCGTAAAAAGAAAAACCAACCGTAAAATAATACCGGCGCAAAGCCTAAAAAGGCCGACAAAAACAGAATGGAACCGATCGATGTTCGAGCCACGATACGCTAGACCCTTGGATCTGGTTTAAGATCTGGTTAGGTGGAGGAAGTTTTGTGTTGCTTTGTTTTTGTTGGACCTTTTTGTATTAAAATTATGCTGGTTTTGTATTCAAACGTCAATGGCATAAATTATAGAGTCTTGACATGCGCCAGGTCGTCGTTACGCTGGCATCAATGCCTCAAGTGCCTCAAAAAGACTTCTCCATTGCAGTTTCTGTAAAAAGCGTCTGGAAAATTGCCGGTCAAATCGGCTTGGTGATTGTTATTCCCATTCTCATATTCTTGAGCATCGGTAGATATTTTGACAATCGGTTTGGTACTAGCCCGCGTTTCCTGTTTATTGGTCTAAGTGTTGCGTTTGTCGTCTCGATGGCGACACTTGTGGTTATTGTTCGTAAACTAAACGTGCAAGCATAAATGCTATGAGCGAGTCACTACACATTAGTCTCGCAGCAGAAGCGCTGTTTTATGTTGGTCCATTTCCCGTGACCAACAGCCTGCTGGTGACCTGGATTGTAATGATAGCGATTCTCATCGTTGCAGCTGCTACAACCCGTAAAATAACAGCGGTTCCGCGAGGCTTACAAAATCTGATGGAGTATCTTTTTGAATTTTTACTTGGTTTGATCGAGTCGGTAACGCTCTCACGTAAAAAAGCCGAACAATTTTTTCCGATCCTCACAACGTTTTTTGTTTTTATCATGGTGGCAAATCTATCCGGGATTATTCCAGGAATCGGCACCATTGGATTTACCGAAATGAGTGAGCACGGAGAAAAGTTTGTCCCCATATTACGGCCACCAGGAGCAGATCTGAATTTTACCCTGGCCCTGGCGCTGGTCTCGGTCATTGCCGCTCAAGTTTTTGGGATTGGAGCTCTTGGGTTTTTTAAGCATATGGGCAAGTATTTTACGATAAAAGGTGGACCAATCCACACTTTTGTCGGCCTGCTGGAGGGGGTCTCTGAAGTTGCCAAGACTATCTCGTTTTCTTTTCGTTTATTTGGTAATATTTTTGCGGGAGAAGTACTTCTCACGGTGATCGCCGTGATTGTTCCCTTTATAGCTCCGCTCCCTTTTTATTTTCTCGAAACCTTTGTCGCATTTATACAGGCCTTAGTCTTTACGATGCTATCCCTGGTCTTTATGACACTCGCCACAGCCGAACACGGTGAGAGTGCTGAAAGCCCTGTAACAACGGGTGCGCACCCAAAATAGAGCGCACTCAAAGTAATTTGTTAATCACTTATCAATTAAATCAAAAAAATGGAATCACTCGCAGCAGCAATTGCAATCGGTGTCGGCTCTATAGCTCCAGCCATAGCCATTGGCATGATGGCCTCGTCTGGCCTCAGAGCCATTGGTCGAAACCCAGAGGCAGCCTCAAAAATTCAGACAGCCATGACCTTGGCACTGGCATTTGCGGAAGCCCTCGGCATTTACGCGTTAGTTGTGGCTTTGATTATTAAGTTCGTATAAGCGGCCCCACAGGTCGCATATAACGCTGCATTATGGGCGAACTAGTTCGCCAACTTGGTATCGATCCCTTACTCCTATCAGCCCAGGTCGTAAATTTTTTGATTTTATTTGCGCTGCTGTGGAAGTTTTTGCACAAACCGCTGCTGCGCGTAATGCGTGAGCGACGCGAGAGAATCGAAAAAAGTTTACGAGAGGCCGAACAAATTGAACAAGATCTCACGAGTTCACGGGAGCAAGCTCAAGAGATCGTTGGTACAGCCAATAATCGTGCCGCCGAAATTCTGACGGCCGGCCAAAAAGAAGCTGAGCAGGCGCGTCATGATCGACTAAAATCTGCCGAGTCAGAGGCTACGCAGGTCTTTAAGCGCGCAGAAGAGAGTATCAAGGAGGAGCGCACTCAGTTAAAGCGAGAGCTCACAACGCAGGCGGCACAATTGGTAAGTCTTGCAACCGAGCGCGTCATAAAAAAATCTTTGGATGAAAAATCACAACGCAGACTTATCGCGGACGCCTTGGAGGAACTGTCATGAGCGTACCCTTGCGTGTCATGGCTCAGGCATGGTTAGACGGGCAAGATAAAAAAGAGGCAGAGCGCTCTGTTACGGAGCTATCGACGTTGGTTTTGGCATCACGGCAGGCGAATGTGCGACAGACGTTGTACTCGCCCCTGATCGCGACAAAGACAAAAAAGGCGACACTTGCGCACGCAGGATTTACCGACGCCGTGGTTGCGATCATTGGGTGGATCGACCGCAATGCGCTCTGGAAAAAACTACCAAATTTTGTTTGGCACACGCAAAATCTTCTCGAGAGTAAGGCCGTCTCACGCCAAGCCAAGGTATGGAGCGCCATTGCGCTGACCGCAAAGGAAAAAACCTCGTTATTGACGCGACTCAAAAAGCGATTTGAACAAGAGGTCACAATACACGCGGAGGTTGCACCAGAAATTCTGGGTGGATTGGTGATAGATTTTGCTGGGGTTCGTGTCGATGCGAGTGTCCGAGGAAAATTGACGCGCATCAAGGAAAGTTTACAAGCCGCTAACGTTTAACGTATGTCTACGATTGATAGTTCGCTTATAAAAAGTTTACAAAGTGCCATAGAAGGTTTGGCGTTGTCACCGACTGAGGCAAGTGTTGGCACGGTTGTAAAAGTCGGCGACGGCATTGCGACTGTCTATGGTTTACAAAAAGTTAGCGCAGGCGAACTCGTAACTTTTGAAAGTGGCGCAGCGGGTCTGGCGCTTAACTTGGAGGAAGATGCGGTGGGCGTGATCGTTTTAGGTGATGAGGCCTCTGTCACTGAGGGCAGCGATGTTAAAGCAACGGGTAGAATCCTAGATGTTCCCGTGGGCGAAGCATTGCTCGGGCGCGTGGTGACTCCCCTAGGCGAACCCGTGGACGGTCTGGGTGTGATCAAAACGACCGAACGCCTGCCAGTTGAGCGCATTGCTCCTGGCGTGATCGAGCGCGAGTCGGTAAATGCTCCCGTGCAAACCGGTGTTAAAGCGATCGACGCGCTGGTGCCGAT
>CAZCZY010000005.1:0-3049 GCA_964503525.1 uncultured Candidatus Saccharibacteria bacterium
ACGAGATGCTGTCCTACCAGGGCAAGCAGATCGTCGGGGCCAACTCGCTCAAGCCGGGAGACATCATCAAGTTGCCGAAGGATGCTCCGCCCTCGCAAATCGCGGAGGTGGTGGGACGGATCCAAGGCAAGAACGTCGTCATCGTGATCGATGACACCGGCTCGATGCAGGACACGCGCTCCCAAGTTGCGACTTGGTACATGCGTGAAGTCGCGGCGAACGGCAAAGATATCCGTCGTGTGATTCTTTACGCCGACGGGCAAGTCCGCGAGTACGACGCCGCAGGGGTGGAATTCTACACGGTCGGTGATGTCGAAAACACACGCGCTGCACTCGAGCGTGCTGCGACTTACAACCCCGATGCAATCATTCTGGTATCGGACGAACCAGGTGACGACTGGAACAACTTTGAGCAACTCAAGTTGCCGCCGGTCATCGCCCACTCGCTCGCTCCGGTTTCCGACCCCAATCTCTCGCGCGTGGCGCAGATGTCGGGCGGGGAGTTCGTCTCGTCGGGATCCAACCGGATCGCCCAGTACTAACAATTTCTAAGACGCTTTAGACAGCGTCAGAGCCCCAAGAATCTTCTTGGGGCTTCTTTTTGTGGAGAAATTGCCAGGTTGGCGCGAACTATGCAATCATCGCTCTAATGACGCGCGTAGCAAATCTCAAAAAGCACACACACAAACCGAAGAATATTTTTATCGGTGTGGCCTGGCCCTATGTTAATGGCGACCTGCATGTCGGTCATCTCGCGGGCTACTTATTACCCGCCGATATTTTTGCGCGCTTTAATCGTTTAATCGGAAATAATGTGTTGATGGTGTCCGGTTCCGATTGTTTTGGAACACCCATTACCGTTGAGGCCGACAAGCGTGGCGTCAAACCGCAAGACATTGTCGACGAGTACCATCCTAAAAATGTCGAACTCTTTAAAAAAATTGGTATCAGTTTTGACGTATACACCAAGACACTTGAGGCCGCGCATCAAAAACTCACGCAAGATTTTTTTATCGCGATGCTCAAGGCGGGCCTCATCACGCGCGATAAAACCGAGCAATATTACGACACGCAAGAAAAGCGTTTTTTGCCAGACCGTTACGTCGAGGGCACGTGCCCCGTTTGTAAGACCGAAGGCGCCCGTAGTGACCAATGCGAGACCTGCAATCGTCTCCTCACTCAGGGCGAACTTATCAATCCCGTTAGTAAAATCTCTCGCAAAACTGTTGAGCTCAAAGAAACCGAGCACTATTTTGCCGATTGGGGTGGCCTGGAAAAATTTCTCAAAGAATATGTTAAATCGCGCGGCCCCAACTGGCGCACATGGGTCTACAAAGAAACACAGGGTTGGTTAAAAACCGGCTTAACATCCCGCGCTATCACACGCGACCTCGATTGGGGAGTCGAAATTCCTGCCGATCGCATCCCTGACAATCTCAAAATCGACGGGCTCGAACACAAACGCATCTATGTGTGGTTCGACGCAGTCATTGGGTACTTATCAGCGTCAAAACAGGTGAAAGGCTGGGAAGATTTTTGGTATGACGAGCCTGGAGCTGCAGAAAAACGTTCTGAACATTACTACTTTATGGGCAAAGACAATCTAGTTTTTCATACATTGTTTTGGCCGGGACAGTTGCATACGTACGATCCAAAATTGCACCTGCCTGATTTTCCCGCGATCAATCAATTTTTAACAATCGAGGGCCATAAATTTTCCAAGTCCCGCGGAATTACGGTTGACTCGAGCTACATCACGCAGGCTTATGGAGTCGATCCGGTTCGTTTCTATTTTGCATCTATATTTCCAGAACACAGCGACGCCAATTTTTCTTGGAAAGATTTTGCGGAACGGCATAACTCGGTCCTGATCGGTAATCTTGGCAACTTTATCAACCGCACGCTGACGCTCGCACAGAACATTGATTGGAGTTCGACCTTTGCCCTAACGCCCGAAGTTGAGGAGCAAATAGAAAGTCAGTTGATTGCATGCAAGCAAGCCGGACAAGCCGTTGAGCTCAAAAAATATGTCGAGGAGCTTCTTAAGCTCGCCGACTTTGGCAATAAATATTTGGCGCGAACAGAACCCTGGAAAATTCGCAAAACTGACGCGGCAAAGTTTGCGCAAATAATTGGAGACGCCTTGATTATAACGTTGGCGTTGCAAGCCCTGCTTACGCCGGTTATTCCGGAAACAGCTAAGAAAATCGCGGGGCTACTCGGTATTGAGCCAACGGCTTCGGTCAAGAATGATCAGATCGTCCAGTGGCCCAGTTCCATCGACGAACTGGTTGAACGTCTGCATTCAAGCAAGCTCTCAAAACCAGTTCCACTTTTTGCGCAAATCGATCCCAAAATAGTCGAACAAGAAAACGCTAAATTAAAATTCCCGCCATCCTAGGTCGCGCGTATGCGTAAAAAATCCGTTCTTACGCAAAAAATCAGATAGTTTTCAAAATCTAGGGCCCATGTTAGCCTGGGAATTCCCGCTAGAAATGACGGGAACGACTTGTTCGTGCCTGATCGTGCATGGGCATGAGCGAGTTGTACTTTTGACAATCAGGAGGACTGAAGCAACATGGCGAGACGACTTCAGATTCACTACGCCGTTGACGTATGGTCAATGCAGCGTCGACGAAGGGTGCAAGAGAAAATAATCGCTCTCTTGCAAAAGTACGGTGACGTCGTCACCGAATACAATGGAGGGGCCGATCGAATCTGCCGTAAGCACCATATCGACCGTAACACCGTGTCCGGTCGGATGCGCTGCGGCAATGCGTGTCTCACATCGTGTGATGTGCTCGTTGCCAACTGCACGGTGCGCAGTCATGGTGTTGGTCGCAAACTCGAGCGTGCTGCCTGGCTCGACAAGCAGTGCGTCGTCCTGTACGACACGGGTCGTGGATCACATCAGCTGTCAGATTTCATTGAAGGCGACGATCAGATTTGGCTGTTTGAGTATGCCACTCTGAGCGAACTGGCGGAAAAGATCGAGGATAAGTTCGAGTCGATCAAGTTGAACGTCGTACCGTTCGGGCGCAAGCGGGAG
>CAZCZY010000006.1:0-2331 GCA_964503525.1 uncultured Candidatus Saccharibacteria bacterium
GGAAAGACCACAACGACCGAACGTATTCTGTATTATGCAGGTCGCACGCACAAAATTGGCGAGGTGCATGAGGGCGAGGCGACGATGGATTACATGGAGCAGGAGCGTGAGCGCGGAATTACTATCACGGCTGCTGCTACAACATTATTTTGGCAGGATTGCCGCCTCAATTTAATTGACACGCCAGGGCACGTCGATTTTACCGTTGAAGTAGAGCGCAGTTTGCGCGTCCTCGATGGCGGTGTTGTCGTTTTTGATGGAGTCGCCGGAGTCGAGCCGCAATCCGAGACCGTTTGGCATCAGGCCGACAAGTACAAAGTTCCGCGCATGTGTTTTATAAATAAACTGGATCGAACCGGCGCCGATTTTTATAAAGACGTACAGTCAATCAATGATCGACTGAGTACGGATGCCGTGCCGATCCAGTTGCCCATCGGAATTGAAGATAATTTTTCTGGTGTTGTCGACTTGGTCAAAAACAAGGCGATAATTTTTGAAGGTGAAAAAGGAGAAAAGCTCGTAGAAAAAGAAGTTCCGGCTGATATGGTAGACAAGGTCAAAGAATATCGCGAAAAAATGATCGAAAAAATCGTCGAACAAGACGATCAAATGATGGAAAAATATTTGAGCGGCACGATTCCGCCAATAGAAGATCTCAAGCGAGCGCTACGTAAAGGTGTACTCGAATACAAAGTTATTCCTATTTTATGCGGCACAGCACTTCGCAATAAGGGCGTACAGCTTGTGCTTGATGCAATTGTCGATTATTTACCGAGTCCGCTCGATAAGCCGATTATTACTGGACATGATCCCGCTGATGAGGACAAAAAACTGGAGCGAAAAGCCGCCGACGATGAGCCTTTTTCTGCACTAGCGTTTAAAGTCTTGGCGGATCCGTTTGTCGGTAAACTTGTTTTCTTTAGAGCATATTCGGGGACACTCAATGCGGGGTCGTACGTTTTGAACTCTAGTTCGGGCAAAAAAGAACGCATTGGGCGTATCGTGCGGTTGCACGCGGATAAACGAGAAGAGGTCAAAACAGTCTATGCCGGAGAAATTGCGGCCGCAGTCGGACTCAAAGACACGACAACGGGGGACACATTGTGTGACCCAGATAATCCGATTGTGTTAGAAAAAATTAAATTCCCTGAGCCAGTCATCTCGATTGCAATTGAGCCCAAGACAAAGGTTGACCAAGAAAAAATGGGTATCGCGCTGCAACGCCTCGCCGAAGAAGATCCGACGTTTAGACTTAAGTCCGACGAAGAAACCGGCCAAACTATTATTTCTGGTATGGGCGAACTACA
Source organism: uncultured Candidatus Saccharibacteria bacterium (assembly GCA_964503525.1). GTDB lineage: Bacteria > Patescibacteriota > JAUYIX01 > JAUYIX01 > JAUYIX01 > CAZCZY01. Next base: position 1,308 of record CAZCZY010000006.1, read on the forward strand.
TCTCGACATTATCGTCGACCGAATGAAGCGTGAATATAAAGTCGAGGCCAACATTGGTAAACCGCAAGTTGCATACAGAGAAACGATCAAGGCCGAGGCGGAAGCCGAAGAAAAATACATCAAGCAAACCGGCGGCCGCGGACAATATGGTCACGTATGGCTAACCGTAAAGCCACTCGAGCACGGTAAGGGCAATGCTTTTGTGGATAAGATTAAGGGTGGCGTCATTCCGCACGAATTTATTCCAGCGGTAGAAAAAGGTGTTATGGACGCCTTTAATACTGGCGTATTAGCGGGGTATCCAGTGGTCGATGTTGAGGCGACACTTTTTGATGGTTCGTACCACGAAGTTGATTCTTCAGAAGCAGCTTTTAAGATCGCGGGCTCAAAGGGTGTAAAAGCGGCCATGCGCAAGGCCACCCCAATCCTACTCGAACCAATTATGAAGGTGGAAGTCACGACCCCAGAAACAAGTATGGGTGACGTGGTCGGTGATCTAAACGCCAAACGCGGTCAGATTCAAAAGATGGACGACCGTCCGCAAAATATCAAAATTGTTTCTGCCATGGTGCCGCTCGCGGAAATGTTTGGGTATGCCACCAGCTTGCGATCTATGACACAGGGCCGTGCCAGCTACAGCATGGAGTTTGATCACTACGAGGAAGTTCCGGGCAATATCGCTCGCAAGATTATTGGCACTGAGGAAAAATAGTTTCGAGCGGCGCGCAAAAAAATCCGCTCGTGGCGGAAAAACCAGTAGTCCTTCTTGGGTGACTTTGGCCCAAGTATAGGTATCATGCTGGGATAAATTTGTACAACGTACGGCAACAAAGCGGCTGGGAAATATCCTCGCCCGCGTGTATTTTGCATCTTTGTGGCAGATTCAAAAATAATTTTTGTGTTGGGTGGAGTCATGTCAGGAGTTGGCAAGGGGATTACGACCGCCGGAATCGCCGCAACACTCAAAGCCAGCGGATTTTCTGTCACGGCCATGAAAATAGATCCGTATCTCAACGTCGATGCG
>CAZCZY010000007.1:0-4983 GCA_964503525.1 uncultured Candidatus Saccharibacteria bacterium
CGAAATTGCTAAAGCAGAAGCAGCGCTTGCAAGCTTAGACGCCCCGGAAAGCTTAGAGCAGATCCATAATTTACTTACGCAGGCTGTCACCAAATCGCGCGAGGCCTTGGAGCTGGGAATTGAAGGCAATGAGACAGAGGATATTGCAATGGTCGAAGAATCAGCAACAGTCATGCAGCAGGTTGCGGATTTGTTAGACCGTCTGGCACAAGAAATTGATACTTTGGTTGCGCAGTAACGGACCGCGCCGCCTTGTATTTGTTGACAGCGACACGCTTGCCACGTATGGTTTTTTTGCGCCTACGTTTGTAGGCTTTAATTTATAACTAACGCACGCTTCTGGATTGGCTGGCCCTGCTAGTACAAACTAGTCCCAGTCCAAGCAGAAAGAAGCGGAGGGAGACCCACCGCGGTCTCATTAAGGAACTATAACGATCCATGCTAGCCATTCCATCACTAAAAGAATTATTAGCTGCAGGTGCACATTTTGGTCAACGCACCTCCCGCTGGCACCCCAAAATGGCGCCGTTTTTATTTGGTTCGACCAAGGGGGTCCACCTCATCAACTTAGAAAAAACGCGCGAGCAGTTGGCTCTTGCCGCAGAGTTTGCGCTTAATTTGAGTCGACGCGGTGGCGTTCTGATGTTTGTGGGTACCAAACGTCAAGCACGTACGCCAGTCGAAACAGCGGCCAAAAAAGCTCTCATGCCGTATGTGACTGGGCGTTGGCTGGGTGGTTTGTTTACTAATTTTAATACTATTTTGGATTTACTCCGTAAGCTTGAGCGCCTGGAGTCAGACAAGGCGAGCGGTAAACTCGACCAGTACACCAAGCGCGAACAGCTTGATATGCAGCGTGAGATTGATCGATTGCAACAAAACATTGGCGGTATAAAAGATGTACGGCGATTACCTGAGGCAATTTTTGTGACCGATGTGACCGCTGATAAAATCGCAGTCAACGAGGCCAAACGAAAATCTATTCCGGTGATTGGTATCGTTGATTCCAACGCAAATCCCACCAAGATTGACTTTCCCATTCCAGCAAATGACGACGCAATTAAAACGATTGAGTTAATCAGCAACGTCATGGCTGAGGCAGTCCTCGAAGGGCAACGTCTCAAACCCGTTCCAGAACCGGCAAAAGTTGAGGTAACCGCAGTGCCAGTAAAACCGATTGTACAAGACGCACCTAGCGCAAAACCAGATGTACCCGCAAAACAAGTCGCCCCAGATAAAGGTGCAAAATCATGATCTCGCTCGAACAAGTCAAACAATTGCGCGAACAAACTGGCGCCGGGGTTGTCGATGCCAAAAAAGCGCTCGAAGAATCCGAGGGTAGCATTGAGAAGGCCGTTTTGGTCTTACGAAAAAAGGGTCAGGCTAAAGCGCTAAAAAAGGCCGGACGCGCCGCCGCGCAGGGACTCATAGAAACCTATATTCATGTAGGTGATCAAGTCGGCGTTATGCTCGAACTTAATAGCGAGACTGACTTTGTGGCGCGCAACGAAAAATTTAAGGAACTTGCGCATGAGTTGGCTTTGCAAATCGCGGCAACTGACCCAAAAGTAGTTAGCCCAAAGGACGTATCAGAAAGTATGTTGGCCGCAGAGCGAGAAGTAGGCGAGAGCGACCTCAAGGGCAAGCCAGAAAAAATTCGTGTACAAGCACTCGCGGGTAAGTTGAAAAAATTTGCTGAAGCGCAAGCGCTACTAACGCAGCCGACCATAAAAAATCCCGATGAAACGGTACAAGATATGATAGCGCGGTACGTTACGGAGATCGGCGAAAATATTCAGGTAAAGCGTTTTGTTCGGTACCAAGTTGGACAAGAGTAACTCGCAGGATTAGGTTACGCGTATGCAAACTCTGCTGCGCTTTTTGCCGCAAATAGTAATCGTTGTCGCCTTGGCTGTTGTGACCATTGTGGTGGCGCGACGTCTACCTAAAACCGCCAAGCTAGAGGCGGAACTTGCCGTATCTAACGCCACTAAAAAGAGCGGTGCTGCTAGTGCTTCTGTACGAACAAAGCCCGCGCTGTTGCGTTCGGTCAGTCGGGCCGGCGGCGCGCTTGGCCGCGGGGTAAAAGCTGGCGCGAACGCCACGTTTGGTCGTCTAGGGAAAGTAATGAAAAGCGCTGCGCGCAAGCGCGCCGCCTCGCCACTGACTGGCGCGTCGACCGCCCTAGCGGTTGATGCCGGAACCGGTCCAAAACAATCTGTTGCCGCTGCTCCCGCGGACGAAAAACAGCGGGCGATTATTCAGTTGCTCAAGGAGGCTGAGGATTATGCACGCCAAGCCAACTGGCAAGCAGCTGAAAAAGTTTACATAAAAGTTGTCGCGCTCGCACCCAAAACGTTAGAAGCATATTTGGGTCTGGGAAATCTGTATCTTAAGCAAAAAAACTGGGACGACGCTGCCGAGGCTTACAAAGTTGTCTTAGAGAGTGATCGGGACAACATCAACGCGGTTGGTAATCTCGGGCAAGCACTCGCCAACAAAGGTGAGTGGGTAGCGGCTGCAGAAGTCTTGAATCGTGCCGCTAAGTTGGATCCCGGAAATTCAGTTCGTCACGCAACACTCGGGATGGCGTACATGACAATCAAGGATTACAAAAAAGCGATCAAAGCGTATCGCGAGGCAATCAAACATGACCGCGACAATTTAAGTCACAAGGTAGAGCTTGCAAAAGCCGCTCAAGCCTCGGGTGACAAAGCACTCGCAGAAGAAATGTTGACCTCAGTCTTGGCGCGCGATCCTTTACACGAACTTGCCAAACAATTGTTAGCTGAGGTTCGCTCCAAAAAAGAACTCGAGTAGGCCATACGTAGGCTAAAAAAACCGCATAAAAAAAGAGGCAATCACGATAGATTGCCTTATGAATTAGAGCTGTTGGAATGGCTAGGGAGTAGGCTGTACGAACGAGATCACGTGGTCGAGGTCTTGGCCGAGCGGGCTATCAAACACGAACAGGCGCGCTACCTCCCAACCCTTGGTGGTGCCCTCCAGTGCGAGTCCCTGTGTCGTAGAAAACTTGACTTGACCGTTGTCGTATACGACGCTCAAGCCATCGGGCGCGATGATCTCAGCGACCATTCTGCGTGGTCGCAGAGGGATGAGTTGTGAGTACTCGGTGTCTATCACGCGCGCGATCAGTGTTGTGTGCAGTACACCAAAGTTTGCGTCGGCGCGGATCGAGTACTTCAGTCGTCGCGCGGGCTGCAGACCTTGATACGCAACTTCATCATTGATGTGGAAGAACAAACGCCACCTCCTCGTATGCGGCAGTTTCCGAAAACGCTGACTCTACCTCAACTTGTTCGGTTAGTCAAGCCTTGGTACCGTCTGTGGAGTTGCCGGCGTAGCTCAGTGGCAGAGCAACTGTTTTGTAAACAGTAGGTCCTCGGTTCAAATCCGAGCGCCGGCTCCATTCATCGCGTTTATATTTGTAACATCGAAGACATCGTCCGGGTATACCTGCAGACGTACCTTGTCATTGGGAGGAAATAATGTCTGCATTTGTAAAAATACCGGGAATTTGCGCGGGCGGAAAAGTCACCCACCACCAAAAGACCACCCGTCTGGCTGCACAGATAATTTTACGCGCCAAAGCACTCGATTTCGTGCGTAAGATCGTGCTGTCTAGGATTGCCACCACGGGCTCCAGTAGGCGAAGGGTTAGGGTCAGAGACGTGCCTGCTGGGCTGTTCGTTCAGGTATTTGTCGATTCCATTGAGCAGCAGCTGTACCTCTATACCCCCGAACGCGAGCAAACACGCCTTGCGTTGGCGGATCTAATCAATTAGCCTGCGTGGTTCATCTACGCAGGCTCTTTTTTCTTAATTACGGCCATCTCTCAAAATTAATAATGAAAACAGACCGACTCAAAGTGCTCACGTATCGAGCGCAACATAAAGACAAGGACGCCTTTGTCGAAATATACAATTACTATTACGACAAAATGTTGGCGTATGCCTTTAGACGAACACTCAACATCGAGGCAGCCCGCGACATTGTAGCCAACACGTTTGAAATAGTGCTCACCAAATTACCCAAATTTGTGTGGCGTCACGATGGGAGTTTTAATGGTTGGATCTATCGCATCGCAACGCACGAGATTTACCACTACTATCGCGACACTGCTAAGTACGTTGCTTCAGAGAATAGCGATCCGCTTGAGGTGAGTGACGAGGGTTCCGGACGAACAGAAATAGAAAACAAATTGCTCAACGACGACCGTTTTGTTGTGCTTAACCGAGCGCTACAACAACTTAAGCCAATCTATCGCGAGCTCATTCAATTGCGCTATTTTGAAGATCTTAGTCTCCGAGAAATTGCTGATGCAACCAACAAACGGGAAGTCACGGTACGTGTGTACCTACATCGGGCCCTGGCAGAATTGCGAGATACTCTCAAGGGCGACGCACAACTCATTTTTGATATACATCAGGAGGAACTCTAATGAATCATAAATCAATCCAATCATTACTGCGATCCTTTGGTGGAACATTTAACTCCGCCAAGCGTGAACCTGATCACAAAATTCTTTTGCGACAAAAATTACTTCGCTCAGAATACTTCAGTACGTCGGAAAAAGCAGAACGACGAACCTTTTGGTCGTGGGTGACTGCTGCAGCAGTGCCCGCAGTCTCATTGGGCATCATTGCAGCGCTTGCGCTGACGACCTTTGCGCCACTAACACCACACGATGTGCTGGCACGCGCTGGTGCACAGCTAGCTAGCGCAGAAGTGCGAGGCGATATTCACTACACCAAGCGCCACATGACCGCGACGTATAATGGCATCACGGACGATTTCAATGATCTGACTGTTGAGATGTGGCAAAACGATCTCGTAGGTGATATGCGGCTCCGATACACAATAGATGCGGGTGACATTCTGGCTGAGACAATTGCTCACGAAGGAAAAATTTCTACATGTACGGAGTGCCTTGCCTATCAGGACCCCATGATTCCGGATTTC
>CAZCZY010000008.1:0-23003 GCA_964503525.1 uncultured Candidatus Saccharibacteria bacterium
TAGGCACCGCTAAATGTTCCCCCGCTATCATCACTGTTGTCCTCGGCACTAAATTCAAACGGCGGAAAAAATTTATTGGCCGGGTCGCCAGTGTCGAGCTCATCTTCAAAGGCACCGTTGCAAGCGACCTCATCATAGGGACCAAGTGCATGAGCGTCACTTAAATCGTCAACATCAGTCGCCCGGACAATTGCTGGAGCTACGCTTGTTACGATAATTCCCATTGTCACGAACAAAATGCAAAAAAATTTCAGTCGCAGTTGCTTTACCATGACGACCTCACACTTTCTGACTTGCGTTTAAGCGCCAGCACACCGCCGCCAATAACGACTCCAAAAAGTGCTAGCGAGACGAGCGCTGCGTTGGCGGCGCGGCCGCCCACATTGGCACGAACTGCCGCCAAGAATGTACCAACTTGCCAGCGCGGCGCATTGGGCGCAAACGCAAAACCCACAGGTTTTGTTGTAAATAAAATTTCCGCACGCGCAGATTGTGGTTCGTCGCCGATAGTGGAGACGGTAACGCTGATGGAGTGCTGCTCACCGTCACCGCCAGCATTGACTTGTGCCGTCGGGCTGACAGACTCGGAAGTCTCGCCATCCACTGTAAAACGATACTCCAAACTTTCTGTCGCAAAATGTTCGGTCAGCGCACGCACCGTGACAATTTGACCGGTGACCGGTTCGACCGGAGTAAGCTCCAAAGTCACCGTTGGTCGTTGCACCTCGATTTCTTGGGTGACTTTGCCGGCGAGCTTGCTTGAGCCTGTCTCCAACAATTCCAATCCAATCTGATACGTTGATCCTCCACCTTTTTCTACCTCGAGGACAAAAGTATCGGCGCCAACCTTGGAGTCAGCTTTTTGCAGTGTGCTATCGATACTCCACAAAAATAAATACTGACTGGGGTCTTGGCTCGCATTAAGCAACGCATGGATCTCAACCGTTTTTCCAGTCTCGATTTTTTCTGGATCATACTCGAGCAGAATAGAATCGCCGTTGACGAGGGCCGTTCGTCCATGACTGAGTTGTCCAGTTTGCGGATTGATCACGTCGACTGCAATGATTACGTCCTCACCGGGAGTCATATCCTCAGGAATTGTGTACTCCAAGGTCTGCTCACCTTGACCGGAGAGTTCTGGTTGTGGCTCACCATTGACGCTCCACTCATATGATAAGAGGAGGTCTTTGGACTCGCTGCCTGTTGGCTCGGCCCTCACTTGTAGTACTTCGCCCGAGCGTGCCACGTCCGTTTGCACTGCGAGATCCACGCTCAGATTCTCACGCGAGCGCGCAGGAATAGCATCAAAGGCCGAATCAATCTTAGTCAGCTTTTTTTCTTCTTCGTTACGTTTTTCCATGGTGCCGACGACAATCACGTGGATTTGATATTCCGTTTGCGCGCTATCGGCCGAGGCGGGAAATTTCATGGTGTGCTGCCCAAGTCCGACTGCGTCGGCCTCATCAGGGAATCCATCGCTATCGGTATCTGCGGACTTTGGATCAGTGTCCAAAATATATTCTTCGAGATTGGTAAAGCTCCCATCGCCGAGCGTACCGCCCGCAATCTCAGGCGCTGGGCTTAAAAATTCTCCCAAAAGATTTGGAAATGCGGTTGCTGTGTACCCATCATCGTCCGGATCCTGACCGGCGTCACCCGGGTTGTTGGGATTGAGTCCGTAGCGAACTTCCCAATTGTCATCCATACCGTCACCGTCTTGATCAATTTCCGTTTCACGACTTAGGGCATCACAATCGCCACGCACTCCCCCGCTACTGGTAGAGAGTTGTTCGAACCCGGGTACCGAGCCTCCTGCGCTATATCCATTGATATATTTTCCATCCACCCAGGCGGCGTAATAAAAACTGTCACCCGGGGAGCCCTCCAGAGCAAAACTGCTCGGCATAATGGTGAATGTCACGTCACTCCCAGGTGTCGCATCCTCGGCTGGAGTTATTTGTACCGACGGCTCGGACTGAAAGGCATCATTGGCGAGCGCTTTTTCTTCTTGCGTATAGGTCGGCTCAAAAGAAAAATTGTTACCGCTCATTTGCATTTCAAACGGCAAGTTAAAGTTGTTGTTTGGGAAGGGCGAATCCTCGTCGGGGTCATTGCCAACGTCTCGGCTCGAACTATCGTTTTGTTCCTCTGCGCCGTATGGAAACTGGACGGCATTGGGATCGACATTCTCAACGTCGTCTTCCTCCACGCCCGCACAAGAAATTTGATCGTACGGATCGTTATCGTTATCAGGCTCTTGAGCTCTTGCAACACCAATTGGCATGCCCAGCGGCAAACCTAACAGCAAACTCACGCTGATCGCGAGAAAAGTCGCCAGTTCCAACGTGAGTCGCAGACGATGCACAATTAGGTTCCCCCTCCAACGCCTTGACGGCCATTTTGATCGCCAGCGTCGGCGCCTGTTTCGTCGGTAAATTCGCCATGTTGAGCCGCAAATTCCTTTTTGGCCTGCTCAATTTCAAGAATTTGTCGTGGGTCGGAGGTAATAATTTGGTCTTCGCTGTAACTCGCGACAACTTTGATAGCCACGTGTTTTAGACCGGCAAAGAAAATTCCCTCGCCCACATCGCTCTCGAGCAGCAAGAATTTTTCACCGTCCGTGAGATGGAAAACTTCTTGGATTTGATCAATCGTCGTAGGCGATTGTCGTAACAAAGTTTGCATTGAGGAGTTGGACACCACCGCGCGGCCAAACTCGCTCGACAAAAAGTCCGCCACGTCTTGGCTGATCGTGGTTACACCGAGATAATATTTGCGCGCGCGCTTTGCGATCGAGAACAAGAATCGAGCGGAGTCCTCGTATTGCATCATCCACCAGGCTTCATCAATTACGAGGATACGTTTTTTTAGCTCGGACCGAACTAAATTCCAGATGTAATTGAGCACCAAAAACATTCCAATTGGGCGTAACTCATCTTCCAGATCGCGTAGGTTAAAGGTCACCAATTGTTTTTGCACTTGAATATTGGTTGGGCGGTTAAATAGACCTGAGAAAGTACCTTCTGTAAATTTACTCAAGCGCGTAGCAATCGACTCAGCACCTTCGACGGAGTTAAGCACTTCTTGCAGATCCTGCATCAACGGAAATTCGGCGCTGATCAAGTCAGGCGTGTCGTTGGCGATATCTTTTTTGGCATAGGCTTCGTAGATTGCCTTATCAAGGATGGCATCTTCTTCTGGCGTGAGCTTGCCGATCATGATGCCAATCAACGCTTTGAGCGCGATGATGTTGCTGCGGAGCAAGTCGAGCACGGGCTCGCTGGAAAGTCTTGGCAAATCAAACGGGTTGAGCGTTGTGTCTGAGCCGAGCGAAACATTAATAAAGGCACCATCAACTGCAGTGGTAAGATGGTAGTACTCGGACTCCGGATCGACGACGATCACATCCGTCCCAAGCATCATGGAGCGCAGGATTTCTAACTTTACTGCATATGATTTTCCCGCACCGGACTTAGCAAACACAACTGTGTTGGCATTTTCTAGCGAGAAGCGGTCAAACAGGACGAGCGAATTATTATGACGATTGATGCCGTAGAGAATGCCGTCGTTGCTGGTAAGTTCACTGGAGATAAATGGAAAACTCGTGGAGAGTGGCGAGGTGTTCATGTTCGTGCCAATTTTTAACTCGTCATTGCCAAGCGGAAGCGTCGAGTTAAAGCCCTGCTCCATTTGCAAGATGGCGTGCTTGGCGTAGACAAGTTTGGTGCCGAGGATTGTCTCGACCGTCTCCGACAAATCATCCAGTTGTTTTTTACTATTAGCGTAGAGCGTGACGTAGAGGCCATACCGGAAAAAGCGCTCGGTACCTTGCTGTAATTTGTCGCGCAGGCTTTCGATATCGGCGTGTGCGGTTTCTAGGATTGGGTCGCGAACTTTTCCACGTTCAACATTGATATTGATGCTCGCCTCGACTTTACCCGATTGCTTTTTTAGGTTTTTGAGGACCAGCTCCGAGGGCATCGGGTACAAAAACATCGAGACGTCGAGTTCTTCGTTGAGATTTACAATTGGTGAGAACCAGCCCACACGGAGATAGCGTGGATACACAAACACGAACATCGTCCGGGCAAATTTGCCACCAACAAACAAAAAGTTTGACTCGGCCTTAAAGGCGGCCGGCGCTATGATGTCTTTGACCGTGGCGACGCCCTCGCGGAAAACACGCTCGGCTTCTAACAACTGCAATTTGCGTTGTTGCTCGCCCTCTGGCAGATCCGACTCGGTGACCGGAACAGGAAAAGCCATGGGCTCGCCCGGGGCGAGGCGCCGGCCGCCGGTTCCTGGCATTGCCCCGTACGCGACAGGTGCGTTTGTATTAAATTGTTGTGGTTCGTTTGCCATATAATTCTCCCTTTTTATTATTAACCGCGATCGAGCGCGAGCTCTTCAACGTCGGCGAGACTCGTTTGTCCTTTGATTTCTGGGTTATAGGTGTTGTAAACCAGCTCAATCAACTCGGCCGTGTTTAACATGAGACTCTTTAGACCAAGCGTGTTGAGACCGATCTGGATGCGCTCCACCCGCTCAAGTAATTGACGCCGGCGCTCGTCAAACTCGCGCCGACTCGTCGCAATAACTTTAGTCGGCGACAAAACTTTTCCGATCCGCGAGAAAAAGGTTTCCTCTTTACTCTCAAGCGGGTGGAACGGCACAATCACGTAAAAGTTTTTCTCCATAATGTTGGAGATTTGAATCAGCTGCTGAATATACTCACGATATTGTTGGGTCTGGATTCGGAGTAACTCATTAGTCTGTACTTTTTCGCGTTGCGCCAGCATGTCGAGATACGGTTTGATGTTGAGGATGCGAGATTGAATCAACATTTGCATCGGAAAATCTACGGAGTTTAAAAATGCTTGGTAGCCATAGACGATTGCTTCCTGCTCCTCCTGTGACTTGAGCGCAAAGTTGACCGACCCCACCATCAGCACGGCTCTCACGCCACCGTCGCGAAGCACGATCGAATCGTCGCGGATCTCGGCGATATCTAAATACCGCTGCGTACTCTGGGTCGCAGTAACTTTTGGTCCAGCGATCGCTGGATTGTGCATCTGTATTATTTTGTCTGGGGATGAAGCTTTTGCCATGGAAGTGAGTTAGGAAATTATTTTTTGCGCTAGTAAAGATCTGGATACAGTTCTTTTTGTTGTTGCGGGACAATGCTCTCACCAAGTTTGACTTCAAAATCAAGAATATGGCTGAGTCGCTCGAGCCCTTCCTTACGTAAATCACCGCGCTGTATTTTTTGTCCGCGGTCATTTTTAAAAGACGTTTTGATCCGCGGGAGTGTCGGATCGCGCTTCCAGATGCGGTTGGTTGGATGGATTAAGAAGTTGAAACCGTTTGCCAAGAAAAAATAGAATGGGCGACCATTAACCTGATAAAAAGCCATCGCCAAGAAAAACGCCGCGGTTGGGATCACCAGGATCACAAAGACTGGTACTGAGAAAAGAAAAAATTCTGTGAGACCGAGCCCGACGCCCGCAACAACATACAAGAATTGTTGGATCGTAAATGGTCCGAATATTTTGTCTCGAACGTCTATAAATTGTGGAACTGAGAATTGCATGGCTATAGTTTCGCGTTGATCATTGGATCGATTTCATAAGTTTTGCGACTGCTTCAAACTCTTCTTTGAGCAAGTAGGGTTTGCCTGATTGATAGCGTTCGTAAATTACAACGTCGAGCGCTTTGCCAAAACGGATCGAGTCTTGGCCTTGTTCTTGATAGAGGGCAACTAGCGGTGATCGACGAAGCGCATTTTGCACCTTGGGACGATCTTGTGGTGCGCCTGCTAACACTGTCGCTAGTTGTTGATCCAGTTGGCTGATCTTGAGGCCAGCGGATTGTCCTTCTGTGCGCAGCGATTCGACCTTGAATCCTTCGAGTTGTTTTAAGAATTGGTCGCGGGAGACGCCGGGGGCTTGAGTCGCTGGCACCTTGGATTTATTGCTGGTGGCATGCATTGGGACAGTGCCAACTGGCGACGCATTTGCAGGTAATGGACGGCGAGTTGTTACCGGCATTGGAACTTTTCGCGCACCTGCGGGAGGAGCTTTGCCAGGACCGGCTGGCTTGTTGGGTCGCGTTTGTATGGGCGACGCCTTTTGCAATCCAAGTTTTTTCTTGAACTCCAATCCCGGACCGCGCTGCGTACCTGCCTGCGCCATCATGCGCTCAATCTTTGGGGATACTGTGTGTCCTGGTTCCTTACCGCCAAACTCATGACCCCAGGTTTGCCACTGGGTCGTTAGATCTTTGATACCGCCTAGAAAGTCTTCAAAAGCAGCAAAATGTTGTTCGCTGACTTCTGCAGCCAATAAATAGGCCTGCGCATCGGGAAGCCCCAGGATGTTACGCAAATACTTTGGAAAATCCTTGAGTTCAATATTTTGCAAAAACACGCCGTTAATGATGATGGCGAAGTCGTCAAGCTTATTCCCACTCAGCTTATAGCGGTCCGCCAGTCGTAAGGTCTTGACTGTTGTGTAATACGAGCCAAGGTATTCAGTAATGCGCGGTGGTAGTTGATCGGGAGAAATCATTTCTTGAGACCTTTAATTGACCCCTTAACATCTCCCAGACTTTCTTCAAGTTCTTCTTGCTTCTTATTCATTTTTTCTTGTAAGTCTGCCAGCCGATCAACAGAGTCCGACATCCGCGTCTTGAGATGCGCCATAATGCCATCTGAAATCTCTCTTCCAAAGGCCGAGTTTTTGGCTGCGGCAACAAGAGCAGCCTTCATATCAGTTCGATTTCTAAGTTTTTGATGATTAAGAACGCCTAAAACCTTACCGAGGTTTGCAGGATTGCTATTTCCCAACCGGTTCATCATTTGGACAGAAACCGTTGTTGGTTGGTTCACGTAGTACGATGCGTCCGAATAAACAGTTTTTTCTATCTGATCATGCGCGCCACTAATATCGTGACCAGCCGTAATAGCTGCAGCGTTATTTTGTCTCATCATTTCGACAGGGTTAGCACCGCCCAGTACAGCTTTTTTAAATGTGTCAGAATAGCGCGCGTCGTTGCTAGTGGCCATAGTCCTCGTTACCTTACTTGCACCCACATTAAACGAGTCTCTTTGCCCATCTTTCCAGATTTTAGACACTTTACCTAGTTCCGCATCACTCAGGTTCTCCAAGACAACCCGAGCAACTACTTCGTTCTCAAGGCCCTCTTTTTGATTATTTACGCCATTAGTCTTAACCCAGTTAGAAACTTTTTCTTCAAAATCAGGGGCTGCGGGATCGAACTTTGCAGTCAAGTCATTGTTTGCTGCCTGGGATTTAATCAGTTCGAGAAATTGAGGGTCAACTTGAGCGCTTATCGCAGGCATGTTTCCTTTATTAACGCCGCCCGTACGGGCCAATGCCAGGGCACTCGCAGCCCTCTCCTCAGGAGTTGCACCGGGAAGTGCGGTGGGATTAATCGTCTGATTATCATACTGCTTACTCTTTTGGACGACTCGTCGGTTTGCGGCATTTGCACCTTCCTGATCGTTGTATTGTCTGCGCTCCTTGGCTGCAGCTTCTTCAGTGGCCGCCTCCTTTCCCCGCGCGCTAGCCCTGTCACCAGAACCAATCAATCCACCGCCCACTTGGCCTAGAAGAGATTTTTTTCCAAAGGTGCCCTGCATACCAATACCAACGTTTCTTCTTAAGCCTCCACTTTCGTTAAGAGCCGCGGCACCTTTACCAAGAGATGCGCCAATACCCTCGCCCGCAGCAAGCCCTTTGCTGACAGCCCCAACGGCTGCACCAGCCCCCGCAGTTCCAATAATTGTGGCCGCAGTCCAAGCGGTCTTAAACGTTTTTTGCGCCTTATCGATGACGAAATTGGCAACCTCTACGCCCATTTTTTTGGCAAACACGATGCCCATGTAAAGTATGATTACCGTCCCTAGGTCACGAACGAATACATTTCCCGTAATGGAACCGTCCGTTTCATCAGACACGATACCGACATAACTATCAAGTGCACCTGGGTTGCTCATGGCCTCAAAGAAAATAATTGCCAAGCGTATAAAGAAAATTATTACGGGGCCAACAAATGCATAAGAAATAACTTTTTTCCAATAAAGTTGGGCAAACCCTTGTGTCGAAGGAAGTACCCCGAATGCAACGCCAAACGGCGCAAATACTGCAAAGATCCAAAGACCAGCAATTCTCAACCACAAGATAAGTGTCGTCAAAAGAAAAGCGACAATGAACCAATTTGTTGGCTGAATAATTTCAAAAAGGAATTGCAGCGGCACTGTAGCGCCACCTGAAACGATCGAGGCCGCAAAGAGGCCGGCCCTGCCGACAAGTGTGGTGACGAACTCTATGTCACTGATACTACCGACAATTTTATCGACTAAAGTGTTAGCGCCATCACCTAATAGTCCCTGGGACAATAATTGCGAGAAATCCGCTATCGCTTTTACAAAGAAGAGTCCAAAATTAGAAAGAATAATTGCGAATACAAGTTTTGGTAACAACTTGCCAGCGCTATAAGCCTCAAAGTCAAAAATAGTCGCCAGCGCTATCAACAGTAAGATTAGAATATAAAAGAGGTTAATCAGATTTAGAATGAACTGATTGCCCGCCTGAATGCCTTTGTTTATTGGTTCATAAAAAAAAGGATCCGTTTGCACCGCTTCGTCTGTAAGCTTGGCAAACCATCGCAACAAACCAAGAGTCTGTACGTATTCCTTTATGGCCTCAGCATTGTCATTAAACCAGGCCAGACCTTTTTCCAAAATTAGGCCTTGCTGAAGTATCGGTGTCAACACTACCTGCTTTACACTTTCGGCACGGACCGAAGTCGGAATAACTGCCGGGCCTAAAAGTATGGTTGCACAAAGGAACCCCAGGATAATTTTTTTGAGAAGAGATTTCCTCATTTAAAACTCCTGATCCAATATCTCATCCAGCAATTGATCAACAAGGGCGCCGATAATACTGGACACCGCAGACTCGTTATTGGTCTGGACATCGACAACGCCCTGTAGCATTGACTGGATTATACCTTCGTACGTTGCACCCGACTGCTTGATCTTATTCGATTTTTCGTCTTTCTTCAGTAAGCCTGAGTTAGAAGTAGCTTCGATTTTTGATGCCTCAACTATGGAAGAGTGTTTAAGTGCAGCGAGTTGCGCAAGGCCTATTTGCGCAGTCAGTTCATTGCAGCCAATTTGCAGAGATCTTCCAAATTTATCTAGCGCGTCTGGATCTGTTCCAAACTCTATTGTGCGAAAATCGACGCAATTATCTGGCGTCAGCTGCGGGTCATCCTGATACCTTATTTTTACTTCATCCTTAATACTCGGATCGATATAACTTGGAAACTGCTTGTCGAACTGTTCATCTATGAATTGCTCGACATCAGCATTTGCCTCCGTATATAAATAGTCCCCATAATCACTTATCATCGCTCCCTGCCCACCATTGGACGCCGCCATGGTGTTGCCACCAATGCCGCCTTGTTGACCTCCAACAACTTTCTCAATCATCTTCTTCGTAACTTGTTCGAGAATAATTTTACGCACCAAATCGACCGAAATCTCCTGTATCTCGACTTCAAAAAATTCTTGGATGCGCGGGGGATCGACTACAATGGCGACTGCCAGTTGTGCTTGCGCTTGGCGCCGTTCGATCACACCTGCAATGGCAACTTCACCGATAATGGCGAGTGCTAGGCCTGCAGCAATAATGCGTGTCCAGGGAATACGCCGGTTTCGTAAGAAGGCCGCTCGCGGCCCAAATGGCAAAAAACGGCCCGCGATTTGGCCAAAAACTTTACCCCGCAGATTTTGACCTAGTCTTTTCATTTGATTGCCGCAACTAGCGTCTTAAGCAGCGCGCCAATTTCGCCAAGCATATAGATTGTTCGTCCCGTGGCATACAACGTGTCATCGGGCGAACCGTTGGACGCCAAAATCCGATCAACCGTTTGTTGGATCGCCTGCAAAATTGCTAAGGCATGCGATTGCACTCCCACCATCGGCTGCGGAACACTTAACTTTGACAACTCACGGTAAATCGACTCCTGCGCCAACTTTATTTTCTCAAGTTGGTCACGATTAAAATGCTGAATATCGTTTAGCAAGACCTCAATATTGTACCCGCGTGGAAACGGATTAAACCGCACTATAATCCCAGCGGCTTCTTGATAATACTTTTCTTTAGCAGCTGCATCAGTTGCATTAGTAACCTTAATCGAACCAGTATTTACCGTCGGCAACGGCTGACTCGTCGTGCTCAGCAGCTTGTCAAACTCTAACTCGCCCAGTCGCTCGCCACTCGGCAAGATTTGACTTTCTGCCTTTGCTAAATCTTCCGGTGGTAGTCCTCCCAACCCGCCGACATTTAAGCCGTCGACTTTAGAATCAACCGGCTGGTATCCGAGCAGTTCCAAAAAGGACGTGTCCGCGCCACCTTCACCGCTCGATCCTTGCGCACCCAAAGCCGAAAGTTTGTCATCCTCTGGTCGCGCTCCGGGTAAACTATTTGGGTTAAATCCTTTTTCAACTTCTTCCCCGTCGCTAAATCCATCGCCATCAGTATCTGGATTTTTTGCATCGGTTCTGTACCGAACCTCGTCCAAATCCCGCAGCCCGTCGTTGTCGCTGTCCAATTTTGAAATCGAAGCAATAGAGTCGGTCGGGATGACCTCGGCAGCTTCATCGCCGTGACCACCGGATCCTCCACCGTTTGTACCGGAATCAAGTTGCAAACCAAATGCTGATTGTCCAAAAACGAACATGCCGCCCATAACCAAGGCCACCAGGCCAACGCCCAAAACCAATACCGCTGGCCCCACACGGGAAAACAGGGCAGCCGGTCTACCTAGACGCGTAAACTGTCGCACAAAAAATAGGCGAACGTTCTTGAGGAACTCCTGCATGAGCAGAGAAGGTATTCCCTAGGAAGTTAATTTGGTTTTTGCCGCCCTACTAACCGCGTAAAGCGCGGTATTGCTATTTGGTTTGGAGAAGTTTGGTTTTCCGGACCATTGCGGCCTAATCCGCTAAAAAACTGGTCCGTTTCTTAGGGCTTATTATCCAGAATTTGAACTGTAAAGTCAATGTCTAATTGCCCTATTTGGGCTGCAAAGGCCTTGTGGATAAGCTTTACTCCTCAAACTGTACTATTTGGCTTAGTGCAGCCCATTTTTCTATAGATATTTCTTGGGCACGGACATTGGGGTCAATTTTGGCTGCTTTTAGTGCTTCTTTTGCAGCGTCAATAGAAATATGGAGTCCCCCAGAGAGCGAGTTGAAAAGTTTTTTTCGTCTGGCAGAAAAACCAGCTTTTACTACGCGGAAAAACTTTTTTTGATCTTTGGGTGCGACGACCGGCTTTTTGTGACGTTCAATTTTTAGTACCGCCGAATCAACATTCGGTTGCGGCCAAAAACTCTCGCGAGAAATTATTTGTAGCAGTGATGGCTCGCCAAAAACGCGCACACTAACGGTCAGTAAAGAATAATCTCCGAGTGGCGCCAAGATTTTTTCCGCAACTTCTTTTTGTAAAGTCAGGACCATGCGCTCCGGCGGGCACGAACTAGACAAAAACAATTGCAGTAAATATCCCGTGAGGTAATACGGCACGTTGCTGACGACGATGTACTCCTTATCTTCCGCTCGCGTCACTTCGCGCTCGCAAAAAAGTTTGGGTAAATTAATGTTCCGAACATCTTCCAAGCGTAACTCGAGATTTTTAGCGCCGGCGCACACGATACGGGTTACCTCCAACAGATACGGGTCGAGATCAAGCGCGACAACACGGCCTGCGCGCTTTACCATCTCCTGGGTCAAAACACCGCTGCCAGAGCCAATTTCGAGTACTTGGTCGCCCCGCAAAATGTGTGCGCCGGCGATAATTTCGTCCCGGGCTTTTTTATCAATGAGAAAATTTTGAGCAAACTGCTTAAAGTTGCGCGGCTTTCGTAGCATCGCAAAAACGCGCCTGAGATCATCAATGCTCGTCGGATCGATTAGACCCAGCGGCTGACTACGTTTCTTAGATTTGCCGGTTGTAGTCACTAACAGCTTGGCCAAGCGTCCCGGTGCCCCATGGAGATATAGAGGGCGGCGGCAAATATTTGGTTCGTCGTAAAAATATCCTCATTGCGATAGGGATTCCATGATCCTGCCCAGAGACTCTTTGAGAATTGGAACAGCCCATAGTACGAACCGCTCTGAGCAAACCGATAGCCCCCACTCTCACACATCATGATTTGTTTGAGATCCTGTGCGCTGACATTGTATTTAGTAGCCGCAGCGTTAATCAAATCCGCATAGGTGCCAGTGGCTGGCCCTGTGGACGGAGCTGGGGCCTTGGGGGCTGCTGGCGGGGGTTTAACCTTGGTGCCTCGCAAAACTAATTTGTCGACAGCTTCCGTAATCGTTTTTGAGCCAGATTGTTCACGATTAATTTCCTTGCCGTCCTCAAACGTAACTTTGAATGTCTTCTCTAGTTTGCCCTCGCTGCCTGCAGTTTTTACCACTTCTTCTCCGACATACCGTGCCCCGTCATCCTTATAGGTGGTCTCAAACTTTACGCTTTCGGTTTCTTTTTCTTGTTTTATTTCGACACGAACCACTGTAATAGACAGATTTGCCACCAACTTGGTCTCATTGGCAGGCTCTACGCGATCGTCAGCATCAAGCGTTATTTGTTTTTCCGCCAACACGTCTTTTACGGTAGCGGCTCGAGTTTTGACGATCTCACTCTTACCATCAGCGACTATCACCACTCCCGGCGCTCGGGAAATGACGATTTTTCCGGATTGTGGTACGGGTTCGGTAGCAGAAGGGTAGACAACATCAGCAGGATCCAGCACAAATCCCAGTCGCGTAAGCACAAGCACTACGGTTAATTGAGGTGCTGCAATATCGCCAGCAAATGCCACTGGTGGAGCGATCACATCAAGCGGCAAATCTACTTCGCTCTCGAGATGATTGTCTTCAATTCTAATGCGCCACGGCTGTGAATTGCTCGCTGCAGTCACCACGGGTTCTGCACTCTTAGGCGCAGGCGCAACAAGCCCTGGTACAAAATCATGCGTATTTGTTTTAACAGAAATTGATCCGTTCGCGACAGCTGCGACAGGCAAAAGAATTAACACTACCAGTGTTATGGATCCTACTAGAGGAATTCTATGCATTAATTGCTCAATATTTTACCCTACTTTCTGTAGAGGTGCAAAGTTGACGGAAAGGGTCTTAGAACCGCCTTTATCAAAGGTTACGTCGACCAGATCGTCATCCACACTCGTAATTTTTCCCTCTCCAAAACTCGGATGTCGCACGCGGTCACCACTTTTGAAGGGATTTTCGAGGATTTCATCACTAAATGGTTCGTCTAAATTGTTTGATCCCGCTGTCCCTTGTCCCCGGCCAATTTCAAACGAACCAACACCGCTGCTACTTGTATGTTGCACAAGATCTTGCGGAATGTCATCCATAAATCTTGAGCGAGAATTAAACTGTGTCTCACCGTAGAGCTGACGTTGTTCGGCATAAATTAAAGTCAGGCGTTCCTTGGCGCGCGTCATACCGACATAACAAAGACGTCGCTCTTCTGCTAACTCCTTGGGCTCGAGTAGCGCGCGTGAGTGCGGAAAAATTCCTTCTTCCATGCCGATCATGTAGACATGTTTAAATTCCAGACCCTTGGCAGCATGCGCGGTCATGAGGGTGAGCGCGTCAGCGCGATCGTCGAGTGTATCGATGTCGGAGACCAGTGCAACCTCTTCTAGGAAATCTTCAAGTGACTCGCGCTCACCCGCAACGGTCAGCAACTCTTTAACGTTTTCGAAACGCGCCTCGCCCTCGTCGGAACCGTCGCGCAAATATTTTTCAAATCCAAATTGCCTGACAACTTGATCGATCAATTTTGAGATGCGTCGAATCTTCTTAGCGTCGGACTTAGCAGCGTCGGGTAGTTGTTCGCGCAATTTATAAAGCGACAAACCAAGCTCACGCACTGCCGTCGCTTTAACTGCATCCAACTCCTTATTATTAGTAGCATCCAACATCGCCGCGAGTAGATCGCCGGAATGTTTTTCTCGAGCCTCCATATATACGCGTTCACGGGTTTTAGGCCCAAGACCTCTCGCTGGGGTATTGAGCAGCCTCTCAAAGGCAATTCCATCCTTGGGATTAGCCAAGAATTTTAGGTAGGCCAGGACGTCTTTGACTTCTTTACGGTCGTAAAACTTGATGCCTCCGATAATGCGGTAGGGCAGATTGGCAAAAAGACACGCTTCTTCAACGGCGCGGGACTGCGCGTTGGTTCTATATAAGACGACGATGTGATTGAGCGGCGTGTCACTACGCTGCGCCTTGCGTACTCGCTCCACCACATACTGCGCCTCATCGCGCTCGTCACGTGCTTCGTGGATCCCGACATTTTCTCCCGCATCATTCTCAGTCCAAAGTTTCTTTTTCTTTTGGCCTTCATTTTTTGCGATGACTGCACCGGCTGCATCTAAAACCGTTTGTGTCGAACGGTAATTTTGTTCGAGCAAGACAACTTTGGCGTCCGGATAATCTCGTTCAAATTCCAAAAGGTTTCGCATGTTTGCGCCACGCCATCCATAGATCGCTTGCCAATCATCACCTACGACTGCGAGATTACGATGTTCGCCTGCAAGAAGTTGTATCAATATGTACTGCGCGTGATTGGTGTCCTGGTACTCGTCAATATGTATGTAGCGAAATTTGTTTTGATAGCGCGCTAGTACTTCCGGAAATTTCTGGAACACGGTCACGGTCAACATGAGGAGGTCATCAAAGTCGAGCGCATTGGCCTCGTGCAATTTTTTTTGGTAGCCCGTGTAGACCTTTGCAAAGATTTCTTCGATAAATTCTGAGGCGCGTTCTGTAATTTGTTGCGGTGTTTGCAATTCGTTTTTGGCCGAACCAATCATCCCGAGTAACATACGTGGATTAAATTGCTTGGGGTCGAGATGCAATTCTTCCAACACAGACTTTACGACATCGATTTGATCTTGACCGTCATAAATCGCAAAGCGCGATTGATAGCCGAGCTGTTCTATTTCTCGGCGCAGTATACGAACACCAAGCGAATGAAATGTTCCGACGTACGGGATGTCGGCGCGACCACTTGCGCTTGTACCAGGATGATCCCCATTGGCCATAGTCCTACCCTCGAGGACCGTTCCCGTTAATAGCGTCTTGATTCTCTCGCGCATTTCGCCGGCGGCTTTGTTCGTGAATGTGACGGCCAAGATTGCGCTCGCAGGAACTTTTTTTTCATTAATCAAATACGCGATGCGGTGCGTCAAAGCCTTGGTCTTACCTGACCCGGCTCCCGCAATAATCAACAACGGCCCTTCTGTGTGCCGCACCGCCTCCTGTTGTTTTTTGTTGAGACCAATGAGTCCGCTCATAAAGATCCAGGCTAACAGATTCAAATGAAAAAGGTGAGCTTTTGCTCACCTTTTGAAGACCTACCCAATTTTGATGTTTTTGTCCTTCAGAACACTGAAGAAGGCGCTAGTGAGTAGGAGGTGCAGTGCATCGAGCAACTGTTCAGGATTTGGCGGAAGAGTCGCTACGAACAAAAACCAATCATCTTCCATGTACTCGCTCGCGAAAGTTGGAATGAATTCGTACGTAGGTACCTTGTATTTCTTTTCTGATAGCTCTCGAACATGGCTCATTAGCTCGCCAAGACCAGTTTGGTTGAGAATCCTTGTTCTGTTTTTTTCCTTCGCCACATAATGCCGTGCTGCGGGCAAAACCGCATGACATTTAAGGCGTTCAACTTCTGCCATAGCTTCATAAAGATCCGGTGCAAGTCGTTCCATCATATGCGTGAGGAAAAGCGGGTCACCGAGCGCTTCAATTTCCGCGATCCTGCGTTCCGCGTTAGCAACTGCAAGAGCTGCAGCCCCCTGCTCCATGCTGTATTCTTTGACAATGCGCCTTTTTTTCATTGCCGTCCTCACTGCTCGTCTCGCTTGATTCCCAAGCGATGGAACCAATCGTAGTAGGTGTCTGTCAATAAGGCATAGAGCGCGCCCCAAGCTTCACCATTGTTGGGGAATATGCGCACAAAGCGTTTCCATCTCTCATTTAGATCATCATCAGAGAATGGCCGCTTGGGAAATACCGCACAACCCGTAGCCGCATTGTCAGCATCTTCAACCGCTTTCCTCAGTTCGCCCAAGGCTGTGCCGGCCATATAGGTTGTCCTCATTCTGTTGAGCATTTCCTCGGTCCTGGCTATTTCAGAAGATGCTCGCCGCCCTTGGCTTTGAGCTCATCCTTGCGCCGATAGATCCCTCCAATTTGTCGTCGAATCATTGCGTCTGGAACCTTCATATCAAGTATCACGGCCAGCTGCGTTTCCATCGCGGCTATGACTTCTGCTAAACGGAGTAGGTATTCGGGATCGCGTCGATCGTTTTGCTCTTCCAGTACGGCCATTTAAGACTCCCTGTAGTAGCGACCTCTTAATCCCTCACTGCCCCCAAAGATGTCAAAGAACGACCCAATTTTTCTACATAGAAAATTACAATCTGTCAAGCCCTCCAGCCTTGGCCAGGACAGGCCAAGGCCAGCGTTAAGAAACGGATTTCACAAAAAACACCGTTTTCGGCGCTCTAATAAGCCAATTTTTAGTATCACACAAAAAGCCTTGACGGCCGGGCCAACTCTGCTAACCTCCGCCGAGCGTCCCTACACTCTGGGAAGCTTAAAAGAATAGAGACTCAGGACAGCCAATCTGTCCATTCTTTATTACTTGTCTGGTGTCAGCCCCTCCACGGCCACCACCAGAAAAGCGACCAGTTGGGATCTAAATTGTTATCCTCTCCAAACTTGAAACGCGTTTCTCGCGGTCTAAAGTATAAGTCCCCAAAACGCTTCCTCACTCTCCCAATATTGTTAAGTTTGGTCCTGGCTGCTATCGCTCCCAATGCAGTGGGCGCACAGGAACAATTCCACGACAACGAAATAATTGATCAGGCCACGCCTGTTCGTACCAGCCCCGACTCGTATGTATCGGCGGCTTTAGTTGCGCAATTCCATAACCCCGCGACGACAAGTGCACCAAAGGCGAACCCAACGACATCTACGAATGTCGCCTATGCCGGTACCGCATTAACACTACCTGGTGCTACCGCGACGATTCAGAAACCAAAGCCGGTGCCACCTCCAGCACCTAAGAAAGTTATTGTGGCACAGACTCCAAAGAAACCCGCCGCAAAACCAGTAAATAAACCTGCGGCCAAAAAGCCAGCAGCAAAACCAGCCGTTGCTGCTTCAACATCGACCGCTAAACCAACGGGTATTAGCTGGGGTGGAAAATATAAGGCAGGCATTCATTTTCCAGAAGGATATTGCACCGCCTATGTCGCCCGTAAGCGTGGTGGTTGGCGTACTCTCGGTAACGCAGGTGAATGGCTTGGCAATGCAAAGGCAGCTGGAGTTCCGACCGGTTCGACACCAATTGTTGGTGCAATCATGGTGACCAATGAGAGTGGCTGGGGCCACGTTGCATACGTTGAGTCAGTTGACGAGGCTAACAAAAAATTCACAGTGTCTGAGATGAACTATCAAGGCTTTGGTATTACCAGCCGCCGAACCTTGCCGTATAATTTCAGTCGCATTAAAGGTTTTATTTACTAGGACGCGCGAAAGCACGTGCGACTTATTACAAGATCGCAGATGACAACAACTACTTCCCCAACTTCCCCATCCGCATTACAACTTGATTCCGTTCCGCGCCTGTTGCGGCCAATTCACCGACTCCGTGCTTTGGCATGGAAGGTGCGCATGCGTATCCCCGCTCGATACGCGGTACATGCGGTGTTGTTAGTTTTAGCCAGCGCCGTCGCGTACCAAAATGTAACGAGCACATCGCTCGAGGCAGCATTTAAGAGTTCGGACAGGCTCGCTCGATTTTTTGATTTTAGTAATGAGTCCGTAATTACTGAAGGGCTCGAGACGTTGCCTAAAGCGACCGGCGGCAATGGCTACTTACAAGCCGGGATTGAGTTGCCGAGTTTAGCGCTTGCCACAGAAGACTTAGCGGGCGGGTTACTTTCAAACGAACGTGACCTCTCGCTGACCGACGCAGATGCCTTGGCCAAGCCGAGTATTTCGTTGACGACGATCGCTGAGCGGCCGCGTGAGGAAATCATCAAGTATACGGTGCAACCCGGTGACACAATCTCTACAATCGCCGAGGAATTTGGACTCTCGACAACAACCGTATTGGTAGAAAATAATTTGGGAGCGACATCATTGATAAAGCCTGACGCGCAAATATCAATTTTACCTGTTGATGGTGTTACTCATGAGGTCAAAGACGGAGATACGCTCGAGTCCATTGCCAAAAAATATCAGGCAAGCTTGGACAAGATCGTGAGTTTTAATAAATTGCCAAACGCAGAATCAATTAAAGAGGGGCAAAAATTGATCGTGCCTGGAGGTCGTCGCGCAGCGCCTCCCGCACCAAAACCTTCGGCGAGCGTACAGCTTGCCTCCAACAGCGGCTCAGGTTTTGGTCCGGTTTCTGCGGGGAGTGGCGGGGGCTCGACTGGCTCCTTGGCATGGCCGATTGGTTGTCGCACGATCACGCAGTATTTTGGATGGCACACAGGAATCGACGTGGCCTGCTCATTTGGAACACCGCTGTATGCCGCAGATGGCGGAACGGTTACATCCGCAGGCTGGAACGGTGGCTATGGATATAGTGTTGTCGTTAAACACGGGGGCTGTCTCTCGACTCGGTATGCGCATATTAAAGAAGGTGGTATCGCAGTGCGCGCTGGCCAATCCGTCGGTCAGGGCCAAATCGTAGGGTACGAAGGGTCGACCGGATGGAGTACCGGTCCGCATATTCACTTTGAGGTGATGTGTAACGGGGCTTTTCAAAACCCGCTAAATTATCTATAAGGACACTTAGCAGGTCGACATACGACGGCTTACAGGGGGCGTACATTACCAAGCATGAGCTAAAACTCGTGCAAAGAATAAGGGGAATAGCATGAGTAAGTGTGCCGTGATGATCATCGAAGATGACCCAAGCATTCTTGAGGTCATGCGAGCAATTCTCGGCTTGGAGCACTTTACAGAACGCTTTGAAGTACAGTGTTTTTCCGGCAGTAAGACCGCACTGCCCTTTGCACATGTTAACGGACAAGACGTACTTGCTGTTTTTGTGGACTACACGCTCTACGGCGAAAATGGCCGCGACATTCTCGGCATACTCAAACCGCATTGTCAGAAGGCGACTTTTATTCTGATGAGCGGTGGCGTGCAAGCCATGAGCTCAGAGATGCTATCCGGCTTTTCCAAAGTCTTGCCAAAGCCATTCTCGCTCAGTTCATTGCACGCCATGATCAATGAGGTCCTAGAAGAAGGAGAAACGCAACATGCAGAGTGTACTACTGATTATCGATGATGATGTCGTCACCCTGGAACTTTGGAAAGTTCTGGTTCAGCGCTAAGGCTATGACTAGCGCTTAGCGCTACGCTGCTTTACTGGTAGTGCTGCGGCACTTCCGTTTGCTCGCGAATACGGCGAGCACGTACGGGTAATCTTTCTGGATTACAATCTTTCGGGCGAGCTCGGCACCGACGTGCTGCAAAAACTGCAGCCCCTCTGCCCAAACGCAAAGTTCACATTGCTAAGTGCCGGCGTTCGCACCATCGACGCGAGCATTCTGGCAAAGTTTTCTTGTGTCATTGAGAAGCCGGCCCCGCTCTCTATGCTGCGACTGCTAATCCGCGAAGCCATGGATAAAGACATCGTGTGTCAGACCTAATGCCTCGAGTAAATCTCGGGGCTTTTTTTATCTTCCTTTTCTTCGAAATACTACTAAGTATTCATCTGTGTTTGTCTAAATTGTAAAGCTTCTGCAATGTCAGCGGCTTGTACTATGTCTCGGTCAGCAAGATCGGCTATGGTGCGCGCGACCTTGAGTGTACGAACAAACCCACGTGGCGAAAGATTTAGCGACGTTTCCGCGCGGCGCATGAGTGATGTAGATGCGGCATCAAGTGGTACCAGTCGTCGCGCCTGGATTCCACTGAGCTCGGCATTGCGGATAGCAAGACCGAGTGACCGGGCGCGCTCAAGCTGACGCGCGCGAGCGCGCACTACGTCAGCAGAAAATGTGTCGTGTTCAGTAGTAACGCGGTGCGCGCTCGCGCGCTTTTTTTCTATCAATGAACTTCGGGCAACCCAGACAGACAGATCGATACGGTCGAGAATCGGGCCGGAGAGATGTTGTTCGTACCGGGCAAGAACACCCGGGCTACATTTGCAGGCTTTTTTCTCATCGCCTCTAAACCCACATGGACAAGGATTGGTCGCACACACCAACTGGAACCGGGCTGGATACACGGTGCGTTGCTGGGCCCGACTAATCCGCACCGCACCTTCTTCTAGCGGTTGCCGTAATTGCTCAACAACATCCCGGTGAAACTCGCCAAACTCGTCCAAAAAAAGCACACCGCGATGCGCCAACGTAACATCACCGGGAACCAATTGATGACCGCCGCCGAGCACACTTGCAGCGGATGCCGAGTGATGTGGCGCACGCAAGGCTGGACGAACCAACCATTCCCGCTGTGACCCCGTCAGACTCCAGACTGCATTTACTTCGAGTTGCTCATCCGGAGAAAGACGCGGCAACATTTGTACCAGGCAACGCGCCAGTGCCGTTTTGCCCGTGCCCGGTGGACCAATAAAAAGCAGATGGTGACCGCCCGCCGCCGCTATACGTAAGGCGCGCTTTGGCACGACCATTCCAACGAGGTCGTCAATGTGTTCGTTGTAGTCCGGCGGTTGCTCGAGCGTAGGCCAGGCGCGACTTGGTAATGGACATTCTCCGGTTCGTAAACAATTGACGAGCTCAGTCAAATTACTCACCGGTACAGCCGCAAGCCCCGGCACGTGACGAACAATTGCAGCGTCCTCCTTAGACACAAAGCAGCGCTTGACCCCAAACCTGACCAGCCCGAGCGCTAGTGGTAACACTCCGCGCACTGGTCGAATCGCTCCACCAAGCCCCAGCTCTCCAATAAAACCTTCGGACGTAGGTACTTCTTGCAGCCGCCCCTGTGCCGCCAGGATCGCTACCGCAATGGGCAAATCAAAGCTGGCACCAATTTTTTTGACTTCAGCAGGTGCCAAGGCGACAGTCACCCGCCCGCGTGGAAATTCCTCTCCTGTGGCTGCAAAGGCCGCGCGTATCCGATCTTTGGCCTCACGTACGGCGGCATCTGGCAAACCCACGATTTGTACTTGAGGAAGTCCCCGCTGCAACGAGACCTCCACGGTTACACGGCACGGTTCCAGTCCTTCTAATGTTGCGGCAATTACGCTACTCGTCATGCCAAGACCTTGGCACACGCTACATTAAAAAAGCCTTAAATTTAGCCCTCTATGCGGTGGAAAACTAATTCCAATATGCTACAGCCTTGCGCAGGTACTAGTTCGCGCCAGGTAGTTTGGAGTCCAGCAAATAGTTTAAGACCTCGCGCCGTGCTGCCTCTGGGTCATTGGTTTGGCGAAGCACCGTTTCAAAGTGCTCCTCAAGGAGTTTTTCGATTTCTAAGCGCGGACCGACCGCTAGATGTGGCATAGGAAGTGTGGGGAGTTTGTTGTGGGGAAGTACGCCAAGCATACCAAACCAATAGAATCGAACCAATTACAATCGCACTGTCCGCCAAATTAAACGACGGCCAAAATCGGAGATCGATAAAATCGACCACGCCTCCTCGAATAATCCGGTCGAGTATGTTAGATACCGCACCCCCAACTATGAGTCCCACCGGCAAGGCTCGCACTCGTTTGTTTTTATCAGATTGCCTGGTCCAAAACCGCCAGCCGACAAGCGCGATTATGCCAACAAGCACCAGAAATATTCCCTCGGGAATCGGCAAACCAAATGCCACGCCGCGGTTGAGCGCAGCTGGGAAAATAGATTTGGCAATAACTACGGCTTTGCTGATTTGATCGCTGGCCAATACAACAACCGCGACTAAAATCAGCCGACCGAGCGCAGGTACTCCCGAGTTCATTAATGAACGACGCCGCACGTCATGCAACGCTCGGCTGCGGGGTTGGCTTTTAGTCGTTCTTTGGAGTGCACCGCTTTGCAATTACCACAGTCGCCATAGGTACCGTCTGCGATCCGACGCAACGCTCGCTCTACCGCGGCGAGTCGCAACTCCAAAACATTTTCTACACCAATTGCATTGACGTAGTCTTCTGTTTCTTCGGCGTTCTCATAATTGCGATCCATGTCTTCACCGTATTGCGGCCACTTGGCATCCCAATCGCCGGCAACTTTAGGATCTTTTTTGGCAATGCGTCCCAAACGTTCTGTAAGATCTTTTTGTTCGACAAGGAGACGGTTTTTTTGCGATTCAAGGAAGGCGGTATCAAGGGTCATGTTCAGAAAGTTAATAATTAGCTGACTTTGTGTAGCTAGGTGTAGCTGATCGAGCTTTTTTAGGCAAGTAAAAAGCAGCGTGTTGGCCTTTAAAAGATTAAATGCTCAAGGGACGCTGCCTTTGTATATCTACATTTGCGACCCTCACCGCACTACTTCGGCTCACATCATTTGATATGGGTCCAAGAAGTGCGATGACAGATACACACAGAATGTAAATGCACGAATTGTCTGCGAGAACGGCCGTTCGCGGAAACTCGATTTGCCCCTATACCATTCTTCTCGTCGCTACTATTTTGGTAGTGACGAAAGGAAGTTTTGCTTTTTGGTTTACACCAGCTAGCAATTTTGATTTTTATTTGAAGTGGGTATGACCGATACCCTCACGAACAGTACAGGGAGATCTCACCGCCCGTTGAACTTAAATTTAGTTCAACCGGCCGTTGGACCTCCCTGGCCAAGCTCGCTCTTCGAATAGTATTGGGGTTGAGACTTTAAAAGAACTGCTCTGGTTCCTGCCTCTAACATCAAGAATACCACGGAAAAACACT
>CAZCZY010000009.1:0-10547 GCA_964503525.1 uncultured Candidatus Saccharibacteria bacterium
TTTATTGCGCGCGGAGGAGCATTGCTTGCTGTTTGTGGTGGCTATCAGTTGCTGGGTTCGTACTATCAACCAATGGACGGCAATAAAATTCCAGGGCTTGGCGCGTTACCGGTGTATACGGTCGCGGGAAAACGTCGCATGATTGGCGATTTAGTGGTGAGACCCCTAATGAATATCAATGAGTTGATAGGCTTTGAAAATCACTCCGGCCAGACGTATTTAGAAAAAAATGCGCAGGCCTTAGGCAGTGTTACGCACGGCTATGGCAATAACGGAAAAGATAAACGTGAGGGAGTGGTTGTAAAAAATGCTATCGGAACATATTTGCACGGACCACTTTTGCCCAAGAACCCAAAGCTCGCAGATCTTATAATTACCAACGGGCTCGCACTGCATGGAGATACCTTGCCGCTCAAGCCCCTCGATACCAAGAATATAGACATTGCGCGCACTATGGCCTTTGCCCGTGCGGCAAAGCGCAAGTCGTCGAGCCTCGGGCTTAGTTCGTAACGTGTCACATGCTTAATACGTACAGTGGATAAGTACACCGGATGGATACGGTTGGCACACGGAATGCGGTAGAATAATCCACATGAACAGCCCGCAGTTAAATAGCCAGTATTATCGAGAGAAGCCGGTTTTTGGAACGGGTACCCCTACGCCGCGTCGCCCAAGATTAGAAGGCAATAAGGGATTGTTAATTTTTACCTTGGTAATAGTTGCAATCGCAGCGGCGTCAGGATTTTTGTACACAGTGCGTGGGCCGAGCGCTGTTACTTCGGTTGAGGGGGCTGTGCCACCGGCACCAGCGGCAGCACCAACGACAATTCCAGCACCCGCGCAGTAGTTCGGGCCATATCATGTCGGAACCATCGAACTCAGCGCACGCTATTGTTACGCGGCATTTAACTAAGCGCTTTAAGGGACATGTCGCCGTGCGGGGTTTGTCTTTAGAAATCCCTCGCGGAAGTATTTTTGGGTTGCTTGGTCCAAACGGTGCCGGGAAAAGCACCACCCTGGGGCTCCTTACTACGTTGCTCAGGCCTTCGGCGGGGGAGGCTTGGGTTAATGGGCATTCGATCCTAACTGCCGGACAGCGTGTGCGCGAGAGCATCGGCGTGGTATTTCAAAACTCCACGATTGACCGTGACCTTTCTATTCTTGATAATCTCTCGTTTGGGGCACGGTTGTTTAGAATGTCCGCAGCCGATCGCGCCGCACAGATTACGCGCGTCCTCAAAATCACTGGATTAGAAGAACGAGCGCGCCAAAAAGGCGTGACACTTTCCGGTGGCCTACGTCGTCGCCTAGAAATCGCACGTGCACTTCTGCACACTCCCAAGGTTTTATTTTTAGACGAACCAACGACAGGTCTTGATCCAGAATCTCGTCGTACTATATGGCGCGAACTTTTACGATTACGCAAAGAAAACGACCTCACAATCGTCATAACCACGCATTACCTCGAGGAGGCTGATCACCTGGCCGATCTTGTCGCCGTAATGGACGATGGAAAAGTACAAACGCAGGGCTCCCCCGCAGAACTTAAACGCGCACTTGGTGGGGATGTGGTGCGGGCCTCGGTCGTACATCCGCGAGAAACATTGGCTCGCGAACTCGGCGAGCTGTCTGGAATCCAAAATCTCAGCGTCGATCAAGGAAAAATTTACCTGCGCATCAATCAAGGCCGCGCACAAGTACCGACGATCGTCGAAATCTTGTCGCGCAATGGTACCAAAATAGAATCTTTTCAAATTCAGCCACCATCTCTAGATGAAGTATTTTTCTCGGCAACCGGTCACTCAATTAGCGACGATGAAGCTACTCACTGACATCCACACAATTTGGTGGCGTGAGATCAAAAAAACGTTGGCCGATCCAGCGCACTTGGCGTTAATGGTCGTGCGACCATTGCTAGTAATATTTTTAATCGGTTCGGGCCTAAATCAATTGGTAACAATTCCGGGATCACAGTCAGGTACGGGATACGTTGGATTTTTTGGGTCTGGTTTTATCGCGGTCGCAGCGATTGCATTATCGATGCAGGTCGGAATCTCGCTAATTAGAGACTACGATGGATCGGTTCGGGCCATGTTGGTATCACCGCTATCGCGCGGCGCCATACTCGCTGGCAAAATTATAGGCGAACTTTCTGAACAAGTCCTGACACTTTTTGTCGCACTCGTGATTGTTTTGCTGATTCTCAAAGTGCCACTGTCAGGCGTGCTGCTCGTGATTCCGGTGCTTGCGCTGATCGTTGTCTGCTTTGCAAGTTTGGGCATAATCTCTTCGCTCATTTTTAGGTCAGCAAAAAGTTACAGCACGTTTGCGACGTTTATTCTTGGGCCGCTTGTCGTTTTATCAGGGGCGTTTTTTCCGTTGGAGGTACTACCGCGCGGGCTAAAAATTATTAGTCTCATAAACCCTTTAACCTATGGGGTGGACGGAATGCGAGCCGCGCTGTATGGAACTGCGCATTGGAGTTTAGCAATGGACTTGGCAATTCTCAGTCTGTTTGCGGTGGGTCTCTTTGCGGGGGCGTGGTGGGCATTTGGACGTCAAGAAATTCGGTCGTGAATTACGCCGTGATATACTTTTGCTATGGGAATATTTGATTGGATAAAAGCAAAGCCAAAGACGGAGCAAGAGCAGATTCAAGACGCGGCGCAAGTATTAAGCGACTACATTTATAATGGTGAGCGCGTGCGGCGCATTCCTAAAGAAAATGCAAAATTGGAACAGCTTAAGCGCGCACAACCCAGCCAGGCAATGCGCCATGCAAAAATGATTGAGTCTAATAAGCGCGAACTCCCTCAAGCAAAAGCAAAAATTGCAGTTGCTTCACGAAAGCTCGGCACAATGCCGAGGCATATTCGGCAACGGGCGGAGCAAATGGTGGATAAGATATCGCTACTGCATCGTGCTGCGCGCATGGCTGTTTAGCAGTGTCCCTCACGCGCCGAGCGTTCGTCGCACGGTTGACGCAACCGTAAAACTTTGATATAGATCCCACATGTCTAAGCGAACAAAGATTGTGTTCACCATTGCCATAGTTGGCGTGATATTTGGCGTGGGTGCGGTGGTCGCTTTCTCGATGGTCTTTGCTGACAAGTTGAGCGATCGTCGCGTAGAAAAAGAAAAACAAGAGATCCTTGCTGGGTTTAACAACACGGCGATTTCTGCACCATTCGACCTGACCCCCAGTCTCACTGGTATCGATAAGGAGCAAGAAAACTTACCCAGCAATGAAATCGCCGCACCACCAGTCGAAGAACAAATAGTCATTAAGGACAAAGTCCTTTTGGACGTGCAATTTGTACCGCAGGGACCATTGGATCCCGGACCGGCTCATTGGGCCCTCCATAAAGAATCGTGCGAGGAAGCCGCAATGCTTATGGCTCACGATTTTTTGGTCGGCCGCAAAATCACCATGCAACAGGCCAACGACGAAATTTTTGACCTAGTCGACTGGCAAAAAGAAAATTTTGGCGACGAACATGATATTTACGCTGACGAGGTACAAGAAGTTTTGGAGGGATTTTATGGGCATAAGGATGTTCGTATAATTAAAGATGCGTCCATCGACGATCTCAAAAAGCAATTATCAGCCGGACGTCCGGTGATTGTGCCGAGTATTGCTAAGTATTTGCATAATCCTCGCTACTTCGACCAGGATTATCATATGTTCGTACTAGTGGGGTACACGCAGGACCGCATTATTGCTAACGACAATGGCACCACCTGGGGTGAAGACTATCCCTATCCGTACGATAATTTTATGCAGGCCATGACTGACGCGGGCGGTGATGTGGTCGTAATTTACGATTAACCAAATCCTAAAACGACACCTATCCACAGCCCCCTTGTAAAGTAATCGTGAAAATTGGATAATATCGGCGTAATGTTTTTGGGGAACTTCCTACACCTTCCCGGGACGAACAGAGACAGGGCCAACTAGCGATGTCTCAACGCACCCGTTACATATTGATTATTTCTGCCCTCGCGGTAGTTATTGGCGTTGGCGGGGGACTGGTGTATTACTTTTCGACGCAAACGCAGATCGGGACGGCGGTTGGGGTGAGGACCGATGACGATGGGATTATAATGGTCGACAAGGAGGCGCTATTGGCAGCCGTTGGTGAGGGCACAGCTGGCAGAAGCCGCAATTTGCAGGGTGATAACGATATTGATTGGCTAGCCACCCCCTGCACAAGGAGCCATGATCCATCGCAGCCGTCAGCATATGATGCTCCAGCGGGTACCGGTTTTGATATCGATTATACCTGCACAATTACGGATACGAGCACGGCTCACACTCTCGAAGTCCGCAGGTTTGATTTTCAGGCATACGTTTTTAAGATTCCTACCGAAGCCTGTCGTGATCAAAGCACAAAGGCAGCGTTGGCTCAGGGAGCTACTTGGCCTCCCGCTATAAATCCTGCAAACTTTCCTCCACCGCCCACGCCACCCGTGCCGCTCAATTATGGTGCATTGGGTAACTGGATTTCGCACTGGCAATGGACTGCGACGACCAACAATTTAACCTGTGCAGACCTAAATGTGCCACCACCTCCACCGCTTGCAGGATTCCCAGCATTTGAAAATATTCAAGAGGTGGGTTGGCCGGATGCACCTACGCCGAGTACGCCAGCAAACGAGGCAACTCAAATTATTCAAATACCGGCCGGCCAAGCAACTGTGAGCTTTACAACAAAGCATAATTTCCCCACCTGCGGTTGGTGGCAATATGACGACCTGGCGGTTGATACGGCTACACAAGACAGGGTCGTAATCATGGGTGCCCCACGGCGTGCCTCAGGTACTTACGGCAGCGCAAATTGTCCCACGGTTGGCGGCAACCTTGGCAACGCAGAAATCCGCGTATGGAACGAAGTCGATGGTAACGGCGAATATTCTACGTCCGGTACTACAGGCGGCAAAGACACGTCTATCCCAGGGCACCCCATAAAGCTGACTAACTCAACAGGTGCAGATGTTACGACATCGCTTTGCGGCGCTGCCGTTACTGGAGGTGCCGGTCGATTGGCGTGCTCGCAAATTCCTGTCGGTAAATATACGGCAGTCATAACGACCCCAACCACTGCGTCCGGTCCGCTAATGAAGGACTCTAACGCAAATCCTTCGCCTGGTGAGCAACACAACGCAACTCCGAGCCTGACTTTAACCCTGACTGTAGTAGCCGCTCCTCAACCGACCGGACAACCCAGTGACGTTGTAACGTATTTTGACTACGGGTTTGGCGCACAACTTGGAAATTTGACCGTTAAAATTTGGGAAGAAAAAGACCAATTACCGGTGAGTGCAGCGACAGAATACTCCACGCCATCGGCAATTCCTGCCGGTACAGATCTTCCTTTTGCATTCAAGCCAGTTAAGGTATTCCAAGGCAGCACCGACGTCACCGCTCAACTTTGTGATTCTGGCCGAACAACCACCGGTGGCGCGGGCCGTTTAGATTGTTGGCAGATTCCTATTGGAGTCTATCGCGTGCAGGTCAGTAACCCAGACAGCACCAAATTTACAGGACCGCTCAAAGATACGCATGCCAACGAGAAGGCCGGGGAATTTCACAATGCACTTGGCGTCGAGAATCTAACAAATACGGTAATCCCTGGCCCTCAACCAACTGGTGTCGGCAATGACATCGTCACTGTCTATGACTTTGGGTATGTCGCCAAAGCTGGGCCAATTGTGCAATCAGCAGCATGTACGATTGACAAAAGTGTCACTGATACAACGGTAGGCGATGAAGAATCTCCCGATGATCCGAAAAAATCAAATTCTAGCAAGGGTGAGACGCTTACCTTCACTATTAAATACAATTGTCCTGACAACCCATTGGGCGATGGTGCAGGGGGCGGTATTACTGCGTCACCAATTATCTTAATTACTGATGATTACGACGAAGTAAACACGACTGTTGACGCGACGTCTATAAGTACCGGTGGAAATCATGACACTGCTCAGAAGTTGATAACGTGGAATGTCACTGACAAAGGCCCAACCGGAACGGTAACGTTCAGAGCGACTGTCAGCAATAGCCTCGCCGCCGGGACCTACACGTCTATAAACAAAGTGCAGATTACGCGCGTTAACGCAGTCGATGATCAAGATCAGACGACGACTACTATTAAAATAGCGCAGGTTTCTGTGCTGCCACCAGCCCCGAATAATACGCCCACTCCGGTGCCCCCGCCGGTCAATAATGGTGGAGTAATACCACCAGAAACTGGCGTCGGTGCTCAAGCTATTATCCTCATCCTCAGTGCATTGGCAGCGATCTTGGTGACTGGCCTTAGCCTCCGATTTAAATTCGGGAAAAACTAAACGAACGGAAATGACGCAACGCATTCGCTTTATTCTGGTCGCGCTCGTATTGGGGTTAGTGATTGTCGGTGGAGGCTTTGGGATCTACTTCCTTACGTCGCAGATTACGACTGCAGTTGTACTTCCAGGAGGCACACCTCTTGCAGGTCAAATCAGTTGGCTTGAGTGTACGGTGCCGCAAAATGGCTCTCAATATGAGCTTTCTGCAGGACAGGGCTTTTCTATGAAATATAGTTGTACTAATACAGATTCTGTAAATTCACATAAGCTGCTGGTAGAAGAATATGAGGCTGATGCATGGGCTTACAATGATCCAAGCGCCGGTTGCTTTGACCAAGATGATGTAAAGGGTGTTTTTCCTGTCGATATCCCTGACTACAACACTGCTGAGCGCATTATTGGCAATTGGACGCAAGGCGGCCAATCTTCGCAGTGCCCGATACCTCCGAGTTCATCTATTCAAGACAATTCTGGGACAGACAGAACTCAGAATTTTGATCTTGCTCCACTCGAGTCAGTTGAAATAGATACTGCGCGCTCTTTTCCGCGATGTAATTATTACCAATGGGATGACATTGCAGTTGATGGAGATGATACGAATGCGCGCCAGTACTTAGATTTCGGCGTCGTTCGAGTGGCTGGTAACGCATCGCAAGGTCAATGTCCTAATGCAGTCGAAGAGGAAGGAAGTCTTGAAATCAAAGTCTTTGAAGACCTTAACGCAGACCATGAGTATGGTCCGCAGGGCACAGAGGGACAACCTTTTTCTGGTTATCGATTGGAAATGCGTGACACTGCCGGACTCGAAATTGACAGCCAAAAATGTACAAGCGGAATTCAACTCGACATAAACGGAACAAATCTTTGCAGCGGCTTAGTGCCAGGCGACTACACGGTTGAGGTAATGGGTGATTTTAGCGCCTACGACACAACAGAAGACACCGTACACAATCCGCAAAAACTTAATCCAATCACTGTCAACGTCCCTGCCAACGATAAAGGAATTGCTCATTTTGGTTACGTAAAACGGGGGAGTCCGCAAGCTGACCTTGGCAACTTACAAGTTCGTATATGGGAAGAAATTGACTTCCAAAATGGAGAGATCGAGTACACAACTCCAGCAGCTGGCACTAATGGTTCTGATGAGCCATTTGAAAATGAGGACGTTAAACTTCTGAGCGGTACCACGGACGTCACACAACAATATTGTGGCGCGATTATCACTGGTGGGGCTGGGCGACTCTCGTGCGACCAAATTCCCGTGGGTCAATATACGGTACAGGTCTCAAATCCTGACGCGAATTTATTTAATGGTCCATTACCGGATGACAATGACAATCCTTCAGCGGGCGAAAAACATAATAGTGCGGCTACAGAGAACCTAACGTTGACGGTGGTTACGGGACCTCGACCAACGGGTACTGGCAGCGACATTATTACGTTTTTTGATTTTGGCTATCAGGATAAGACCGGCACACTCAGCTTTTGTGGATTCACAGCAACACCTTCATCTGGACCGATACCGCTTGATGTAAATTTTGATGCCAGTGCTTCAACAATGGTTGGTGGCATTACTGAATATCGCTGGGATTTTGAGAATGACGGAACCATTGATACACGCACCACTGTCCCAACGACTACGCACAGATACAGTGTTGTTGGTTCGTACACGGCGTCCTTGGAAATAATAAATCCTGATCTTCAAACGCTTAAGTGCACCAAGCCAATTACGGTCACGGGTGGTCAGCAACTTAGCTGTGCGATCGCAACCACACCGTCGCCAGCCCGTGGCCAGCTGCCCCTGACGGTTAAATTCACGGTAACGCTTACAAATTTCCCAGCAGGAAGTCACGCATATTCCTTTGATCCAGGTGATGGGACTGCCGCACAGTCGGGGTCAACGAGTAGTTCGCCGTTTGACATTGTATATACGTACCCCGATCCCACTCCATTTGGAGCAAAAACCGCAAAGGTTTCTTTTAACATTCAAAGGATCGAGTGCTCCGCGCCAATCACTCTTTTAGCTGGGCCAATCCAGGGTGCATTTAGCTGCGCAATTACAACCACACCGTCCCCAGCCCGCGGACAGTTGCCTTTACCAGTGAAGTTTACAGTCACGCTTACAGGCTTTCCCGCCGGAAGTCACGCATATTCCTTTGATCCAGGTGATGGGACTGCCGCACAGTCGGGGTCAACGAGTAGTTCGCCGTTTGATATAAATTATACGTATCCGGATCCAACTCCGTTTGGAACAAAAACTGCTAAGGTCACGTTTAATGTAGGCGGCCAGTCTGTTGAATGTTCCGCGCCGGTCACTTTGCTGGCACCACCAATTGTAGCCCAGCTTACCTGTGCCCTGACCGCTGTTCCTAATCGTGGGCAAGCACCTCTGACTACACTTTTGACCGCCACAACCAATTTTGCACCTCAAAGCCCTTCGTATGCCTGGACATTTGGTGACTCGACGGCTGGGCAGACTACTACGACGCCATCGGTTAGCCACATCTATCAAAGGCCAGGTAATTACACAGCTACTGTCACAGTAACTACAGGAACTCTAACGGCGACGTGCGACGTGGATATTCAGGTGCCGCAACCGCCAATTGTCTCTGCGCCCGATTGTGACATCACAAAGACCGTCACGGATACCGATGAGACTAATGTCGAAAACAACACCGCATCTCCTGGTGAGTTGATGACGTACAACATCAGCTGGACGTGCACCAATGTTCCGACAACGGAACCTGGCTCAATTCAGGTAAAGGTAATAATTACCGACGATTATCTCGAGAATATGATGACGGTTGTGCCAAACTCGATTTCAGATGCAGGAATTGATGGTCCTCCAGTTGGCTTGATCCGCTGGACAAAAGTTGGTGCGGCACAGGTTCGTTCAGGGTCGGAGTCTTTCCGAGTACAACTGAAAAGCCCGCTTCAGCCAGGTACATACACAATTCCCAATATTGCAATTATTTCTGGTCCACGTGGAGAACTTGATCGTGACACAACCGTGACTACAATCATTGTTCCGCCAGGGCCACAAACACCCGACATCGAAGTGCTCAAGTTTGTTGAGGATGTAAATGGCGGCACTTTGTTGCCCGGTGATACGTTGCGCTACACAGTCATTGTTTGGAACGCAGGTAACACACCACTCACGGCAACGGTCACAGAAAATGTTCAGGCCAATGTTAATAGCTTTACCGTAACGTCAATACCTCCAGGCGCTCAGGATTCTTCGCTACCAACTGGGGGAACAAACGGTACCGGCTTCCTCGATATTCGTAACATTAGCTTGCCGGCTCAGGGCAGTAGCGGAACAATCGTCTTCACAGTTGTTGTAAATAGCGGTGTACCGGCGGGTACACAATTGCTCAACATCGTCACCGCAACGGCTGGCACTGTAAGTGACAGCGACGATGAAGCCGTTGTTGTAGGTCAAATTGTTCCAACACTTAATCCTGCACCGCAACCAACCGGCACAAACCAATTGCCACCACCATTGCCGACATATTCGATTACACCTGCCGCCCCGACCGGTGAAGAAGTTTCCGAGACAGGTGTGAGCGCACAAGTCTGGATCCTGCTTGCAAGTTTGTTCGCAGCATTTGCGATAGCCGGCGCAGTAATCTTTCGCTCGCGACACGCGACGCGATAGGGGATACGCAACGTCCAACAAATAATCCGCTGATTGCCACGCGCAGCCAGCGGATTATTTGTACTTATCCCTTGACAAACGCGTAAAAGCGCGCTATACTTGATCTGTAGACGTTAGAACTGCTCTCATTCCTGCCTCTTTTTACTAACAAAGGGGCTGGTTTTGATTATGCCGGTCTCCCAATTAGATCTACCGTGGCATGAACTTCAATCTAAATACATCTAAGGTCGACACGGCACTCCCTCATCCTAAGTATTTTTCCGAGGAGCGCCGTGACGAACAACGTGCAATAAAACGATTTAGAACTCGTTTGGTTTTTCGTAGTCTAGGCGTACTCGTGACGAGTTTTGCCGGTGTGTTTAGCATATTGTTTGTCATTGTGACCTGGCCGGTTGTGCCAAAACAAATTGGTTATTACATGCAACAAATTGCTGGTACCAGCGACGATGTGGCCGAGGCAGCACCGATCGACTTTCTCCCCATCAACACAGACCCTGCTGCCGATACAGACGGCGATGGGTTTCCCGATGGCGAGGAAATT
>CAZCZY010000010.1:0-32080 GCA_964503525.1 uncultured Candidatus Saccharibacteria bacterium
TGGCTCCTCGAGAACGTCGCGGCCGATATCGATGTGGCCGGAACAAACGCGCGCCTCGCCTTTACTAAAGGTAAAGTCACGGTCACTCAACCGAGCAAAAGCGGCATCGGCGTTGACTTAGAAAAAGCGGCGCGCGACATCATTTTCTCGATCGCCTCCGACAAACCTCAAGTTAAACTAGTGCTTAAAGAAAAAAAGCCTGAGATCACCGAAGACCGCATCGCTGAACTCGGCATAAAGACGCTAATCGGCAAGGGTGTAAGCGATTACAGTGTTAGCCCGCCTAACCGTATTGAAAACATCAACGTTGGTTTTTCAAAACTGCATGGCCTGGTGATTGCACCGGGCGAAGAATTTTCTACCGTCGGCTCGTTGGCGCCAATCGATGCGGCCGCCGGATATCTACCAGAGCTCGTCATCACCGGAAATAAAATTACCCCGCAATATGGCGGTGGGCTTTGCCAAGTATCTTCGACGCTTTTCCGCGCAGCGCTTGATACCGGCCTGGATATCACCGCACGAACCAATCACGCCTTTTCTGTAAGTCACTATGTCTGGCCCTACGACGAGTACGGTGTTGAGGCCACCATCTATGACCCCGAGCCGGACCTCAAATTTATAAACGATACCGATGCGTACATTTTGATCCAGGCCTACACCACTGCCGACGAAAAAGCAGTTGTAGAATTCTATGGTACGGATCCTGGACGAACCACAACCATTGAGGGTCCTTGGCGGCTATCGGGCAGTGCTGCAGGCGGCGGCACCACAACCTTTACGTACACGGTATTTGATGATGCAACTGACAAGGTTTTTCGCACAGAAGAGTTTGTATCTGTTTTTCAACCGCTGTCCAAGTTTAAGCTAACCAACTAGCTGACCGCGTGTATATAAAAAAGAACCTCACGCGGATACGTGAGGTTGGCTGACTGATTCTGTTACAACGACATCGTCCTCGTGGGAAACCAGACGAACAACGTTGTCGAGCATCTCGATAGTGGAGAGAAGAAGTTGGTGTGCCTGAATTATCTCGAAGCCCACATTTTCCCAAAGCTCTTTGTCCATCACAATATCGGCAAAGACCGCGCGCCTGTCCGTGAATTGTCCGACCATTTCGATCAACTTGCGGATGCGTAAGTCCGCGTAGTCCGGATCAACCAGGGCTTGTGCCTCACGATCCGCAAAGGTCGCCATATCTTGGCCCTCATCGGCACGACCTTCCTCTTCCTCGTAATACAGTCTAGAAGCCGTCACGCTAACGATTGTGTAGAGAACTACGATTCCCTGCCGGACTTCGTCCTTGTGCAAAAGTCGTGGATCGTTTGCGACCGTCCGCCATAGCTTGCGTAGCCGACGCATCACGATATCACTAAGCGCTGTGATATCGGTTAAGGTTTGAGCCAACCAGGGTGGCAAGCTTTCTTGCACGTTCTCGAGCATTTTCACCTCCGTATAGTTCTGTATGTTGTAAAGGTGCCACAAGTTTGCGCGGGGATGCTAACAAAACCAGCAAGTAGTGCAAGTCAACACGGGAAGTTTTTGGAGATAGCCCAAGGAAGTGGGCGCCAGAATCGCTAGTATAGAGCTCTAGACAAAGCAAGAAGATCAAGGGGCGCAGGAGCAGGAGCTGTGGGCAAGCCACAGAGCCACCACGTCCTTGTACCTCCCCACCATTGATTGTCTAGAGGTCTAAACCGACGAGTCTACGTTGCAAATAAGTGTCTGAATAAAAAAACGACGCGCGGGAAGCGCACCTCCTTTTTTTTATAAAACGAACATTACGGACTGACGAACACAGGACTGTAGCAGGGACTTGATTTTGTGTCAAATAGATAAAGAGGCTCTCATTGTGAGAGCCTCTAGCACTGCACTGTAAGCGACAGTACTGCGATGTGCGGACTAAGCTAAGTAGGAATGATCGTTGTTCGTCCCGAAAACAATGGTGCATCCGGGAACAACAGTCGCAGCGTCGGATTGTGTGCGTCCTTTTCTGACACAATCACCGGAGTGATCGGCCAGGAAATCGCGAGGTCTGGGTCGTTGTAGGCGATGCCCAGGTACTTGCCCTCTTTGGCATCCTCGGGCTTCCAAACATCAGGAAATAGATATGAGTAGATCGTATTGGCTTTGAGTGATTGGAAAGAATTCCCATACCCCCTGGGTACGAACAGCGCCCGGCGCGGGTTCAACATATAGCCTTCATGCGTCCCAAAGTTGGGGTTGTCAGGTCTGACCTCAGCGATCACTGCCGCAGCCGCACCAGAGATGACGTTGATGTACTTAGACCAAGGCTCCGCATGGATTCCGCGCACCACGCCGGCCTTCGAGACCGACACACTCAACTGGCGCGGAGTAAAGTCGGGCAGTCCTTGGGCGGCAAGCTTCTCACTCTGGTAAGCCTCAAAAAAAGCACCGCGTTCGTCCCGGTGCCACTTGAGCGTTATGAGCGCAACGCCAGGCAGTTTTCTTGACCATGTGATTTCCATTTTGTCGCTCCTTATGTTGCTCCTAGGTGACCAAACTTCTATCACCTCCGCTTTAGTTGCAATTGCTGCAATTTCTGTAACGAACTGCCGCCAACCTCCCAGATTTGACCCTTTACGTCAATTTTGAGGCGAGTTTGTTCGTTTAGGGTATACTCGGGAATATGACGATCGAACCCTCAAAAACGGCCGCATCTACTGGCAAGACGATGCGTGAGCGCGTCACTGAACCAGATATTCGCGCTACGGAAGGAAAGCTCGAGCAAACGCTCCGCCCCAAAGTTTTGGAAGAATTTATTGGCCAAAATCAGATCAAAAAAAATTTGCGCGTATTTTTGAGCGCCGCAAAAAAACGTAACGAACCCATTGAGCACGTGCTGTTGTCCGGCCCACCTGGACTTGGCAAGACTACACTCGCTCACATCATCGCGCATGAGATGAATGTTCATATTGTGGTGACGAGCGGTCCGGCCATAGAAAAACAGGGCGACCTCGCCGCTATGCTCGCCAATCTTAAAGAGCGCGACATTTTATTTATCGACGAGATTCACCGGCTGCATCGCACGATCGAAGAAGTGTTGTACCCCGCCATGGAGGATTTTGCGCTGGACTTGGTTGTTGGGAAGGGTGCGGGTGCACGCTCGCTCCGACTAGACCTTCCAAAATTTACGATCATTGGCGCCACGACGCGTGTGGGAATGTTGTCTGCACCACTGCGCGATCGCTTTGGCGCAAATTTTAGGGTTAATTTTTATGAGGAGCAGGATATCGCCGAGATTATTCGCCGCTCAAGCAAGATTTTAAAAATCACTATTGAGGATGACGCAATTGCGACGTTGGCATCACGCACCCGCCTGACCCCGCGCATTGCCAATCGTTTGCTCAAACGCGTGCGAGATTTTGCGGAGGTGTCTGGTTTGCCTAGTATCACGGGTGCCGTAGCTAAGGCTGCGTTGGATCAGCTCGCTGTTGATGCCGCCGGCCTCGATGAACTCGATCGTCAATTTTTGCGCACCATTGTTGAGCGGTTTAGTGGTGGGCCCGTCGGCATCAATGCCATCGCCGCGTTTATTGCTGAGGATGAAAACAGCCTACTGGATGTGGTTGAGCCCTATTTGATCCAAGCTGGGTTTGTTGACCGAACCTCGCGCGGACGCGTCGCCACCGCCAAGGCATTTCAGCATCTTGGGCTGCCTGCACCGGTATCTCCCGCAGCGACTTCCGCCATGCCACTAAAGATGAAATAATCGGCCACAAGCGCTACTATTGCCCCAAAGACCCATGTCATTCGATCTGTACGAACAAAATTCAACCGCCACCCTGATCATTTTTTTTGTTTTGGGCGCTTTTTTGGTTTTCTATGGCGTCTATTCTTTTTTTGCCGGGTACCATGCTATTAAATTTGGTTTTCACGGCGATAAATTTACTTGGCCCGTGTTGACTCTGTTTTTGATTGGTTCGGGGGTACTGATCGCGACAACAATTGTTGGTCTTCTAAATTAATCTCCTAGATTTTTGATTTAACATCATG
The DNA here is from genome assembly GCA_964503525.1 of uncultured Candidatus Saccharibacteria bacterium. Classification (GTDB taxonomy): domain Bacteria; phylum Patescibacteriota; class JAUYIX01; order JAUYIX01; family JAUYIX01; genus CAZCZY01. Next base: position 4,015 of record CAZCZY010000010.1, read on the forward strand.
CACGAAGCAGGCTCAATTTTTCCAGGACAACGACCCGATGAAAAAATAATAATTTTTACACGCAGACATTGGGTGGTGCTGTTTAATTCTTTGATGGCAACATTGGCGCTGGTTGGCGCTTATTTTGTAGCATTGTTTGTGGTCATACGTTTTGCTGGACTCAGTTGGGAGGGAGTGGTGGGTGATATTTTGACCGCAGTGACGGGGATTGCGATGCTGATCAGTTGGTTGTACCTGTATATAAAATTTGTCGACTACTATCTGGATGTCTGGATCTTAACGACAGAGCGAATTGTTGAGATAAAACAACGCAGCTTATTTAATCGCCAAGTGGCCGAACTCGACTTGTCTACTGTGCAAGACGTCTCCAGCAAGGTGCGCGGTATTTTTGGCACTTTTTTGAACTACGGCACAATTTTTGTACAAACGGCCGGCACCACAGAATTATTTCAGTTTAACAAGTTACCCCGTCCGTATGATGCCGAGAAAAAGATTTTGGATATTCAAGCGGGGTTGGAGGAGCGAACCAAACAAGAGATTGGCGCAGCGATAAGTCAGGGCACGCCACTGACGGACAAACAACAACAGGCGATGCGACGCGATATCCCGGACTTAGAGTAATTATGGCCACAGTGACCCCAGAAAAATTTAGACAGTTTGTCTACGATTTTCCAAACCAAATAGCGGTTGGTTTGGAGGCTGCACGTGCTGTGGTTACTGCGCCCCGACAGTTTAGTCGCGTGGTGGTTTGTGGTGTGGGAGGTTCGGCTTTGGCGGCGGATTTGGCCAATGCATGGCTCGATCTTAATCCGGATATTTTTGTACACCGCTCATTTGATCTGCCAAACGAGGCTGATGGCGAGGCTCTAATTATTGTCATGTCCCATTCGGGAGACACGCGCGAGGCACTTTCCGCTTTTGATGCCGCAATACAGGCCGGACGATCCGTGGCAGTGGTCACAACTGGCGGGGAATTAGCCAAGCGCGCAAAGGCGCGCAAAGTGTCGACGGTATTATTGCCACAGACTGATGCTCCTGCACGTCTTAATACGGGCGCACAATTAGCAGCACTTGCCACCATCCTCACCAGGGCCGGGATTATCGGGGATCAAGAAGCAGCGCTGGTGGAAGCAGCCGCGGAAATAGCCCAAGACCGAACGCTAGAGAATCAGGGTGCAGCTTTGGCCGAGGCGATTGATGTTCGCTTGCCATTGGTGTACGCGTCGACACACAACGCAGTGCTCGCACGCAACTGGAAAATAAAATTGAACGAAACCGCTAAGCGCGCGGCGTTTTGGAATGTTTTGCCCGAGGCCAACCACAATGAGTTGGCTGCTCTTGGTGACGGTGCGGATTATTTTTTTCTGCTTACGCTAGTCGATCCGGACGACGACAAGCGCGTAAGAGAATATTTCGATATTACGGAGGGGTTAGCTCGCGGCCTTGCGTGGCCCGTTAAGCGAATCGAGTTGCTGGGGTCAAGCCGACTCGCAAAAATTTTGCACACCACATGGCTTGGAGATTGGTTTGCACTCAAATTGGCCGAACGCCTAAGGGTTGATCCTGCCGCCACACCGTTAATCGACGATTTCAAAAATAAGGCCCAAAGCTAGATTAACTGCCCACTGACTATCGATTTTGGTCGTCGGGGTAGTAGTCCAGGCTATTTGGCACGCAGTCGCCGTCGTTGTCATCGGTTGTGATTGGGCAAGCGGTTGCACCACCTGTTACTTGTGTTCGTGCCTGGAGTCCCAAAACAACAACTAATGCGATAGCAACGGCAATCGCTACACCTATCAACATATAAGCCACAAGGGTAGAGGTTTTCATGCCATTTATTTTATCTTTTTTTAAGGATTGAGCAATTATGATTGTGGGCATGAATAAATCAATTGCCCCAACTATTAAGTTTTTGTTAAGTTCATTGGTCTGTTGTACACAGGCAGCTCCAGTTCTCGCTCAATCAAGCCCGCCCGCTCCCATACAGCCTGGCGAGGTTGCAGTGACAGAAGTTCTAGCCAATGCCGTAAATGAGGCTACTGGCGAGTTTGTGGAAGTTATTAACACCAGTGATGCGGTGCTGGACCTGTCCCTTTTTAGATTTTCGGATAACTCGGGGGTCATTCAGGCCATTGCCCCGTTTGCCCGCCCGCTCCCTTTTGGCATAGCAACGACCCTGCTCGAACCCGATCAAGTCGCATTAATTCTCGATAAAGACTATGCCGGCGAGTACGATCAGCGAATTGCAGCTTCAGTGCTGGATCCAGCCGCGCTGGTTGTGGTTACTACCAGTCAAGGGTATCTCTCATTCGCAAACACAGCTGATAGTGTGACGCTTACTGGTCCGACTGGAATTATCAGTGATTCTTTCAGCTGGACTGCTGATGCTGGCAGTGAAATTTCTTTTTCGCGCATCAAAAAAATATCTGGCGAACTTGATGTACTTGCCGCCGACCCCAAAGGGCTCTCCGCTGGATATGTGCGCGAGGAGGAGATTATTGTGCCACCCACGCCACCCACCGTCGTGATTTCTGAATTACTACCAGACGCCACCGGTAGTGATGACGCCGAGTTTATTGAGATAGAAAATACCGGAGCGGCTCCTGTCAATCTCAACGGATTATTGTTGCGCGACCTAGTTGGTGATGAATTTTTATTGAGCGGTGATCTTGCAGCGGGAGGTTTTTTGACCTTTGGGCCAGCCCAGACGGGAATTACCCTAAATAATACGGGGGATTCTGTTGGATTGCTTTTTACTAATAATGGAACAGAGCAAGTCACTGATACGGTATTGTATCCGGCCGCAAGCGAGGGACACAGTTGGAGTAGATTTGCCTCTGGCTTTGCCTGGACAACGCAGGCAACCCCTGGGGTCAAGAATGTTCTGGTTCCACCAGTGCCGACTCCAGGCAATGGCAGTTCTACGCCAGATGAAGAGGCCACGGTCCTGGAGGAAAGCGCGGATAGCCAAGATACCGTAGGCGCTCTTTTAGTAGACTCCATTAAAAAAGTGATCGAGCTACCAGCGGGAACAGTTCTAATGGTACGCGGCGTTGTTGTGACTCCCGTGGGCGTATTTTTCCCTAAGAATTTTCACGTCCAAGATTCTTCTGGTGGATTATTGGTAAAACTACCGCTCGATTTCAAACTGGACTCAAAAAATACCATCACGGTCGGACAAGAAGTTGAATTAGTTGGTAAAACTGCAATCTATCGAGACATGCCACGCCTTCTTTTGAGTAGTGCCCCAAAAATTATTGGAAAAAAACCAGTAACGGTTAGCAAGCAAGGTATCAGCGCGATCTCCGATGATGACATTGGGCGCCTCGTCACACTCGGCGGCACCGTAAGTCAGCGAAGTGGTCTGTCTTTTAAAGTGAAGCAGGGCGATGACACGATGTTGGTCAGTGTTCGTGCCGGAAGTGGAATAACATCCAAAGCACCACCAAAAAACACGGCCGTTCAGGTGACTGGGGTTGTACTGCGCAGTGGCAAGCAATTGGTTTTGGCACCCCGCTCAAGTGCTGATCTGGGGGGAGCCGGGCTTGTTCCAACGGGAAGTCCTGTAACACCCCCGCTATTACTTGCTATGTTCTTGGCTTTTGGGGTTCTCGCTCGTCACTTACGACCGCGCTCGAGCGCTGGATCAATCAAAAAGTTTTGAAGGTCCCTCCGCCCAATAATCATGGGGTACTCCAAGCTCGCACGCTCAACTACCGTTGCCCTGGTCGAGATCTTTGTGTCAGCTAAGTAATATGTAATTGGGATAACCAATCTAAAGGTAGATCCGTGACTTGAGTGGATCAATACCGTGCCAATAATTTCTGAGGAGGCCGTAAGTATTTTTGTGCGAATTTCACTGGATAACTTTCGGGCTTCGGTCGCCGTCAAGACTTGATCGAGTGCGTACTGTTTTATAAGCGGCCTTAAACTGGTAAAGCCAATTTTTGTGGCGAAGTCGACATCGATTGAGGTTAATCCAGCACCGGTATCCACTTTTGCCTGGGCTTTTACTTTTTTGCCGCTGCGACTTACCAACTCAACGTTCTCGACCGTTCCAAGGACGTGGCGACCGGATAAGTCTTCAACGCGACGATCAATGTCACCGCCAAATAAATCCTTTGCGAGACGAATTCCCCGTTGCGTATCGGTAATCTTAATACCTTCAACACGCTCAAGGCGGCTGCCCAGTGGCGCTAGGTTGGCCACTTGAATTTCCAGTCCAGGACGTGCGTTGAGCTCCATTATAATTGGCCCTTTGTCACGGTCGAGGGCGATATCGACTCCGATAAACCCTAAGCCCGAGGCCTCACTCGCATTGACCGCAATTTGTAAAATTTCATCCCAAAAAGGTACAACCAAATCCAACAGCGGTGCACCGGTATCTGGGTGAGTTTCTATCCGAACACGACGCGGCTTCTTAACAATAGCGTGAGTGGCCCGCCCGGTGGCTAGATCAATACCAACAGCCACTGCACCTTGAGCGACATTTGCTTTTCCATGTGAAGAGGCGGTCGGTAGACGCACCATCGACATGACCGGCACGCGGTTAAAAACAATTACGCGAATATCTGGAATCCCCCGATAGGTTACGGCCTCAAAGGCCGAATGGAGCTTGATGCGCTCTTCGATAAACGCGATATCGGGCGAGTTAGTTAACGAAAAGCGTCCGTCCAAAATATCGCGGATATGTTCGTTTAATTTTGAGACTGGCCACTCTGTGCGGTCGACTGCAATATACGTGGGTTCTTCACCCGCTAAAACCTTTTTGCGATGACGGATAACGATAATGCCGCCACCCCCAAAGCCCCGATTGGGCTTGATCACAAACGAACTCGGCAAGCGATCCCATCTAAAACCTTGAAGATCCCGCGCCCGCGTTACCACTGCGTAAATTTTTTGCGTGGGAATGCCGTGTTGCTCTAATACTTTTTTTGTAAGCAGCTTGTCATCCGCAATGCGAATTGCCTTGCGTCGGTTGTAGGGACGCAAAAAGCGCAAGTTGCGAGCGTTCATGCCGAGGATTGTGAGTTTGCGGGCCATGGTGTTGTACCGTTAGCGCGACAGCAAGATTGGCTACGGCAACTTAGATAACCGTCTCACCTGTCTAAAACGGTAGAGCTCCGTTAGTCGCAGCCCGCCCCACCGACCCAAGAAATAGTTAATCACGATCGTCAAGAAAATTATTTCTGGATAGGCCAAGATTAAGCTTTGGAAGGGATCCCAACTCACCAGCAAATAGGTCAGTATCGACAAGATGAGCGTCTCACCAGTTAAGAATGCCGCCGATAAAAAGCCCTGCTCAATTTGTGCCGAGACAAATTGCTCGGCCAGGGCAACCATGATCAGAATAGGAAAGACCGCGATGGCCACAAATGTTGTCTGATTGGTGTAGGCGCCGACCGCAAGCAAGCCCAAAATGGCAAATGAAATCATGGTTAAGACTATGGCTAGTCGTGGAATATAACTGATGCGAACCTTCCTGAGAAAAAATCTAAAAAGTGTCCCCACGGCCAACACCACAAAAAATACGGTTAGGCCGTAGGTCAGGCCGAGCGCCAAAAAAGACAACGTTACTATGGTCGGAATATAGATTCCAAAAGCGCGTAATCCAATGACTTGGCGCGCAAACGCAAATATTGTCGCAATGATCGGCAACATTAAAATTAGGACAATTGTGTTGACCGGCACACCTTTGTTGACCATGAAGTTCACCAAGAACGACATAAAGTTTAGGGGCGTGAGGTCTTTTATGGCTCGCTCTGAAAAAGTTCCAATTAACTTTACTTCCGTACCAGTTTTTTGGACGCGTCCTAGTAGTTGATCTACGGTCGGCGCTTCAATGACCGCGTCTAGCGACGTAGCGTTGGTGAGTAAAATATACCGTGGGCGCAACACATCAAAAGTGCTTTGTGCGATACGAGAAATGACCGCAAATGAGTCCGTTAAGGTGACAACGGCCTTATCGTCCAGTTGAAGCGTACTTAGACTTGGAACTAATTGTGCAAATTTTGATAGTGCATTTAGTCCGGTGTCTCCCGTAGTCCAGTCAACAATAATGTCAGCCCGTCCAATATCCTCTACACTTTCTACCAACAAACGCGAGAGCTCGTCCTCACGTAAAAAATCAGTTCCGGCGGTACGATCTTCAATCACGATTAATAAACGATCCTCGCGCTCAGCCCGTCGGCGTAGTTCATTAACTTGGTCCTCGCTGGTGATCGGGTCGGTGATAAGAACCACACTTTGATCAAAAATTTTTATGGTTGCCTGATCGGTAAAAATTTGGCCCTCAATGGTCATAGTAAGCGTGACTGTATATTCGCCGCGGCGCTTATAGCTGTGCCGAACGATGTCGCCGGGTGAGGCTACGCCGTCATCAAACGTCCATTCATAGGTGGCAACTTTTCCATCCGGGACAACCGACCCACTGGCATCAAAAATCAACTCCTGCGCAATTAACCCATTCTGATCCTCGCCTGCGTTGGCTTGGGGCTGCACAACCAGGATGGTTGTGGGCGCTAGTGTTGGTTCGTCTACCGGTGCTTGCGCGTGCACTTTTGCAACATGGCCGTTCGTCGCGGTAACAACAATCCCGATAAACGCAATCACTCCCAGGAGGCCTAAAATACCCAAGGATCCTAAGAACCGTTTTTTGCTGCGGACTAGAAGGCGCCCGCCGAGCGGAGTTTGTTTATGATTTGGCATGTTCATATTTTACCAGTTTTACCAAACCAGCATGGCACACCGCGAGAGCTAATGCATCTGCCGCATCATCGGGCTGTGGAATGCTGGGCAATTTAAAAATTAGTCGAACAGCGGTCCCCACGGAGAGTTTATCCGCCCCACCATTACCCGTAACCGCCCTTTTAACTTCTGTTGGCGCATATTCGTGCAACGGAATCCGAGCCTCCCCGAGTGTCAGCAGTATTACGCCTCGCGCTTGACCTACTGCCAGCGCGCTCGTTGTGTTGTGCACAAACACCAAGCGCTCGACCGCTGCTGATTCTGGTGAGTGTGTGACAATTAAATGGCGTAAATCTTTTTGTAACTCTAAAAGTCTTTCCTCAAGCGGTAAGCCGGCTTTTGTTTTAATACATCCATATTCCAGCGCGCGCATATCGTGACCATCGATGTCTACGAGGGCATAGCCCGTTCGTTCTATGCCGGGGTCAATTGCGATGACACGCATGCTCGTAGAAATAATCTGCGTTAAAAATTTGTGGCCACATTTTGGACATCATCACGCTCATCTAATTCTGTGAGTAGGTCGGCCATCGCCTTTCTTAGATCGTCCGAAGAAAATTTCATTGTGGTTTGTGGGATGTAATCAAACGCTGCCGGCCCAACAGTGTATTTTTTTTCTAACTCAGCACGAACAGCACTGACCTTATTTGGCGCAGTCAATATCTCAAGGCCATCATCTATCTCGCGCACGTCGTCGGCCCCGGCATCAATTGCCGCGAGTTCAGCTTCCTCGCGCGCATGCGGCAACACCGTAACCACAAAAACTCCTTTGCGTGAGAATTGCCAGCGCTGACTACTGCCCTCAGCAAGTTTTGCGCCAAATCTTTGTAGAAGGGGTCGCAAGTCGCCAATGGTTCGGTTCTTGTTGTCCGTAATGGCTTCAATAATAATTGCTGCTCCCTCAGGTCCGACAGCATCATAGGTAATTTCTTCTACAGCGGCTCCAGCAATTTCGCCGGTCCCTCGTTTTACTGCCCGAGAAATATTTTCATTGGGCACATCGTTTTCGCGCGCCTTTTCCATCAAAAAACGCAATGTTGGATTGGCGGAGGGGTCTCCACCTCCTTGCCGCGCCGCAACGGTAATCAAATTGGAGAGCTTGGTAAAAAGCTTTCCTCGCGCCGAGTCGCTCACGGCTTTAGCCCGTTTTGTTGTGGCCCACTTGGAGTGTCCTGACATATAGATATTTGTTGTTGCTCACGTAATGATGAAGCTCTCGTACCATCTGTCAATGCTTAGCAATGTCTCGTTAAGCCCAGGCCCCACTTGAATGCCCGTAGCGCTCTCGCCATACGCCATCGTCCTTACAGCAATACGCCACAGCGTTGACAATGTGTGTATACTATGACATGGTTAGTCGACTCTAAACGTCTAAAACGCTATGACTGCAGCTTTTAAGAGAAGCCGTTGGGCTCGAACACGTCGTCTAGAAAAACAAGCTACCTCACGTAATGAGAGTAACTTAGCTAATCATGTAGCAAGCCGACGCTTGCGACAAAGCCGACGCAAAACCGAAATTACGAAAATGGCAGTGCGTATCAGCATTGCCCTGGTTGTATTTATGATCATCGTCGTAGGATCAGCGTTCGCTTATTTTGCAAAAGATCTTCCAACGGCTGATGGTATTCGTAACCGACCCATTGACGAGTCAACAAAAATTTACGCACGGGATGGCAAAACAATCCTCTTTGAGATTTTTGGCGAAGAGCGGCGCACCAGCATTCCATTTGAGGAAATACCAGACAATGTAAAAAAGGCGACGGTCGCTATTGAGGACGATGATTTTTACCGGCACCATGGCGTAGATTTCCGTGGTATTTTGCGGGCCGTCTATAACAATTTTACGGGGGGTTCCGTCCAAGGAGGCTCAACGATCACACAACAATTGGTCAAAAATGCCATCCTTACCAGCGAGCGCACACTCACACGCAAGGTTAAAGAGGTAATCCTCGCCATTGAGATCGAACAAAAATTTTCTAAAGACGAAATATTAGGGCTATATCTCAACGAAATTCCCTATGGGTCAAATGCTTATGGTATTGAGGCCGCTGCGCAAACTTATTTTGATAAAGAAGCCAAGGAATTAACGCTCGCCGAGTCGGCACTCGTAGCCTCGTTACCACAAAGTCCAACACGTTTGTCGCCGTTTGGTCCTAATAAAGAGGAACTGCTTGGGCGCAAAGATTTTGTCTTAGAGCGAATGGAAAAACTTGGCATGATCACTCAGGAAGAAATGGAAGATGCCCAAAAAGAAGAGTTGGCGTTTACCAAACAAAAAATTGAAATAAAAGCCCCTCATTTTGTATTTTGGGTTAAGGAGCTGCTGGTAGAAAAATATGGCGAGAACGTTGTTGAGCGCGGTGGCCTAAAAGTAACAACGTCACTGGATCCAAAGCTGCAAGAAATTGCTGAGAAGGCTGTTCGAGAAGGGGCAAAGCGCAATGAGGAACAGTATGGTGCCCAAAACGCCGCCCTTGTCGCGATTGAACCAAAAACTGGACAGGTTATGGCGTATGTTGGCTCACGAGATTATTTTTCTGACGAAATCGACGGTAGTGTCGACATTCCACGAAGCATGCAACAGGTTGGCTCCTCCTTTAAGCCGTATGAGTACGCAGTAGCATTTGCAAAGGGCTACCCACCGTCAACTATGCTGCATGACCTCGTAACAGATTTTGGTGGCAACTATAAGCCGCTTGATTATGACAAGGGACAGCGTGGTTTTGTGAGCATGCGCAGCGCTCTTCAGATGTCACTCAACATCCCCGCCGTTGAGACGACATATTTGGCAGGCTTAGATAATGTACTGGATTTTGTGCATAAACTAGGCGTTAGCGATCTAAATGATCGAGATAGTTACGGCTTGGCAATCGGTTTGGGTGCTGGTGAGATAAAACTCGTTGATCACGTCTATGCCTTTAGTACCTTTGGTAATGAAGGTCGCAAGGTCCCACGCACCGCCATCATTAAAGTAGAAGACCCCAGTGGCAAGATTTTGGAGGAGTGGACACAAACCGACGGCGAACAAGTCATGGATCGTAATGTTGCGCTGACATTAAACAACGTACTATCGGACGATGGAGCGCGCGCTCCGATTTTTGGCGCGGGTGGACCACTGACATTGCCTGACCGTAAGGTTGCAGCAAAAAGCGGTACTACAGAAAACAACACAGACGGACTGGCCATCGGGTATGTACCTCAGCTCGCAACGGGTATTTGGGTCGGCAATAATGACAACAAACCATTCCCCGGTGGCGATGGCTCTTTTTCGGCTGGGCCAATTTTTCATGAGTTTATGGTAAACGCCCTCAAAGATACCGAGGCAGAATGGTATGCAGACCCCGAGTCGATCCCCGCTGGTAAGCCGGTCTTGGCAGGTAAACCGGGCGGTAAGGGCGAAAAAATTCGCATTAGCAAGATTGATGGTAAGCGCGCGCCGGCTGACTTACCAGAAAATTATGTCGAGGAAAAAGAGTTTACTGAGTATCACAGTATTTTGCACTATGTAGAAAAAGATAATCCGCAAGGTCCATACCCAAGCAACCCAGAATCAGATCCCATGTACAAAAACTGGGAAGCCGCGGTTAAGGGTCACAAGAAAAAAGATGGCGAGCCACCCAAAGAAACAAGTCCATTTGGTGCTGCAGAAGTTCAACCCAAGATTTCTATAATTCAGCCCTCGGCTGGGTCTATTGTTACGAGTAATAACGTTACAGTGGTAGCCAGCGTTACTGCTGTGGCTGGACTTGGTTCGGTCACGTTTTCTTTAGATGGAACTGTGGTCGGGTCAACGGCCAGTGAACCCTTTGCGGTAACATTTTCTCCGAGCACTTCTAATGGTTTTCATACGTTATCCGCAAATGTGACCGACAAATATGGCGGCAAGGCCGAGACTTCTATTGATATACAAGTCCAAGTTGATGGCACGCCGCCGACAGCCGTACTATCGATGAGTCCTGCAGGGGTAATAGTAAATGTTGACGGTGGCGGGTCATCCGACAATGTTGGCGTAGTCAGTTACTCTTGGGATTTTGGCGATGGCGCTAGCGCAAGTGGGGTCACCGCATCCCACACGTACGCGCCAGGTACGTATACAATCACACTAACCGTGGCTGACGCGGCCGGCAATACAAACAACACAACTACCAGCGTAACGATACCCTAGTATGACTTCAAAATTAGCCATCATTATAGCCAATCGGGATGTTGAGCGAACACTTACTAACGCCTTACTTGCTGAAAAATTTTTTCTTACCCGAATTGGCTCACGTGGCGGTTTCTTGCGGAAGAAAAACATAACGTTACTTCTGGGACTAGCTGAGGAACGTGTCGAAAAACTACTCTCTATTGTTACGACAGTGGGTAGCGAAAAGAATTCTCTCGTTAGTGCAGATACTGAGGCACCGCTTGCGACCGAAGCGGGGCTACCGGAACTACCCCTTGGTGCAGCCGCGCTCCGCACTGGTGGTGCAACTGTTTTTATTCTTGCTGTAGAAAAAACCTTACGGGTCTAGTCGGGCTCGCGTAACGACTCGCTCAATAATAGGTTGGCCCAGTGTGGTATTGAGCGCCACGAGAATTTTTGGCCGGTAAAAACTTAGTGTGGCAAGTGCAGATCCGCTGGGCGCAGATAGTGAGAGGGTATTGTTTGCATACGATTCAACAATTACGTCGTTAATAATAGTAGGGGGTAGGCACTTTGGGAGGACAGTTTTTGTCGCCTTAATAATCGCAGCCGCTTCTACCCCTCGCCGTAAATTGTGACGGCGGGCAAAGTTTGTTATGTCAGTGTTAAGCCCCTGCATATACTTCAGTTTTTTTGGCCGGCGTAGCAATTCCATCACAAACCTCATAAATTTGACTGGTTTCCAGTGTTTTTTTGGGTAGTTCTGATAGGTGTGTCGTTGTAATAATTGTTTGTTGCTGAGAAAATACACTAGTGAGGGTATGGCGCCGTTGTTCATCCAGCTCCGAGACAACATCATCTATAAACAAAAGCGGCCGTTCACCCAGTTTTGCTTCTATAAAGTTAAGTTCGCAAATTTTAAGGGCTAGGATGGTCGTGCGCCACTCGCCACGCGACCCAATCTCGCGCATCGGCCGGGATTCTTTTGTGATAATAAGATCATCTCTCTGTGGTCCCAATAAATTGCGAGTCGCCGCGATCTCTCGCTGTTCCAGTACTGGGAGGACTTCTAGATATGCTTTTTGCCAGTCGCCGATTGTCGTAAGGCCCGCGGGAACTTCTTGTGCGTATAATGCGATGTTAATTTTTTCTTGACCACTAGAAATCTTTTGGAATGTTTCTGTAAACATCTTTGCTATTTTATTAATTACAGCAACTCTCCACGTACTAATTATGGAGCCGTACTGTACTAGCTGTTCGTTAAGCGAACGCAGATCAACTATTTGTCCACTTTGTAATTGTTGTAGGGCGGCAAGGCGTTGTTGTAATACCCGACGATATTTACTATACGTGGATTGCGCGTCTCGCTCAGTTAATCTCACAATTCGGTCAATCCAGCCTCTGCGTGCTTGGGCTGCATGAATAAGTTCATCTAAATCGTCTGGCTTAAAGCCGACTAACGGAATTTCGTGAGCAATTTTTTGGGATGTTGTTGGTGCCCCCTGTAGTCGCCACTGTTTTGTGGTTCGTCCATTATTGGTCGTCATAAAACCAATTAATTCTCGCTTATTGCCACTTTTTACGTAGCTGGCACTTACTTTTGCGTGTGGTTTTCCAAGTGCAATCAGATACATCTCTTTGGATGCTCGCCAAGAATGTTCACTAGTTAGGAAATGTAGGGCTTCAAGAATATTTGTTTTTCCGGCAGCGTTTTTACCGACTAAAATCGTTGTACCGGAAGAAAACGCGATAGTTGTCTGTTGGTGGTTACGAAAGTTTTCTAGTGTAAGTGTTGAGAGCGTCACGCCTACATTTTTATGGGCATGAGAATATACAAGTAATTTTTATCTTTAGAAGAACTCAATTTACCAGGACTACTACTACCACCAGTTTCAAAAATAATTTGATCACTTGGAATAGCTTGTAAACCCTCCAAGAGGTAGCGGAAATTAAAAACCACTTCGTCTTTTGGGCCTTCAATTTTTCCAGGTATTTCTTGCGTGTGGCCACCAACCTGACTTGCATCTGCTTTGAGTAGGATTGCTTTTTTACTAGCATCTAGTCCTAAGCGCACATCTTGGGCTCCAGATTTAGAAAAAATACCTGCGGCACGAACAGCATTAATAAAATCTTCACGTGCTACCTCAGCGCGCGTTATGAGCTCTGCTGGAATAATATCTTTATACTCAGGATATTGACCTTCAAGAAGTCGAGATATTAATTCAACATCTTGATAAGTAAAAAGTGCCTGGTTTTCTGAGAGGCGCACTGCAACGTTGCCCTCATCTTCTAAAATACGAGCAAGCTCGATTAATGTTTTACTCGGTATAATAACCTGTCTCGCGCCGGCAGAGTTTTTACATGAAATTGTTTTTTCTGCTAGACGAAAACTATCCGTGCTCGCGAGCGTGCATGCTTTTTCCGAAAAATTAACCAAGACACCAGTCAGTTCCGGTCGCGACTCGTCGTGGGCTGCCGCAAAGGCTACCTGCTGGATTGCAAGTTTAAACTCGCTCGCCGGTATTGTTACTTCAAAAGCAGACTCAACCTTTGGAATCAATGGAAATTCGTCGGCGCTGATGCCCTTTATCTGCGCCCGGCTGGTCTCACAGCTGACTTGCAGCTCTTTTCCTTCAACACTTAGGGCGACACGCTCTTTAGGTAGTTGATTAATGTAGTCAGTTAAAAGACGTGCTGGAATCGTAATTTCGCCTTTTTCTTCGACTTTACCGCCCACCAAACAACTCACACCTAATTCAAGATCTGTTGCAGTTAGTCGGAGTCCGCCCGTTTCTGTTTTGAGTAATACATTCCCCAAAACTGGCAACGTAGAATTACGACTGACCATACGACCAACAATACTCAATCCTCTATTTAAGTTTTCTTGTGTACAGGCGAGTTTCATAGATGTTGATAATGTAATTTACTTAATAAGAAGTAGTAGTAATAGAACTGTGGACAGTGGGGAAAAATAAACCAGATGCCTATTTTTTAACCACCCTACTTATTTTTTTGGTTTTTTCTGACTACCTTTGTGTGTATGGACTGCGACGAAAATCTGCACTAAGGCCCTACAGAATCTGGATAAAATTTGTCTTGACCGGGTGTCTACAGTGGTGGTTGTGTTTTTTGGGTTTTCTTTTTCGCAGGTTTGTTACAAGTTGTACTAAATTTTTCCCGTTAGTACACACATGTTTTGCAGACTACTTTTACTACGGAACGTACAATCGCTGACGAATCAAATCTAACTCTTGTCGCACGGACTCATCTTTTTCTACTTCTTTAGAAATTTTGTCAGTAGCATGCATAGCAGTAGTGTGATCACGGCCACCCAACTCGTTACCAATCAGCGGAAAACTCGCCTTAATCTCTTCTCGCATTAAAAACATAGCTATTTGTCGTGGTCGAACAATTTCTTTTTTCCGGGAGGCGCCTAAAAGATCATCGATATTGCAATCATAGAACTGCGCGACAGTCTCAATAATCTGGCGGGGTAAAATGCCACGGCGACGTGGATTACTAAGGATATTAGTGAGTATGGACTTAGCAATTTCTTGTGTGGCCGGTACGTTTTTGAGTTGACAGTGCGCAACTACACGATTTAATGCTCCTTCAAGTTCGCGAATATTGTGTTGAATATTTGCGGCGATATAAGTGACGACCTCATTAGGCACCTCGTAGCCCTTTAAACGGCATTTTTCTCGTAAGATAGCCATTCTTGTCTCAAGTTCAGGTGCACCAATATCCGCAATCATACCGCCCTCAAAACGCGTTCTTAAGCGATCTTCGAGGGTTGGAATGGCCTTCGGCATACGATCACTCGATAACACAATCTGTTTGTTTTCTCCGTAAAGCGTATTAAAAGTATGGAAAAATTCCTCCTGAGTTTGTTCTTTGCCAGCAATAAATTGGATATCATCAACTATTAAAATATCTATATCGCGATAGCGCGTCTTAAAATTGCTATTGCGGTTGCTAATAGAATCAATAAATTCATTAGTAAAGCGTTCGCTGGTGACGTAACGAACTCGCTTTTCTGGAAAACGTTTTTTAACCTCATTACCAATTGCGTGCATAAGGTGGGTTTTACCAAGACCCACTCCCCCGTAAATAAACAATGGGTTGTACTGCGTGCCAGGATTACATGAGACTGAGTAACATGCGGCGCGCGCGAGTTCGTTGGAGGGCCCCACAATGTACGTATCAAACGTGTAGCGAGGATTTAGACTCGTGTCGCCATCCACCGTCACCTGAATTGTAGGGGCTGGTGATACAACGGCGGTTTTTTGAGGCAAAACCGAGGGTTGCATTATGTTTTGTTGTGGCGTTACCACCGGCTGTATGGGTGAGGGCCTAACCAGGTGAGATCCTAGCTCATATTTGACCTGGAAGAGTTCGTTATTCGAGGCATTCTTAAGCGCTTTGACAATATGTTTGTGATATTTGTTCTGTAGCCACTCTTTAGTAAAGGCATTAGGAACACCGATCGTGGCCTCGTGACCCTCGACCTTATTGAGCGTGTTATGTTTGAACCAAGTCGTAAAATTTGCCTTGCTGATGGTGAGTTCTAATTCTGCTAATACTGCCTGCCAAATCTTGTCTTGATCCATAAAATATGTGGTGAGAAGTATTAGAAGTAACGAACTAGAAGTTAGCATCATTGTGGAAAAGATCCAATAAAGGCCTTGTTTGTGGCTGGATAGAGCCAAGTGCACATTTGCACTTATCCCACAATGGCAAAATTGTGTACGCGCTTGTTTAAAAACAGTGCAGATTTTGTGGACCATATATTTGTCATTGACCGCCAGCAAAAAAAGCGATAGTATCGCCCAGTTACTTAAGCCAGTTTTTAGCGATCGGTATGCCTAAACGGACCTATCAACCAAAAAAAGCACGTCGAAAAAAACGACATGGATTTCGGCAACGCATGCACACAACGGGTGGCCGCAGAGTTCTTCGTCGTCGTAGAACCAAGGGTCGCACGCGAGTAACCGTTGGGTAATTTTGTAACGTAATGTTGCCGCGTTCTCAGCGATTACGGCTGCAGCGCGATATTACAACCGTGCAGCGGCGTGGTCGGAGTATCGGAAATCGGCATTTCTTTGTTAAGTTTGTGCCATCTAGTCGCAATATCTCGCGCGCCACGGTCGTGGTTTCGCTCAAAGTGGCAAAGAAGGCTGTTGTCCGTAATAAAATTAAGAGACAGGTCCGCGCCGTACTTCACAAGACGCTGGCATCAATAAAAAAACCACACGACATAATGATTATTGTAAAAAGGTCAGCGCTTGACCTGCCATTTACAGAAATTGAAGCAACCATCCAGTCACTGGTAAAAAAGATATGACGCTTTTGCGCGTCATAAGTCGATTATTGGGCCTACCCCTACTAATCGCGGTGCACCTGTATCGGTTTGTACTTTCGCCTGACCACAGTTGGGTGCGGGGGTATTATCCAGATGGTTTTTGTCGCTTTTACCCGAGCTGCTCTGGGTTTTCCCTAGATGGATTACGCACGGACGGAATATTGGCAGTTCCCGCGATTTTTGTTCGCTTAATCAAGTGTCACCCCTGGTCTGCTGGTGGAATTCATGAGTATCACTCAACACTCTCGAGCTACAAAAAATAAATGAACATCCTTACAACAATATTTGTTGATCCTTTTCTTAATCTCTTAATTGGGATCGTTAATGTATTGCCGCGGCATGACCTCGGCGTTGCTATTATCGTGGTGACGCTTATCGTTCGGCTAATCTTGTATCCCTTGTCTGCCAAGCAAATCCGGGCGCAGAAGGCTATGCAAGATCTGCAACCGCGCATCAACGAAATTAGAGAAAAGCACAAAGATGACCGTGAGCAGCAGACCAAGGCACTCATGGAGTTTTATAAGAAAAATCAGGTAAATCCCCTGGCGTCGTGTGGGCCACTCTTGTTGCAGACGGCTTTTATTTACCCCTTATTTTTTGTTTTTAGGCTGACAATTAGTGGGGGTGATTTTGCCGACCGCCTATACCCATTTATTAGTCACCCACCATTGCCGCTTGACTCTTTATTTCTTGGAACGGTGGATCTCGCACAGCCGCACAATATAGTTTTGGCGGTCATTACGGCCATGGCACAATTTATTCAGTCATGGATGTTGATACGACAGCGCAAAAAGAACGCAGACCCAAGCAAACCAAAAGACACTACGGCTGCGACCGCCAATGCCATGGCATACATATTTCCACTATTGACGGGGTATTTTGCTTATACGTTTCCAGCCGGCTTGGCCCTGTATTGGTTTGCCTCAACAATCTTTGCAATCATCCAGCAATTGATTATTATGCGAACAACGGCTTCGCGTCCGACCTTACCCCACGTTGAAGTCGAGGAAGTAGTGGTTAAATAACCAATTATTAGCCAAATGGAATCTCCTACACTCACCATCGTAAAGGAAGTAACAGAAGACCTGCTCAAACGCATGCAGTGCGAGGGTGAAGTTAGTGGTGAAATGGTGCCAGCGGGGCAGGGGCGCTTTACGCTAGAAGTTAACATCAACAGTCCAGACTCGCGTCATCTCATTGGCCAACTAGGCAACAATTTGCACTCGCTTCAATATGTGATTCGCCTCCTTGTATCCGCAAAAACCGGCCGACCGTGTTTTGCAAAAGTCGACGTCAATAAGTATCGAGCACAAAAAGAAGATGCCGTGACGCTCCTTGCCAAGGAAATGGCAGAAAAAGCCACACGCACAGACAATTTGGTTATTTTACGACCCATGACCAGCTTTGAGCGAAGACTGGTCCACGTGGCGCTGCAGGAAAACAAGGAGATTACTACGGAAAGTTTGGGACAAGAGCCCAATCGGCGCGTTGTCATCAAGCCGCTCCATGAATCACGGGTTGTGCGCAGTTTGTCTGACAAGGGATTTACGCTCGACGACATAAAGATTTAACGCAATGTTCCTCACCATTGAGGAATTACGTCGGCGCGATATCGCAACTATGCCGGGGTCACACATTGAAAACTGTGTGGTGGACTACAAAAAGATTGAGATTGTAGCAGTGCGTCTGAGTCGACTAAGTATTTTTCGTAGACCGCTATTATTACCCTGGAAAGCTCTTGCGGTATCGGACAACGATCTGCAAATTCAAGATGCTGCCGTGCTAGAAGGAAAAACACTTGAGCCTAATCGCTATGGCGAACTAATGGGTAAAGACGTCTTTACAGAGCGACGACGCATGTTAGGTCGCGTCAATATGTACAAACTAGAAACTGAAACGGGGCAAATCACTGCACTTTGGGTTAGGACCCCATTGGTTTTACAAAGTCTGTGGAAACAAATGCTGGTGATTTCGCGAAGCCAAATTGTCGAAATTACCGCCAGCGAAGTTAGAGTAGATGAGCTAGTCGTAAAAACTGCTATGAAGCCCGAGACCGTCGCTGAGTTTGCGGCACGCGAGGCTGAGGCGTTCTAGTTGGCCTAGACCGACAGTGCTACAAAGAGAGCTACTACAAAGACGAGTGTGCCAGCGACCATCAGGTCTTGCCACGAACGGGTGGTCTGAGGTTGCATGGACTTCCAGGTAATAAGATAATGGGACATAAGGTTTTTCTTTCTGGGGGTTGTGAGCGGCCTTCCAAGGGGAAGCTATGGAAGACCGCGTGCCAACCACCAATTAAGGATTAGGTACTGCCTCTCCCGTTAACACCGCGCTCACGATAAACAGGAGAGTGCCTCCCCTCAGCTCTATAAGCGCGACAAATTGTAAAACGACGCAATTACCTATATCGCCTGATCAAGCCAACTACCCGCCCCTGAATCGCTACATTTTTTACTCGAAAAGGCTCCATTGATGAGTTAGCGGGCTGGAGTCGAATATGATCTTTCTCTTTGTAATACCTCTTAAGCGTAGCGAACTGATTGTCTAATAGTGCGACTACAATTTCTCCATCATCGGCGCGGTCGCGTTCCTCAACGATCACATAATCTCCATCAAAGATTCCATCCTCGATCATGGACTCACCCTTTACTCGAAGACTGTAATAGCGGCCGCGCCCCACAAGATTGCTGGGTACTTTGAGCTGCTCGTGCTCGACGAGCGCCTCAATAGGCAATCCGGCTGTGATGAGGCCAACCAGTGGAATCTCAGCGACACCCTCGCTCATGACTGGACGTGCTTTGCTTGTGAGACCAAGAGAACGTGGCGTGCCCGCCTTATTCCCTGCTGAATCCAAGTATCCCTTGCCCTGTAGTGTCTCTATGTGTTGGTGGACAGTAGCAACTGAGGACAGAGAAAAATGCTTGGCGATTTCTCGGTATGAGGGCGCAAAACCCTTGGCCTCTAGAAATTTAGTTATATAGTCCAGAACTAGCTTTTGTTTTTTGGTAAGCGTGTGGTTCATACAATTATTGCCAGTAGCGATTAATAGTAATATTTTGCTCACTAAAGTCGTTGGAGAGCACGAGGTGACGATCAAGAAAGTGCTCCATCTCGGCGAGCTTTCTTGTGTACGTACGGATGCGTCGTTGAAAAAGTGTTCGTGTGGCATCCGCTGGAAGCAGAAGTTGAGACAACTGTTCGTTCATAGGGGTCATTGTAGCCGAACAAAAACCGAACGTCAAGACTACTTATGCACAATAGTGTGAATCATACGAGAGAGCGGTCGCCGAGAGAGAAGCTGGTATGCCTGCAGCCAGTTAAATACTCAGCGCGAGGCTCTTCTTAGCAAAAATCACCGCAAAGTCATCGCGGAAAACTTCCTCAAAACGATTGTCCGTCTTTAACTTTCCCACAAGGCGATGGTCCGGACGCACCACCACAACGTCGATTTCGTAGTTAGTCATTTTTTGTTCCCAGCCCTCCTCTGTTCGGTCAATGACAAAGTACTCATTTATGACCCGGACGCCATCCATTTCCCAACTTGGCATTCGGCCGTCAATAAAAGTTTTAAACCAGGGGACCTGATACAACAAATAGCCGCCCCAGGCGTACTCATTAAAGATGCGGCTGGTAGAATACTCGTCGTGTTCGGCTAAAAACTGGGCTGCGCCAACCGGGTATTTTCCTTGCTCAAATACTTTTGGGTTGCGGTTTACGGTCCAAAGCTGCTCAAATGGGACGGTCGCCGCAATTCCTACAGAAACTGCCAGCGTAATACCAACCAATACCGGCCATACGCGCAATACTTTTGGTAGCGTGTGTGGAGCAAATTCCCAAACCGACATCACAACGAGTGGAACCGCAAATAAATAAAAGATCGGCATGTTTCTGACTGCGGTCAACCCAGAAATCCAAAAAATCACGACAAGTCCAAGCCAAAATAAGTCGACGCGCGTTTTTTTGAGGGCGAGGGCCACCATCAGCACGGCGCTCACTGCAAAAAATACGAGTCCATTGGAGCCGTTGATGTCCGGTACAAACCATTCGACGATATTACGGTGCAGATCTTTATCTCCGAGGGTTCGTACTGCCTCGATCCAAACACCAGTGCCGTAAGGATTGGCGAGAGTTGCAACTCCTGCCAGGAGTGACGCTAGTACAAGGCCAAATAATGGACGAACAGCCGACCCCCAGGTGTGAGCGGGTCGCGCCAAAACTTCCAACAGGGCAATTCCTAAGGCCAAACCAAGCACAACCAGTCCAGCCACAAAACTGCCATGCCAGTTGGCCCAAACAGCAAACAAAATCGGTAATATCCAGATCCAACGCGTGCGGTGATTCTCACGCCAGCGCTGGACAATCCCAACGGTCAGTAACAAAAACAAATACGTAAACATTTGGGGCCTGGCACCCAGAAACGGTTGCGAAAACACGGCGATGAGCAGACCCGCGATCAAAACCCACGACCAATCCAGGCGTGGCTTGGGCGGAAGGGCAAAGCGCAGTGCCAGAGTGTATGCGGCCGTGACTATGAGTGCGTAATACACCGACACCAGTCGCAATCCACCCACCTTAGAAATCAGTGCCATCGCAACATCCTGCGCATACTCGTGGTGCACCCACGGAAAACTAGAAAATGTATGCGAGTACCAATCAGTGCGAGGGATGCCCATCTTTAAAATATCGTTGCCGGAGCGAACATGCCAAAACAAATCAGGATCTAGCGCCGGTCGCCATACGGTAAAGAAAATCGCAATCACGAGCAGCGTGGCAAACCAGGACACAGCGATAATTTCGTTGTGGGGCTTAAGTTGTAGCCAGGAGCGCCAGCGACGCCAATTTACAAGCCAATTGAGACGTTTATGCATAAAGTCTTGGCATGCTAGCAGACCACAGCGTCTGCGCGAACTCTATCAATCCAGCACGCCAACTACTGGACCACAACTACTTATTTTAGCGCAGCAGCTAAACGCATCACGGCGACCACGCCGGCGGCTTTTCGCAGAGAAATCTTTTTTTCTTGGGAGGTTTGCCAGACGGCCTCAAACGCCGCAGTCATTTTTTCTTGCAGTTTTTTGAAAACTTCCTCACGCGTCCAGTGTGTCCCCTCTCGATTTTGCACCCACTCAAAGTAGCTCGTGGTAACGCCGCCGGCGTTCGCCAAAATATCCGGGATCACCACAATATTTTTTGACTCAAGCATCGCGTCGGCCTCTGGCGTAGTTGGTCCGTTGGCGAGCTCGAGAATAGCGCGCGCACGGACAGTCGCCGCGTTATCTTTTGTAATCTGGTTTTCTAATGCGGCGGGGCAGAGCAGCTCAACGTCCAGCGCAAGTTGTTCGTCTATAGAAATATTTTGTACGGAATTACTTTGTGCTCCTGTAAAACCGATAACTGAGTGGGTTTGTTTCTTGTGTTCGATTACGGCGGGGATGTCCAAACCAGCCGGAGCAAAAATGCCACCCTTAGAATCCGAGACGGAGACGACTTTAAAACCCAATTGGTGTAACCGGAGTGCTAAAAATGATCCAGCATTACCAAATCCAATAATCGCAGCTCGTGTTTTTTCGGGTAGCATCTCGAGTTTTTGAGCGGCTTGTTGCCAGACATACACTGCGCCCTCGCTGGTGGCGACATCGCGGCCTTCACTGCCGCCGGCTTCGATCGGCTTGCCGGTGATGACACCGGGCTCAGCGTGGCCGACATATTTTTCGTACTCGTCGCGGATCCAGGCCATGATTTGTGGGGTCGTGTTGACGTCAGGAGCGGGCACGTCTTTGTCAACGCCAATGACATCGGCGATGCCGCGGGCGTAGGCGCGGGAGAGCGCTTCGAGTTCGTCGGGAGCGAGTGTTTTGGGGTCAACAATGACGCCACCCTTACCGCCACCCATGGGAATATCAGCGACCGCGGTTTTTAGTGTCATCCACAGGGAGAGCGCTTTGACTTCGTCGAGCGAAACATTTTGATGAAATCTGATTCCGCCTTTGTACGGGCCGCGCGCGTTGTTGTGTTGGGCACGGTACCCTGTAAAAATTTCTAACTGGCCCGTGGGCTGTCCCATCGTCATCGAATTTCCGGACGTTCGTAACAATGGGAGCGAAACTTCCACGATGCGGTCGTGGTGTTCGAGCCGACGTAAAACATCCGCACTCACGCCGGCAAGCGCTGCAGCAGTTCTAAGTTGGGTTAGCGCATTTGCAAAGGCACTGGACATGCCCGTATCTTACCAGATGCTAACGAAACGCCTGACTAACAATGCGGGTAAGCCACTGCGGAAAATCGCGGCTGACCATGCCTTCTTTGAGACCCGGGGGTGCGGTGCCGAGTATTTGAGTGATGTGTTCGTACTCGCCCTTTTTGCCTGCCACACGCTCTACCAGGGCGAACCCATTGCCTCCGCTAAACGCGATGACGCGCTGCATCGGACCCTCTTTTTCGTACAGGGCTGCAAGTTCCTGACGATTTTTCTTGCGTTGCTCAGTGACCCCACTCGCGTCCTCACTCTTGCGGGTTTCAAAGGCAGCCCAAAAACTACCCGGCTTTGGTCGCTTAGTTTTTGCGTCTATAATCCGTTCTCGTCCAAACAATCGTCTAAAGGCTTGGCCTTGTGACTTGACGGTGGCGAGTTTTTTTTCGATTTCTGCGGTGGGTGCGCCAGATTCTTTCCAGCCCGGTAACGCTTGTTTCATCTCTTGTCCCGTCAAAAAATCCATGGCTTGCCAGTATGTGGTTAGGTCCACTGGCCGATGCATGTGCCACGGGACAACTTCGCGGGGGGATCTGAGTTGTGCTTGACCTTCACCCTCAAGAATCGCGTCGAACAATTTATCCCGCAGTTTGTTTATCAAAATATTTTGCTTTTCTTCATCTAGAGAATCAAATGTTGCAAAAGTTTGGTCTAGATTCTTCTCCCCTGTGATTTCTTCTAGGCGCGCAAAGCCACGGTTGTTTTTTTCTGTGACGAGGCGAAGCTCAGAATCCATGCCGCCTAAAAATTCTTTTTCAAAATCTCGCAAGTTTTCCGCTTCATTTTTTTTGTTTTCTAATTCGAGCTCTTGCAGTGCTCGTTCGTCCAAGATCTCCGCAACCCCTGGTCGCTCACTAATGTTTTTGATGATTTCGTTTAATTTTTGTGTGTGCTCACGGTAGCGCGCTAGAGTTTTGTCCACGGCGAGAGTGCGACGTTCTTCAATTTCGCGGCTACGGGCAAAAATATCCGAATACAATCTGTCGCCGATATGATTCTTAAGCTCGAGGTATTTAATAAGCTCGAGTCGCTGCGCTTCTGTGGGCGCGTCGGGAGTATCCAACTCTATAATTTTTTGGTCGAGCGCTTTGAGCGCGTCGGCGTAGTCTTTGGTAATAAAATTATTGGCGATCAATGAGTCGTAGTCAGCGGGTGCGATGTCGCCCAACGGATCGTGTTCTTGTAAGGCGCGAACTTCTCGCTCGCTGGCGCTATGGTACTCGGCGAGCTCTTTGACCTTTCGATCGTGCCACTCAACTTGTTTCTCAATAGTTTTACGCGACTTGGTCTCGTTGCGCAGGTTATTATCACCCTGGGCGATTGTGTCGGTGATTTGTTTGGCCGATGGAAGACCCTCGGCAGGGCTAGCCAAAGTCTCCATGTCTTTTGTCGTGGCCAGTTCCTGGCCACTTTCGTGGATTGGGCCTGGTGATGGGCGCTCGGGCATCAAGGGGTGCTTTTAGGAAGTTTGACCATATTATACAGTATATTCACGAACTAGTCAAATTTACCCTATTGGTGGGCGAGAGAGGACTCGAACCTCCACGGTTTATACAACCGCCAGGTCCTAAGCCTGGTGCGTCTGCCATTCCGCCACTCGCCCATGCAGACACGAGAATAACACGCCAAGAAAGATTTAATCTTTTTTTAATGTATGTCCCGGTAGTCTATGGACGGTCGAACGATTGACAATAGAGTGTTTTAGTGCTATTGATTGCTGTTCGAATCGTGGCCCTTTGCGGCGCAAGTTCGAGCATTTCCTTAACAACGAAACACAGAAGAGAGAGGAGAACGTTAATGGATTTGAAAGACATCCTTCCCCTTACGAAAGAGACGGCGGCCAAGAGTGCAGCGCCCGGCGCGTTTGCCATGGCGCTGCGACCCATCTTCCGTATCATCTACGGCGTCATTGGTGAGGACAAGGTTCTTGCCGGTGGCGATGAGTTAACCGACGGCCTGGCCAAGGCTATGGAAGTGGGTGGTGGCTTCCTTTTGAAGGACAGCGCGCGCCATCCCTACTGGGACATCTTTTGTACCAGTGCTGGCATGGCGGGCGCGGAGGAACTGCGTCGTTTTCACGAGCAGCACAAGTCCAAGCTCAGTCAGGCTGAGGAGCGCAAGGCCCAGACCACCATCGAGAACATCATGCGTCAGCGCGCGTCGGAGGCAACTCCGCGACCGCTGAAAGCATGGGTTGTCGGTTACCACAAGGACGGCCAGCCGAAGACGCGCTGGTTCTACGACCGCTCCTGCGTGAGCATGGCGCAGTTCTGCATCGACCATGGCGCAACTGACAGACCCCTGACGACCTTTCCGAGGTTGGTCAAGGAATGTCGAGAAGCGCAGTTGGAGCAGTGTCCCTGCTGTATCGACAAGGAGCGGTACTGGGATCTGATCGAGCGGGAAGTCACTGCCGCCAACATCGACGAGCGTTTCGCGGAGTTCGAGGAACGGCTCAAGGAAAAGATAAAGAAGACTTCACCGTTGACTGCGGAGCAGAAGAAGGAGCTTAAGCAGAAGGCGGATGATCTCGCTGGCACCGTGCGCGAAATCGGCACGATGCTCGACAAGGTCCTGGCACCGTTCAAGAAACTCGGTAGCGGACCAACCGGGTCCTAAGAGAGGAGACAATCATGTACGACGTTTTTGCGAATCTCTTGGACGCGGTTGTGTTCGTACTGCGAACCGCGCTCCAGGTCATGTTCGTCCCCCCACTCGCCATCATCGCCCACATCGAAGAGTGGGTGACTCGTGATGCTACGCTGGCGGCGGTTGAAAAAAACTACAAGCGCTTGCGTAATGGCATCCTTGTCGCGCTCCTCGGTTGCATCATTATCCCAATCGTCGGACTCAGTCTGGCGGTCCTGGCTGGAAACCATACGACGGCTGCACAAGTAATCACGTGGCTGACTTGCATGGGGCTTGCCCTGTGCATCATCATCCTCGCAATTGCGGCAGCGCCGTTCCCGATCGTCTACACCGTGCTGGCCGATGTCTTAACTAACACTGGCGCGGGACTTGCCAATCTCAAAGCGTTTTTCCGCGGAGGAAGTCACACTGACTATCCGCAGTTGGCGCAAACCCTGGCCATGGCCAAGAACATCCGTAAGTGGACGTGCTTGGTTGTAGGTCTCGTTATGGTGTTCTTCATCGGCGTGTTGCTGTCCGGGATGTTTGCAACCCCCAAGTATTTGGGGCTCGCTATTCTTGCAGCTCTCACGCTGGGCTTCTTAGCAGTTGGGTTCGAAATGTCGATGGGCCCACTAGTAAAGGGTGGACTCAAGTTCAGCGTCGGGCTGCTGCTGATCGGGCTCTTCGTACTCTCGGCACTTTACTTCTGGGGAGTTCTGGATCCAAAAACCGGAAAGCCTCCGAAGTCGGTCGTGTCGACGGAAGCAAGCAATGCTGACGAAGAGGCAGAAGGCGATGCGACCGATGGGTCGGACGATGAAGATGCGACTGCTGTCGAGCCGGCTTCTAGCAAGAAGTCTGGCAAGGCTGCACCTGCATCGTCCAAGCCCAAGGTCAAGAAGCCAGAGCCAACTGTCGGAGAGCTGGCGGAGCAAGCGAGACAAAGCACGCGCAAGCGCCTCACCGTCTCGGTTCTCAACCTTACTCCGTACTCACTTCACGCGATCGTTAGCTACGATCCGTGTCGCGGCAAGGACACGACAAAGGAAGAAATCCTTGTTCCCAAAAGAGGGTTCGAGGGAATCTTTGAGCAGATCGTGCCCTGTGACCAGCCGTTGTTTATGTCGGTCTACCGCGTCGCACCTGACGGGTCGGACGACATGACAAAACGGTGGGAGTACTCGCTACACACGGAGGATCGTCGTTTTGAAAATAACGGCGAACCCTACAACTCAGGTCGTCTCGAGACGACAGCAAATGGGACTTTGAGGTTTGCTGTACTCGACAACGAGTACGACTCACACGGGCGACCTCTCGAAGTTGCTGCAGTAGGGGCAACCTCACCCCGGCTCAACAAGCCTCGGGTGTACGACCCCACAACTCGTAGCTGGCGCTAAAGGAGAGCGCCACCAATAAAAAAAGCCCTTCACTATCACGTGAAGGGCTTTTTCTTTTGACGCTACGAAGTCGCGCGGTACAGACTACGCTGTCGGACTTCCTGTAAGGGCTGTGTTGATCGTGAATACGATGACGAGTGCCAGCAGAATAACCACAATACCGATAATCGCATTTTTGATTGTGTTCTTGGCCTTTTCTAGCTTGCTTTCATCGCCACTGGATGTGATGTACAAGAATCCACCAATGATGAGATACAGCACTGCAACTGATCCTGCAATACCGAGTGCCCAACTGATCACAGAAATAATAAGCTCGGTAAAATCTGTCTGCTGAGCAAGGCCATCAATCGGGGGAACAGTCACTTGTGCAAAGGCATTTTTAGCCAAGGCTAATGCTGATCCGGCGGCAACTAGTGCGCCAGTGGTTCGGGCTATAGACTTAGATAGGAAGTTCTTCATGGGATGTGTTTTTTTAGGATGTGGATAAGTACAAAACTATTATAAAGCATTATTGTGGTGGGTTCCACTCCGATGAGCAACTTTGTCCAGTGCTAATGCCACCGAGGTTCTGAGTGCATTGGCTCGTGGCGTTATTGCACTCTTCAAAAGTGGCAGATGGGAATGTTTGAACCGAACCAGTTGGCAGGCGAATTGTACAGCCAATATTGCCCGTATTGAGCGTAGTATTGATCTTGTCCCACCTCGCACTACAGCTAGCTTGTTGTTGAGGGTTCTGCAGTTGGCATTGAGCCAGAGCTGCGTCGCATATCGCCTTGGTTGCGTTCATGGTTTCTTGACGTCTGCCGGGTATAGAAACCGTGCAAAATCCTACCTCGGAGGGCGTGGTCGGTGGTCCATTTGGTGTAGATGCAGATGGACCTGTGCTAGTCGTTGTGCCAGTAGTGGGAGTGGCTCCGGTGGTTGATGGTCTTGCACCACCCGTTGATGGCCCCCCACCGCTTGTGCCAGGACCAACTAGATTTATTACCTCCCGGACGATTACTGCCGAGATCAACAAAAAAACCAAACCTATAATCGCGTTACGGATAGTTTTTTTGGCTTTTTCTAGTTTTTCTGTATCACCTGCCGCAGTAATGTAGAAAAATGCGCCTACAATAATATAGATTAGGGCGACGGCACCGGCGATTCCGATGGCCCAATTAATCGCACCAACAATTACGGACTCGGCTGAGGCGCCTTCCGCAGGATTGGGAATTCCCGGAGGAACTTGCACACTCGCCGCGTGCGCCTGCAAAATTAGATGATTAAGAAATAACCACATAAAAGCTACGTTACCTTAAATCCCAACCGGCGGGTACTCCCGCGTTTGTAAGCGCTGGGTAACTTGGCTGGCGGCAACATTGAGCGCCTCCTCGGGTGTTCGCCGCCCAAAATTGACGTCGTCAATTGCGCGAGAAAAGACCGTCTCGGTCAAATTAATATCAGGGGTATAAAAACTTTTAGCTATGGCTGATTGCTGTGCAAACACACGCAAGTCGAGATCGTTTTCAAAGGCGGCAATCATCGAGCGCTTGGCCGGTGGTTTTTGTTCG
>CAZCZY010000011.1:0-1974 GCA_964503525.1 uncultured Candidatus Saccharibacteria bacterium
GAACAATCCATTCGGCGATTTTTTTTACGCGACAAGTTTTTGCTATCTGGTTTTAAAGTACTTGATGCCGGCTGTGGCAGCGGCGCTGTAACCCGAGCGATGCAAAAAGTTGCCATGGAGCAGTACCTCGAAAACCTACAATTTTTTGGTTTTGATGCCACCCCGGCAATGCTCGCGCCATTCAAAGCAACGATCGCGCGCCTGCCATATCCAGTCGCTCTCACGCGAGCTAATGTCCTCAAATTAAATGATGATTTACCGGGGCGCTGGAACAACTTTGATCTAGTCGTTACGGCGGGCATGCTCGAGTATTTACCTAAACTAGAACTCGGGAAAGCGTTTGCGGCGCTCCGTCAACGTATGTCGGCTAGCGGCAAGATGATTATTTTTATCTCTAGAAAAAGCCCTGTCACATTCTGGACCATCAAAAAATTGTGGCACGCCAACGTTTATTCGCGAGAAGAAATTTTGCAAGTTCTCTCGCACGCAAATCTAACAGTCGACTCAATCGCACCATTTAAATCTTGGGGTTGGGTGATTGTCGCACGTCCGCAACTCACACCGCTATAAGAAAAGCTCCCGAACATCTCGAGAGCTTTTGTGTTTCTGGGTTTACGGTCGGATCGGCTTACGCACGATGTAGCAGAGCCACATCCGGGAGCCACGAGGTTTAAATGCGACATACTCGATCACAAAGTTGTTCGCCTTGAGAAGTTCACCAAACTCCTCGACCCGATACAGTGCAAAAAAACGCCGCAGCGTAACGTCATCATCTGTTTCGACGGTGATCGTCTCGCCAGCACCTTCCTTAATTGCGATAAAGGCTATGCCGCCGGGGCGAAGTACCGCCGCCATCTCCTGCAGTACTGACCGAACGCGCGACTTTGGCAAATGAAGTAGAACCGCCGCGGCCCACAGCCCATCAAAACTCCCAAGGGGAAGCGGTAACTCGTACAGCGAGGCCTGGAAAAAATGTCCGTGCGGATTTTGAGCACGCGCCACTGGTAAAAACTCGCGCACCATGTCGCAGCCGTAATACCGATAGCCGCACGCCAGCAGCTCACGCGCATCACGACCACCGCCGCAACCGATCTCTACAACGCGACCACTCGGCAGCAGCTTCTTAAAAGCATCCATCTCAGCCTGCCAAAAACCAACCGTGTTATGTCGGCTCGCCCAGAGTGCTGCCTGATTCTGGTAGCTCTCGACCGTGATTTTTTCCTCGGGTGTTAGCACCGTCAACCTCCTATAATTCAAAGAACACGCTCTACGCGGACCCTTATTCAAACGGTTCGAACCCAATCGGTCAACTTGTGCGTTTGGCAAAAAAAGGTGCAAGTTGACTTTTTCGTCAAGTGTGGTATAAATGCCGCATTGTTCCTTTTCGTACAAAGGAATGCTCCGGGAGGTGCACCGTGCCAGCGATGACCAGTACGGCAACTCCGGCAACCAACCAGAAGCGCGACTCGGGCACGATGATCTTGCTTGACGACGACCAGGACCGACAGGTCTCGGTCTTTCCGACCTTTCCACCATCGTGGGATGGGGACATCGAAAACTGGCGCCGCAACAAGCGAATGCGCCGTTTTCACAGGAGGTGACATGACGACTCGAACGCACGACGATCAATACGAACTCTACCAATCCTATCGAGCGAAGCCCGGTGAGGTGCAGTTTGCTCCCGAGGCTGTCAAAGGGCTCGAGGCGATCGTCGTCTCGCACTTGCGTGAGATTCCGGCCGAACAGTTTCTAGGACAGCGCGTCGTCGTTAAGCGCTGCATCCACGAGGAGCACGACCTGTGTTGCGCCTGTCAGCTCCTCGACGATGAGGTCGCCATCGAGGATGTCGGTTACCGCACAGATGGCGTTGCCACGTTCGGGATTGTGGGCAACAACGTGACGAGACTCATCCACGGGGAATTCGACCGACGACGATAGATCGCTCGACTCGCGCCCCCAAATACTCCAGGCGAC
>CAZCZY010000012.1:0-1698 GCA_964503525.1 uncultured Candidatus Saccharibacteria bacterium
GTAGTGCACCCGTTAGTAAGTTATAGGTGACTTCGAACTCCTGAAGTCGCGTTAATTCTCCGATCTCTGATGGTAGAGAAGTCAGTTGATTGTTTGAGAGATCGAGGACGGTACGATTTTTGTCATTAAGCACTTCGGTCGGGAATTTGCCCAGATCTTGACTTGAATATTCTCCGCCAGAGCTCTTCTCGCCAGAAGCCTTCTCATTTGCAGGCGTACTATATGATCCAAACGTACACCCCGAAGCCAATACGACGACCATCACCGTCACCCCAATCAAGGCAACTATTTTGTTGCTCGCTGTGTTTTTAGTCATGTGTAACTAATAGCACAAATTTCGCTCACGCATGGAATGTTTCTGGTTTTTCCCGCGACTTGACCAGCCCTCGCCACTCCCTATATAGTCACGCCGTTCTTTTTCGCAAAGACCGCAAAAAAAGGAGCGCTCATGATTGAGGGCGAGAGCCTTGTGCAGAGCCGCGTGAGTGGCTCCAGTCCGATAATAGTAACGGTGCCGCATGATGGTGGGTTGCGGTTACCTGGGTTCGCCGAGCGTGATGAAACGACGCGCTGGCATGGCGAGTCTCGGGATACAAATGTTCTACCGTTGGCGCACGCACTCCAGGGCGTACTACTCTCTCGCGGAATGGGCAGCCTGCTCATTTGGTGTAATGCCCATCGCTCACTCGTCGACGTAAACCGCGAGCCTGACAATCAACCGTACGTAGATCCGCGCATGGAGCCGATTTACAACGACTTTTTTGTTCAGCTCGGATTAGCAATCAACCAGAGTCTCTACAAACACCATACTGCGATTGTGCTTGATCTGCACGGGTACATTCGTTCGCCCGGGCCTGAACAGTACGACGTGGTACTTGGAAGTGACTCACACCGCACCACGCGACGGCAGCTTGACTTCCACCTGCAACGGCAGTTCCACAAAGTAGGTCTCGCCTGCGAGCAATCTCCGGACCGTGCGAGAAATGTGAGTGCCCGCTATCGAGGTGGCTGGATCGTCCGCACGACAGCAGCGCGTTGGCTCGGATTGGTGGAGGCTTGCCAAATCGAACTCGCTCCGCGCGTCAGAGCAGATCCGCCCAACGAGTATGGCCAGCGTGTTGTAACGGGAATCGTCGCGGCTTTATCGGAAGTACTCACTGGGGTAGCCTAGGAGGAGAGCAATTGTTCTCCTCCTTCATTTTATTACACATGAACATCACCGCAATCCGCACTCCAATTTTTAAAGTCCAAGGCAATTTGGCAGATTTTATTGTGCGGGCGATTCCGCGCGTACCGGAGAAATCAGTCATCGTCGTTACCTCAAAAATTGTTGCGCTTGCACAGGGTCGCGTGGTACCCAACACACCCGGCGCAAAAGTCCGTTGGATAAAAAAAGAAAGTGATCAGTACATCAAAACAAAATGGTGTTATCTCACTCTCACGGATGGACACTGGTGCCCCAACGCGGGCATCGATGAGTCCAATGCACGCGGCGAACTAATTCTCTGGCCGACAAACATCCAGCCGGCAGCACGCGATTTGCAACAACAGCTCCGCAAACACTACGGCCGTCGCCAACTCGGCGTACTTTTTACCGACAGTAGAATTTTTCCCTTGCGCGCGGGCGTCACAGGTGTAGCGCTTGGGTATGCTGGGTTTAAAGGTTTGCGTTCGTACATTGGAAAGCCGGATATTTTT
>CAZCZY010000013.1:0-3299 GCA_964503525.1 uncultured Candidatus Saccharibacteria bacterium
CCCAAAGGTGCCGATGTTGCCGCCGATCGCAAAGCCGCGCGCGACACCCGGATTGATTACATACCAACCCTCGCTAACCTCCGGCGTTCGAGCATGTTGATCCTCCCACCAACGATCGTCCGTCCAAATCGGCGCTGGCACAAGCTCAAATGCCTCCTGCTCGAACAAACACTTCCGGAAATTCTCAACCGTATACTCGAGATGCAATTCTTGCGAAAAAGTTGAGTAGCACGGACTAGAGTATGTCACCAGACTAGCGCGAGCCAACATCGCATTGCTTAGCGCAGTGATATCGGAGTAGCCGCAAAACACCTTTGGGTGAGTGCGGATCAAATCCCAATCAATACCGCCGAGCAGTTGGTGCGAATTGAATCCGCCAATCACAGCGATTACCCCGTTCACGTCAGGATCCGCAAAAGCGGCATGCAGGTCGGCCACTCGTGCTTCGACGCTGGCAGATCCAAAGGACTCCTCTTCTGAAACATGTTCGCCAAAGGAAACTCGTAGCCCGAGCGCCCTCAATCTTTTGTCGGCAAGCGCGCGCAATTTGAAATCCAATATCGTGAGCGACCGCGCCGGCGCAATTACGCGCAGCAAGTCACCCCGTCTGAGTTTTGGTGGAATTTTGTACATTTTTTGGCCCTCGTGTTTATCGTAGCTCGTTTTTTTCGGGAAAAGTTGAGCACACTTTTAAACGAACAAAACTGCTCCTTGTCGGGCAGCCTGCGCGGCGTTTAAAAAAAACGTCAAGTACGATCAATATATTGGCGATCAACGCCGATAGTCTATTTTTTGTCCGCCGTTTTTTTTCGCGTGCGCATTGTGGCGCGAACCGAGGTCTGCACCGGCACCATCACTTTGGGCAAATTTGCTGCGCGCATCTCTTTTTCCCGCGCAAACAGTCGCGCCAAGTATTGTCCGGTGTAACTAGCCTTAACCCGCGCAACTTCTTCTGGTGTTCCTTCCGCGATCAACAACCCTCCCGCCGAACCACCTTCCGGTCCCAAATCTACAACGTGGTCGACCGACTTAATCACATCCAAATTATGTTCGATTATCACCACCGTGTTGCCCTTATCAACTAACTTGCCGAGCACATGCAACAATCGCTTAACGTCATCAAAGTGCAAACCGGTTGTTGGTTCGTCCAAAATGTAAAGCGTTTTTCCGGTTGAGCGTCGCGATAACTCAGTCGCCAACTTAATGCGTTGCGCCTCTCCACCTGACAAAGTCGTCGCGGGTTGCCCTAACTTTATATATCCCAAGCCAACATCGGCCAGCGTCTGCAACTTACCACGTAACGGCGGAATGTTTCTAAAAAATGCCGATGCCTCCGTCACGCTCATGTCCAAAACTTCGGCAATCGTCTTGCTTTTGTAATGAATTTCCAACGCCTCTTGGTTGTAGCGCTTGCCCTTGCACTCTTCACACTCGACATACACGTCCGGCAAAAAGTGCATCTCGATCCTGACAAGTCCATCACCTGCACACGCCTCACATCGCCCACCCTTAACATTAAAAGAAAATCGTCCGGCTTTATATCCACGCACCTTGGCCTCAGTTGTTTGCACGAACAAATCCCTAATCAACGTAAACACACCGGTGTAGGTCGCCGGGTTTGAGCGCGGGGTTCGGCCAATCGGAGATTGTGTGATCGTAATTGACTTGTCGACGTGTTCGATTCCCTTGATCCCCTCGTGCGCACCCGGCTCAGACTTGGCTTGATGCAACTCTTTGGCAAGTGACTTGGCCAAAATATCCGAGACCAAAGTAGACTTACCAGAGCCAGATACACCCGTGACCGCTACAAATTTTCCGAGAGGCAGCTCGACAGTTACACCCTGCAAATTGTGTTCGCTCGCTTTTTTGATGATTAATTTTTTGCCATTTCCGGCACGCCGCGCGCTCGGACCCTCGATCCGCACCGCACCGCTCAAATATTGTCCCGTCAACGATTTGGGATCACGCATAATTTCGCGCGGCGTGCCCTGCGACACGACCTCGCCACCCTCAGCACCAGCACCTGGACCGATATCAATCAGGTGATCGGCGGCGAGCATGGTTTCCTCGTCGTGTTCGACAACAATCACCGTGTTACCGATATCGCGCAGACGTTTCAAAGTATTAATCAATTTTGCATTGTCGCGTTGGTGCAACCCAATCGATGGTTCGTCCAAAATATATAAAACACCCACAAGTGACGAACCAATCTGTGTCGCCAACCTGATCCGCTGCGCCTCGCCTCCGCTCAACGTCGTGCCGGAACGATCTAGTGTCAGGTATGACAATCCGACATCCACCAAAAATTGCAATCGCGCCAAAATTTCTTTGAGAATCTGCTTGGCGATTTGGCGCTCGCGGTCGCTCAGTAAATTAGCTGCACCACTTTTTACTTCGCCCTTAGCATCGCCAGTAACGGACAAGTCTTGGAAAAACTTGATCGACTCCTCAATGGTCTTTGCAACAACCTTATCAATGGATAATGTTGTAACCGTAATCGCGAGCGCCTCAGGTTTTAATCGACGGCCGTGGCAGGTCTCACACGGGGTGATGTTCATGTAGCGCTCAATCTCTTTGCGAATGTAGTCGCTGTCAGTCTCGCGATGGCGACGCTCTAGATTTGTCACAACCCCCTCAAACGTCGTCTCGTAGCTGCGGATTCCATAGCCAGGATTTTTTACGATCAAACTCTCAGCACCAGTCCCGAACAAAATCGCCTCAAGATGTTCGCGCTTTAATTTTTCTACCGGGATATTCATCGAGAAGCCGCGCTTTTTTGCCAGTGCTTCCATCAAGCGCGAATACCAAGTTTGTTTGCCGGTGGTGCGGCTCCAGGGCTGAATCGCCCCCTGCGCCAACGTCAACTTGCGATTGGGAATAACTAGGCCTTCATCAACTTCTAGTTTTGTCCCAAGACCCGTGCAATCAGGACATGCGCCGTGCGGCGAGTTAAAAGAAAAATTACGCGGCTGAATTTCAGGCATTGAGATGCCACAATGTACACAAGCAAAATGTTCGGAGATGAGTTGGTCTTTGATGCGCTCCACAATTTTACCCGGTTCACCGCTCGGCGCGGTCTCAACATCAGTAACACTTAAAGTCAGTACACCCTCAGCCAACTTGAGCGCAGTCTCAACAGAATCCGCCACACGCGGCCGATCATCCGCGCCATCCCCTTCAACCACCAGTCGATCTACCACGACATCGATCGAGTGCTTTTTTTGTTTGTCGAGTTGTTTGTCAACCGCTTCGTCCAATTCCATTACGGTGCCATTTAAACGCACGCGAACAAATCCACC
>CAZCZY010000014.1:0-5512 GCA_964503525.1 uncultured Candidatus Saccharibacteria bacterium
GACTCCCGAGCGGTCGCCGGTCAGTAGCGAACTGGCAAACCCAGACAATGGCGCACCGATTGCATCGTCAATGCGCGCCGACATAAATTTTTGCACCGGTGTAGGTGGCGCGCGAGATTCTGGCGCGCTTGCGAAAACACCGCGCACCACGCCCGCGACCAAAAAACCAAGCACGATCAACACGGCCAGGGGTCGACGGTTTCTGAGAATCGCAAGCGCGCCGAGCGCCGCGGCACAAATGACCGCGATGCTTTGCACCCGCTGCGGGAATGTCGTGGCAACTGTGGCGCCGACGATAAATACCACAATCCCGTACGAAATCAACGCATTTTTGCTGGAAGCTCTTTTTCGCATTCCGCCAACATGCCAAATGGAAGATTAAATAAACATTAAAAAACACCGCGGGTTGTCCACGGTGTTTTTTGCTAGCTGAACTAGCTTGGGAGCTGCGCTCAATGCGGCATGACCATGCCGACGACTATCCCACCTGGTTGCCTATTTTTTCATCTTCTTACGAATAAAGGCTGGGATATCTAGTTCGTTCTCGCTGGTCAGCTTGGGTTCGTCTTTAACAACTGACGAGACCGGGGCTGCAACAGTCGCAACTTCTTGCGATCTAAACGGCATACCAAAGACTGGCGATGGTCGTACCATTTCTTTCTTGGGTTCGGACATAACTCGGGCGCTGGCCGGTGCCATAAAGCCACGGGCAACTGACACAGGACGATTTTGCCCTTCAAATCCAGTTGCGATCACGGTTACTTTTATTTCGTCGCCCATGTTCGGATCGATTACTGCACCAAAAATTACTTTGGCATTGGGATCGACGGATTCAGTAATAACTTTGGCAGCCTCGTCGATTTCTACCATGCCAAGATCTTGTCCACCCGTGACGTTAAAGAGAATTCCTTTGGCACCGTTGATCGACAACTCAAGCAACGGAGAATCAACTGCTTGCTTAGCTGCTTGTACCGCACGGTCCTCGCCGCTCGAGCGACCCATGCCCATCAATGCAGATCCTGCGTCACGCATAATGGCACGAACATCAGCAAAGTCGACGTTAACCAAACCGGGAACGGTGATCAACTCAGAAATTGATTGCACGCCTTGGAACAAGACTTCGTCGACGATAGAAAACGCTTCTAGCAAGGTTGTCTTTTTGTCGATCACCTGAAAAATTCGGTCGTTGGGAATGACGATCATCGTGTCTACTTTTTCTTGCAGCTCTTCCATTCCAGATTGGGCAATAGCTTTGCGCTGCGCACCTTCAAAATCAAATGGCTTGGTGATGACGGCAACCGTCAATGCCCCAGCGTCTTTGGCCGCTTGAGCAATAACTGGGCCAGCTCCTGTTCCAGTTCCACCACCCATTCCGCAGGTAACAAACACCATGTCAGCGCCTTTGACAATGTCTTGGATCTCATCAAGAGATTCCTCAGCGGCGGCTTTGCCGACAGAGGGATCCATACCGGCACCCAAGCCACGAGTCAGCGTCTTACCGATGTGCAACTTGGTTTGCGCATCGTTATGATGCAGCGCCTGTGCATCGGTATTAATGGCGATGAACTCAACCCCTTTGATCTGGTTCTGGATCATTCGTTGAATCGCAGAATTTCCTGAACCACCGATGCCAACAACCTTTATTTTGGCAAACGTCTCGATCTCTGGTTTTATTTCCATATTGGAGCCCGTATTAGGTTTAATTGAATTATGTTAGGGATCCTAGATATAAATAGTGTTCAACTCAAGGGCCGTGCTGAAACAAGATAATGTTCATGCGAGAAGGTTAGTTTAGCCCTGTAAGGCCCTCCCCAAGGCACGAACACTAAACAAGCTCGGTCTTATCCACTGAACAAGCAATGTGTTCTTGGTATGCTAGGAAATAATAATGCGATCAACCATAATAGAATAGTCATTAATTACGAGTTAGTCGCTTGGGAATTTTCAGATTTATACATGGATGGTGTTTGCTCATTTTAGACTTTATGATTGAGTTTCAAGTGTTCTCCCCCGTTTCTGCGTTCAGTTAGGCTGGACTTATCCACTTACAGTTTATCTGTAGTGTGAGATCATGCTTACATAATGGACAACAAAAATAATCTCAATTACTTGACTTGGGTATCATTGGCACTTGCGGTGCTAGCTCTAAGCTTCGCTGGATATTCATATTTTGGTGCTAACCTGGCTACGCAGACATCAAACCCAGGTGCGGGCCAGGCAGGTGGCCAGGGTTCGGGAAGCAAGAGCACGCAGACTTCATTTCCCACGGGGAGAGACGAGGATCCGACAGGAACCTGCTATATTAATTCAGTGAAAAGGTCAGCTGATGTTGGAGAAGATTTCGCACCATTTGAGGCTTCTCAGCCTGGGGCTGTGGATGAAACGTTAGAGAATATTACTTTTTTTGAGTGCCTTGATCAGAAAGACTATTGTACAGAACTAACTTCTGATACGTGCTACATGACGTTTAGTGCATACTAGCTGCGACAGTTGTCGGTAACTTTGAGATGCTCCCCATGAAAAATAAAACCGGGAACATGATGCTCCCGGTGTGTTAAATGTGAGGGGTTAGTCAGTCAGGATTTCAGGGCTAAGCGTTACCCTGGAGAATCCGCGGCGTGCGCGGCT
Source organism: uncultured Candidatus Saccharibacteria bacterium (assembly GCA_964503525.1). Lineage (GTDB taxonomy): Bacteria > Patescibacteriota > JAUYIX01 > JAUYIX01 > JAUYIX01 > CAZCZY01. Next base: position 2,629 of record CAZCZY010000014.1, read on the forward strand.
TGTACAACTTGGGCGAATGCCCCCGATCGCGGTTTCGAAACGGAAACGACGCCTCGTCGAAGTCGTCGTATTGTTCACCAGGCTGAGATGTCTTGTCCCCGAGGATCTCTGCCGCTGTGTACCCTGTTGCGACAACGATGGCATCTGCGCTCTTGGATTGAGCCTGCGAATTCACCTCTCCAGGCAACCCAAGGTCCGGTTCGCTCGAAACACGCGAGGATTTTTTGTCCATTCCTACCTCCGCAAGTGGGATTCCGAACGCGCTAACGAAAGAACGCTAGCAACACAAAAGCGAACCCTTTGGTTCGCTTAAGTGAAGTCCTAATACTCTACTTGTCTAGCTTTAACTAGTCAACCAGATGTCCGAAAAAGGCTAGATTTACGGAATAAGTATTCCTACTATTTTGCTTTTGGAACTTTAGGAACGTATGCAAAGTCCACAGTCGTCAACTGACCGGAGTAGATCACGCCATACAACGGATTGGATCCACTTTGATTGCTCGTTTGGATTGGACCAGCATGTTTTTGAGGGTCCGCGCCGTAAAACTGAATTTTATAGACTCCATCGGGGATGCCAGTACATCTGTCACGTCCAACGCCCCCAGTCTTATTGTCGCCAGAGGTACAGAATTTTTGGTAATTAAGCTCTTCGCCACGTGCATTCCACATGCGATACGTCTTAAAGGCAAAGGCTTGACCCTCACCATTAGAGAATTGCTTGTTTCCATCAGTATCCAACCAGGCCCGAATCTCAAAGTCAGCCTTAAAGTTGTAGCCAAAGTCAACGATCGTCGTGCCTCCAGATGTAACTTGAATCGTGGACCAGTTGAGTCCTGCCGCGTTGTAGAAATTCTTGAACGGCCCGACCATATACTGCGGATTTTGGCCGTAAAACTTTACTTGATACTGACCGCTCGGCAATCCCGTGCAGTCATCTCGACCGGCACCGCCCAGTTTGTTGTCTCCGCTCCCACAATACTTTGCGTAATCAATTTTGTTACTCCATTGGTCAAAAATGTCATAGGTAGTACCGGCAAAGTAGGGACCTTCTCCAAGGTCATATTGTGCGTTCCAATTTGTATCTACATACGCATTGATGTGAATATTGCCTTTGTTCCAGCGCGGATAGGCGTTACCAAACCCAAAATCAAAAGTCGTTGTCTTGCCGGCAGTTACGGTCAAGAATGTGGGATTTGATCCGTCGGTATTAAATGGTCCCTTGATGGGTCCAAAGTATGGTTTGTCTGGAACCGGCGTATTAAGTGCATATGTACCTTCATCCAAGGTACACGTCGCAATACCTGCGCTATCTACCTTAAATCCATTGCCCGAACAGCGACTGGCTGGAACGGGTAAGAGTTCGTCACCGACAATTTGGCCAAGGCCATAGCTAGTATTGGCAAACGTATCGCCCTCAGGAGGCCACGGTGAGTAGGTGCCATTACCATCCTTATCTTCAAAAATACGCACCTGGAGCGTTCCGGTTGCGACAGCTGCGCCTGTATGTATTGGCGCAAAACCGGCAAAAACCAGTGCGGGCGCCAAAAGAACACTAACTAAACGAGCTCGAGAAAAATAATTTTTTAACATAGTACACCTTTATACCGCCAATCGCACCAAATGTCAATATTCCAAATTTGCTGCAAATGATTTATGGCAGGAGCGAACGAAACCAGTTTTTGAATTTTCCGAGAGTGCCGCCGATGGCCTTTAAACCGCGACCGCTCGTGCCACCGCGATTTTGTAAGTCCGACGCCCACAAAACTAAACCAACCGCCGTGGCCCAGGCCGGATCGTCAATCTTGTCGACCGCAAACGGCAATTCTTTTGGAAAACCAACTTGTACCGGCAGTTTGAGTTCGCGCTTGGCAATATCAACTAGACCCGGCATTTTTGCAGCGGCACCGGTGACAATAATGCCCGCTGGTAATTTACCGCTGCGTCGCAGCTTTCGCAGCTCTCGATCAACCATTTCAAAAATTTCCGCCAGGCGCGCTTCAATAATTTCGGCAATATGTTTTTTCGAAACCGTTTCTTCTTCGGCAGGATCAATTTTGGACAAATCTATTTCTTCGCCCTGGTCAACTTCGGCAGGGTTTGCAAAGCCGTATTCTATTTTTACTTTCTCGGCTACTTCCACCGAAGTACGCAGGCCAATCGCAATATCATTAGAAATGTGTGTGCCGCCAATCGGTAAAATTGCCGTGTGCAATAGGTCGCCTTCTTCAAAAACGGCAATCCCGGTCGTTCCGCCACCGATATCAATCAAGACACAGCCGAGCTCTTTTTGTCGCTTAGTTATGACCGATTGACTCGCTGCAAGGGGTGCGAGCACTAAATCCTGAATGTCGACCCCGGCCCTAAAAATCGCCTTGGTAGAGTTCTTAATAAGATTTGACGCGGCATAAATAATCAATGCCTCAACTTCCAACCTCACGCCGGTCATCCCAACCGGATCTTTGATTCCTTTTTGATCATCTACATTAAACGCGCGCGGAATGATGTGCAGAATTTCTTGATTGGGAGGCATCGAGACCGCCTGCGCCGCTTCAATCGCACGAGTTACATCGTCTTCTGTAATTTCGCCGTCGGCTTTTGCGACGGCGATTACTCCTTTAGATGTTTGCGACGTGATTTGTTCGCCGCTAACACTTACAAAGGCAGACTCCACCGCGGATCCGACCATGCGCTCGGCTTTTTCTAAAGCACCCGATATCGACGACACTGCTTCTTCCAAGTCGACGATCATTCCTTTGCGAATGCCGTTGGCCACGTGTTCGCCTATACCAACAATTGAGGGAAGTTGTTTTTCTGGGTCCATTTTTCCAATACAAACACGAACATTTGCCGAGCCAATATCGAGACCAACTAGTAAAGCGTCTTT
>CAZCZY010000015.1:0-14736 GCA_964503525.1 uncultured Candidatus Saccharibacteria bacterium
ACTTCGCTACTTGTCGGTTTAGAAACTGCCAAGGCGCTCGCCTTTGGATGGAACATACCTTTGATCGGCGTCAACCATATAGAAGGGCACATGCTCTCGAACTTGCTGGTGCGTCGCGGTGCGACTAGTGGCACCGCCGACGAGCGTCAAGCTAAACCACGTGCCAGCCGCGCCACACAACTTTTGTTCGACAAAAAAAGATTACCGATCGTAATCCTGACCGTATCGGGTGGCCATACCGAGCTGTATGTCTTGCGCGGTATTGGCATTTACAAACTTCTTGGCCGAACCCGCGACGATGCAGCCGGGGAGGCGTTCGATAAAGTTGCAAAATTACTTGGGTTACCGTATCCGGGCGGCCCCGCGATTTCCGCAGCAGGCTCAAACGGCAATCCCGGGCGATTTTCTTTTCCACGGCCGATGATGTCGGCGCGCGGGGCCGCCCGATTTGATTTTTCGTTTGCCGGACTTAAGTCCGCGGTCGCGCGCGAGGTCGAGGCACTTGGCAAAAATAAGGTCCCGCGTGGACATGAGGTTGGCCAATTGCCTCCAAAAGTAATTGCCGACATCGCCGCAAGTTTTGAACAAGCCGTCGTCGATACACTACTCGCCAAGGCGTCATTGGCCGTCACGGAAAACAGAGCTAAAGAACTCTGGATAGTTGGTGGTGTTGCCGCAAATCTTCGCCTGCGGGATCAGGCTCGCACAATTGCTCGCACTAGAAAAATTGCTCTCCGCATTCCCTCATTTGAATTCTGCACAGATAATGCGGTCATGATCGCGGCCGTCGGTGCCATTACGATGCGCACTGCCCCAGGCAAATTGCGAGTGCAGGGCCATCGCATTCTCCGCACACTTGAGGCAGATCCAAATCTGGATTTAGTTCGTGCTGGATAAAAGTGCGTCTAGAGCACCCGAGATATTTTATGCCAGAGACCGCTAGCGTACCTGCGATTTTGGTCAGATCATTTATGCACAAGCCTCTTTGACGTGGCGACTCAAATCGGGTTTAATAACTGAACAATGACTTCCTCAAAACGACTTCTCGGTTGGATCTTAATTGGTTCGGCTCTAATTATCGGAGCGACCGCAGCTATTGTATACCGCGATGATGTCAGTACCTTTATCGTGGCAGGCGGCGACGCGAGGCCAGAGTCGCTTGTTTTTATCGCCAGAGTCGAGAACGACGACACGCAACGAGCGGTTACTGATTTTACGACTGCACCAGGTCAACAAGTGACTTACAGCGCACATTTCTTTACGCCACGAACCAAAGCTACCTTCCGCGGTAACGTTATTATCGATGTCAACGAAGCTTATCTTTCCAAGATCACGAGCGTTACCAAAGGGTGCAAATACGATGGCGACAAAATCTCATGCCCGCTTAATGGAAACGTAACTTTTGGCCGCTTTAGCTTTACGGGAACGACTCAGTTTTCTTCGGCGGCGGCAACCGGTGGCGGACGGCAACTCAGTGACGCGCCGACACGTGTCGGTAATCAGTTCGTAGTAGAAGCAGAATTCTGTCTTGATCGTGGCCAGTGCCTAGCCAAAGCAGTCAAGGGCAGCGTCCTGCAACAAATTCGTGCACGAGATCTTGGCATGAGCCTCAAAGCTTCTGTTCAAGGTGGCGGCACAGCAAAAGCTGGTAGCACATTGATCTACGATCTGACACTGACGAATAGTTCTGCCCAGCCCATTACGGTTTCTGGGAATGCGCAGTGGCCCACACTCTTGGCTCCGAGCGTTGTAACACAGCCGAGCAGTGGAACGATCTTTTTTGAGGGCAAAAAGATGCAAATGGGTGATGTAAAGATTCCCGCCAATGGGACGGTTACGGCAAAATTGTCGGCTGTAGTTGGCAAGATACAAAAAGGTCAACCCCAATATGTAGAGTTAATTGCGGAAGCCACTAATGGTGACGCGGTACGAACCGGCTCCAACATCAAAGGCAACTTTATTCTGATCGAGATCGGCGCTGCACCAGCGACAAACAGGCCGGTCGATCAGAGGTAATCAATAGAGGTCTCTAGGGAAGAGGCATCCTGCGGGCGGTTAAGACTTAGCAGACCATTGCACCTGACCTGTTTTTGCGCGACTATCTAGTGTATGCCCGCAAAATCACCCAATAAAACCGCTCGCCAAAGCAAAACGACATTTTCTGAGTTGCCCAAAGCGTACGAACCCGCCAAATATGAACGAGACATGTATCAAATGTGGCTCGATGGCGGTTATTTTCAGGGCGTGGTCGACAAAAACAAGACACCGTACGCAATTGCCATGCCGCCACCCAATGCGACAGGACGCCTTCACTTAGGACACGCAACGGCCGGAACCATTGAGGACATATTAATCCGGTTTGAGCGCATGCGCGGCAAAGCAACTGTGTTTATTCCCGGCACGGATCACGCTGCTATCGCCACCAACGCACTCGTAGAAAAAGCGCTGGCAGAAAAAGAGGGTAAGACCAAACATGATCTTGGTCGAGCGGAATATCTCAAACGGGTTAAAGCGTTTGTTGCTGATTCCCAAAAAAATATTCGCGAACAAATCCGACGACTGGGTGTCTCCTGCGATTGGTCTCGTGAGCGCTACACCATGGACGAGCAAATGTCACTCGCTGTCAACGAGGCGTTTGTTCGTATGTATGACGCAGGATTAATTTATCGGGGCAAACGGATAATCTCGTGGTGTCCACAGTGTGCTTCGTCGTTGTCCGACATCGAGGTTGAGTATGAAGAGGTGCCGGGTTCGCTTTGGTACATCAAATATCCCGTGGTCGAGGATGGAAAGTGGACGCTCGATCGCTCGGTGATGGTGGCAACCACGCGGCCCGAAACCATGCTGGGTGATATGGCAGTCGCAGTACATCCTGATGACACCCGCTATAAGGATTTAATTGGAAAACATGTTTTGTTGCCGTTAGCCGAGCGAGAAATTCCGATTGTTGCTGACAAACATGTCGATCCAAATTTTGGAACCGGTGCGCTCAAGATTACTCCCGCGCACGACATGGCGGATTACGAGGTGGCACAGCGACATCAATTACAAGCGCTCAACGTAATTGGCGAGTCTGGCCGCATGACCAAAGACGCCAAAGATTTTTCTGGCATGGACATTGATCAAGCGCGCGATGCCGTTGTTTTGCGTCTACAAGAGCTCGGATTTTTGGATCACATCGAAGAGTACAAGCATAATAAACCTAGCTGTAGCCGCTGCGACACACGGGTTGAGCCATTGGTGTCGGATCAGTGGTTTGTTAAAGTTGAGTCGCTGGCAAAAAAAGCGATCGATGTTGTGCGTGACGGCAAAATTACATTAGCGCCGGACTATTTTACCAAGGTCTATTTAGATTGGATGGAAAATTTGCACGACTGGAATATTTCCAGGCAATTGTGGTGGGGTCATCGAATCCCTGTGTTTACCTGTTCCAAGTGCAAACATCAATTTGCTGCTACAGATGCGCCAAAAAAATGTCCCAAGTGTGACGAGGCAAAGTTGGTTCAGGACCCAGACACATTAGATACCTGGTTTTCTTCTGGGCTTTGGACCTTTGCGACGCTCGGTTGGCCCAAAAAAACTCCGGAACTAGATTTTTGGCATCCGACGGCCGTTATGGAAAGCGGTCGTGACATTTTGTTTTTGTGGGTAACGCGTATGATTATGTTGAGTTTGTATTTGCAAAACGAGATTCCGTTTGCGCAAGTGTATTTGCACGGACTCGTAATCGACGAACACGGTCAAAAAATGTCTAAATCAAAAGGAAACGGCATCGACCCGCTCGATATGGCAGATAAATATGGTATGGATGCCGTGCGTTTGTCGTTGGTCTCTGGTGTCGCGGCTGGGCAAGACAACCGGGTGTATGAGAAAAAAATTGAGGGGTTTAGAAATTTTGTAAACAAACTCTGGAACGTCTCACGCTTTATCACCACCACAACCGAATGCAAAAAAAGTTGCGAACACTTAGAAGAGCTTGCACTTGACGATTTGGCACTCGAAGATCGCTGGATTTTGCATCAACTCACTACTACGACTGCGGCCATGACCGACGCATTAGAAAAATTCAGATTTTCTGACGCCGCGCAAAGTTTATACAAGTTTTTGTGGGACGATTTTGCCGATTGGTACATAGAAATTGCCAAACTTAAGCCAAGTCAGACCAAAAAGGACATCTTAATCTTGGTACTGGAGCAAATCCTCAAATTGGCCCATCCGTTTACGCCGTTTGTTACTGAGGCGATCTGGCAATCTTTACAACCAGATGGCGAGAGACCCTTGATCGTTTCCCAATGGCCCATTGCGGCCGATACACTGGTCAATGTAACAGCAGGTGCTGACTTCAAAAAATTGCAGGAGCTCATTATTGGTTTACGACAGTTGCGAGCGGATTATCGAATTCCTACTGGGACAATCATTACAGTGGTACTGCCACGCGATCCGTTGCTTAAAGAGCATGCCGCAACAATTGAGAAGTTGGCGCGTGTGTCTATTAGTGATTCCGTGACGCTTGCCAACGCCATGACACGAACCATCGCTGGCTCTGTGATTGCAGCTCAAGTTGCCGAGCACGTACATGCCAAAAAAGAACACAAGCGCGTGACCAAGGAACTTGAGACGACCGAAAAAGTTCTGTCAGGTTTGTCCGGCCGCCTAAAAAATCCAATCTTTATCACCAAGGCCCCACAAAAAGTGGTCGAAAAAGAGCGCGCACGTCAGCAGGAGCTTGAGAAAAAAGTGGCTGCGCTCAAATCGATGCTCGAAGAACTTAGTCAATTGCAGTAAGCATATAGTACAATCTTTCAGTGGAAATTTCGCAACCTAAGGACGACCAACTTAAAAAGAAGTCAGACCAGCACCCGATCAAACACCGTGGCGCATGGCGTCTAATTTGGTTATTTGTGATCGCGGCCTTAATTGGTTCGGGGACATATTTCTTTTATCGCTTTAGTCAGTACGGCAAAGAAAAAGCGACTAATCTCGTGGCGGAGGGGCAAGCACTGGAGCGTGACTATCATCTGACCGATGCACTGAAGAATTATGAGACTACCCTCGCGCTTTCGAGCGTAGCCAAGCCGCAAGCGGCCGAGGCAGCATTTCGCGCCGCCGCGATTTACTCTGCAAAAAAGCAATTTGATCTGGCGGAAACATACTTAGAGAAGGCGACCGGCTTTGAGCCTGGTAATGCTCAGTATTTTCTTGCGCTTGGTTTGGCCGAACTAGCACAACGCAAATTGGATGAGGCCGAACAGGATTTGGAAACCGCAGCCGATCTTGATCCGACTAACGCTCAAGTGCTCGTAGCGCAGGCGCGAGTGAGTCTTGCACGCGAGGATCGTAAAATAGCAGCACGTTTTGTAAGTGACGCCTTAAAAAAAGATCGCAAAAATCCTGACGCCCTGTTTTTGGATTCTGTCTTGAGCCTTCACGACAAACCAACCACCGCCCAAAATAATCTGGCGACGCTTGCAACCCTGACGCAAGACAAAAATCTTATTGCCAAGACGCAAGCTCTCACGCCTATCGTCGCGCAAATTCTAAACAATATTGCCAACCCGGCGTATGAATTTGCGTTGTCTGCGGGAGCACTGCTTGATCACGAGGAGCCAGATTTAGCGCTCTTGGATGCACGACAAGCTGTTGACGAGGACCAGGAGTATCGCGATGCATGGTTAATGCAGGGACGCGCAGAAATTGCGACGGATCGTCTCGAGGCGGCAAAGATTTCTTTAGAAAAAGCCGCTGCGTTGGATCCGACGTCAGGGCAGGTTGCATTTGTGCAAGGTTTGCTGGCGATCAAGGAAGGTGACACTCAAGGCGCCGTCGATGCGTTTCAAAAAGCAATTGACCTTGGCTATAAAAACGTTGAGGTATTTATATTATTGGCCGAACAATATGTCGTCTTAGGTCAAATAAAAGAAGCCGAGACGGCATTAGCGGCGGGCTTGGAAGAGTTACCGACTTCTCGCGAACTGCTGCTCGCAAACTTCTGGCTGACTTTTAATGGCGGCTCGGCTAAGGAGATAAAAAATATCGCAGAGGATTTTGAGAACGCATTCCCGCAAGATCCACTCGTTGAAGCCTTGCTCGGGCTGGTCAACATTAAACTTGAGAAAAGTCAGGCAGCAGTCAAACACGCAGAGGCCGCACTGGATGCCGATCCCTTGCTCGCGACAGCCCACCTAGTCTTAGGACTTGCCAATGACGATCGAGATGAACTGGTTCGTGCGATTGATTTGGACTTTGAGGGAGATGTGACAACGCTCGCACGGGTAGCGCTAGAAAACATTGATTCAAACTAACATACAGTGTACACTTGCGGTACACTTAATTTGTTATTGCACACTACATGACCACTCGATTCATCGGACTCAAAGAATTACGAATGAACATGGCAAGAATTACTGCAGAAGCGGTTAAAAAGAAACAACGCTTAATCGTTTTGAGAAAAAACGTACCCCTTTTTGAATTGCGACCACTGTCGAAGAAGGATGCGGAAATAGAACGCCTCTTACTAGCAGTAAAAGAAGGGCGCGAAGATCTTGCGGCGGGAAAAACATATTCTCTAGAGCAAATGGAAAAAAGGCTTGGACTGTAAGTTATGCAATACCATTTAAGTTTTTCTGCCAGAGCCGACAAAGATCTAAATGCGCTCGATCGAAAGGTTGCCAAGAAGATCTTTGAAAAATTAAAGTATTTTCTAGAAAGTGGCACGCCCCTAAAGTTTGCCAAACCTCTTTCAGGCGCACTGGCAGGATTATACAGATTCAAGATCGGTGACTATCGCGTGGTTTTTGACATTCAGAAAAAAGGTATTGTTTCTATCTTGCTGGTGCTTGAAGTAAGACACCGGAGAGAAAATTTCCGGTAACTTCTATTTTCAGAGTAAGTATCGTACTCTCCTACACATATGGAAACGTCACAACCAAACCAGCCAAACAAGCCGAGTAAGGTAGTTAATACTCTAGAAATGGAAAAGCTCGCCGAAATATTGGAAAAAATGGACCAACTCAAATCCGGTTGCTGCGGCGGGGGATCGTGTGGGGGTAACTGTGCTGGGAATTGTGGCGACGCAGCCGGAGCTGGCGACCCCGCAGGAGCAGGTAGCGGATGTGGTGGAAATTGTCGCTGTAAGGCTTAATGTAGCCACCCAAGCACTCTCAATTTCACAAATAAAGCTCAAATATTTCACAAATCGTACGCTGCACTAGGATTACGGTACTAGTACAAATTCAGCTAGTTGCTAGAAACATTAATCCTTTTGCACATATATGCGTTTACTAATTGTTGAAGACGAAGCCGAACTCGCCAAACCGCTCAAAGAGGGTCTCGAATACCAAAAATATGCGGTTGATCTTGCCTATGATGGCGAGGAAGGTGAGAGGCTGGCGCGAGAAAACTCCTACGACGTCATCGTACTTGATCTAATGTTGCCAAAAAAAGATGGGATCTCCGTCGTAAAAAGTTTACGCCGCGACGATGTCACTACGCCGATCCTAATTTTGACTGCAAAGGGAACGGTCGAGGACAAAACGGTTGGGTTGGATGCCGGTGCCGACGATTATTTACCTAAGCCATTTGCGTTTGACGAATTGTCGGCGCGGATTCGTGCGCTCATGCGCCGATCAGGCCAAGACAAAAAACCGCTGCTCGAAGTCGCCGATTTAAAACTCGACCCGGCAACTCATGATGTCACCCGTGGAGACAAAAAGATTGAGCTCGTCAAAAAAGATTTCCAACTGCTGGAGTACTTGATGCGCAATGCCGAGCGCGTCTTAACACGCGCGGAGATCGAAGAGCACGTCTGGGATCGCGATGCAGAATTGTGGTCGGACGTTATTCGTTCGCATATAAAAACTTTGCGAGCCAAAGTTGATCGAGGGTTTAAGCAAAAACTGATCCGAACCATTCACGGTGTCGGGTATAAAATCTCAGGAAAATAGGCTGAGCACGTCCAAGTAGACGTCCGCGCTTCGCTTGCAGACGCCCACGTTTCGCAATTAGACTTCCGTATTTGCGGTGGTAGGCTAACTACTAGCTTTATGCTGCGATTATTACACCGTTTTTTTAGGCAGCGACTGTTTACCTCGGCGCGCTTTAAGCTCGTGGCGTGGTACGTGAGTGTCTTGGCGCTGGTGCTCATCTCGTTCTCGAGCGCACTCATTGGTATTGTTCACCACAATCTCAACCTGTCGCTCAACGAGCGTCTACTTACCAACGGTAAACAATTAGCGGAGCTCGTCGAGTTGCGCGAGGGACAATTACTTTTTGCAAAATTGGACGAACTCAACGTAGAAAACGAGGCGTTGCGTTCGCTCTCGGTACAGATGGTCGATCCCAAAGGGCAACCTTTGTGGCAGGCCGTTCGGAACCAGGTGCCGACAAGCCCGGCGCTTGCAGAGTCGCTCGCGACTGGACAAGATCGGTTGTCGAGCCTACCGCTGCAATTTGAACGCTATCGCGTGCTAACGACGCCGGTTCATCGAGACGGACAATTGATCGGTGTCCTGCAGGTGGGTTTGAGCTTGCGAGATATTGATGAGGCCATTGCCAAGCTTGTGATTGCCCTGGCGTTAACCGTACCGATCGCCATTTTTGCGGCGGCTATTGGTAGCTGGTTTTTGGCCGCGCGCGCGTTGCGGCCTATCGAAGAAAATCTCTCGCAACAACGTCAGTTTGTTCAGGACGCATCCCACGAGCTGCGAACACCGCTCGCTATCATTCAAAGCAACATCGACGTGGCATTGCAAAATCCCGAGCCCACGGTCGACCAGTTGAGTGACAAGTTGCGAACGGTGCGCGAGACCACCAAGCGCATGGGTAAAATAATTGAGGACTTATTTGTACTTACCACCTCTGACAGTCGCGTGCTTCGATTAAAACCAAAGTTGGTCGACCTCGACAAAATTGCCAAGGACGTCGTCCGGCAGATGCGTTCCCTTGCGCGGAAAAAAGAGCAGGACCTATCTATCGGCGTACTGGAACCGCTCATAATATTTGCTGACGAAGATCGCGTTAAGCAAATCGTGACCATCCTAATAGACAACGCCATCAAATACACACCGGAACATGGCGGGATTGTCGTCACCGTCACTAAGACGCCAGCGATTGATTTTGCGCGACTGAGTGTTAAAGATTCTGGACCGGGAATAGCAAAAGAAAGCCAGGCCAAAATCTTTGAGCGATTTTACCGCGTGGATAAATCGCGCGCCCGGCAACTCGGTGGCAATGGTTTGGGATTACCAATTGCACGAACACTCGTAGAAAAACAGCGTGGCTACATCAACGTACAAAGCAAGCCGGGTGAGGGCAGTCGCTTTGATGTTTACTTACCACTTGTTGCCAAGAAAAGTTCGCCTGGTTTTACCATGCCTGCCTTGCCAAAATGGCTCAAAACAAGCAAAAAGGCAGAAAATAATCTCCAACCTGTTGATCAAGGACGCGATGCCACCCCACAAAAAGTGGAAAGTAATCCTCAGGCTGGACATTGATGGCGGAAATATGTTCGTGTATACTTTTGTTACAACTTATTAGTAAAGGATAAAAGGAGCGAACATGGCTAAAGCTAAAGCTGCTGGCGTAAAGCGCAAATCAACGCGCGCAATTGCACCAACTACATCTCAGAAAGATGATTTAGTGACAATTACATACGGCACGGTCGTTTTTTACGTCTTTATAGGTTTGATTATTGGAATGGCAATTGGTGCGCTATCCCTCATGTGGGTGGTGCGTGCGCAAAGTGCGTTGGGTATTCTGCCAACGCGTGCCATCACCGGTCAGCTCTATTACTAATACGTAATGGTAAAGCCCCCGCGCGAAAAAGTTCGTGAGACCGCGGGCCTAACACCTCCACCACCAGGCGCGCACACGCATGAACAGCGCCACGGTATTGGCCTTGGCTTATTGATCGGTATTCTTTTGGGACTCGCAGTCGGTTCTGTGAGTTTATTGGTATTTTCTCTTATGCGAGACGATACGCTGGACAAATTGCCGCTGTCCACGCCGGTTACTCAAAACATTGTCAATGTGACGCCAGTGCAAACTCCGCGGCCGGAGGTTCGTCCATCAAATACTCCGATTATCAACGAACCAACTGACACAGAGTCAACCGATTCAAAGGCTCCGCGCATTCTTTCCACCTCACCCATCGAAGGGGCAACCAACGTCCCCGAGGATGCAGAAATTGCACTCACGTTTAACACTTCGATGGATGCGGAAACGCTGGATGCGACGACGATCACCATTACAAACAAAACCACTGATGAGGATCTCACCGAAGACATGCAGTTTGTATATCGAGCCGACACGCGGCAGGTCACGATATCGTTTCGTGATCCAACCGCAAGTTTTGGGGCCGAGCAATTAATTGAGGTCGTCGTTGGTAAAAAGGCGAAAAGTGCAGTAGGCACGCCGCTCGAAGAAGCCTTTGAATTAACCTTTACCACACGCTCGTGAGCAAACACTACCCAACGACTTTCTGGTTTGGCATTGTCATAGGCGTGTTATTGATGTTATTGGCTACGGCACTCGCGGTTATTTTTGTGCCGCGTCTCCGGCCGATTGTCGGACTCGACGCTGACTCACTGACCGACAATGCCGTTCTACCCATAAGCACCATCCCAAATACGACGCCGGTCGTTCCTCCCTCGACCACTATTAGTACTATTTACAACAATGTCTCAGGCGGACCAACCAATGGGCAAATTGCCGAGCCAGTTATCGCAACACAAAACGCCAACATCAGTTTGAGCGAACCTCAACCGAATCAAAAAGTCGGCAACCCAATGATTATTCGGGGCGAAGCAAGAGTTTTTGAAAATACCGTGAGCCTGCGGGTCCTGGATGAAAACGGTGACGTCTTGGCCGAGGCTTTTACCAACGCGGCTGCTCCTGATACCGGAGAATTTGGTAAGTTCGAAATAAGTTTGATTTATAAAACGCCTCGCGGTACGACCGGTACCGTGGAAGTATTTGAAAATTCAGCCAAAGACGGCAGCGAGATCAATAAAGTCACGATCCCTGTTCGATTTAAGTAAGGCGGCCTCGCACGGCGCTAGTACGAGAGCTAGACAACGCGCTCGACTTCTTCGATTGTCGTGACGTGTTCGATTGCCTTAAGGACGCCGTCCTGTTTCATCAGAATCATTCCCTGCGCCACGGCGGCCTCGCGTATTTCTGCAGTTGAACCGGCCGACAAGATTAGTTTTTCCATAGCATCATCGATGCGGAATACTTCAAAAACGGCGATGCGTCCTTTGTAGCCCAAAAAGTTACAAGCCTCACAACCCTGTGGCAGGCCCAACGTAAAGTCCGGTTTGACCTGTTGCATAACTGTTGGCCCGAGAACCGCCTTGATATAGGCAAGGTCATCTTCCGAAGGTTTATAGGGCTTGTTGCAGTGTTGGCACAGACGTCGTACGAGACGCTGGGCGATAATGGCATTAATCGCTGGTGCCAATACAAATGGTCGCACCCCCATATCAATCAAGCGTGGTAAAGCGCCGGCCGCATCGTTGGTGTGCAGCGTAGAAAATACAATGTGTCCGGTGAGTGCTGCTGATACCGCAGTTTCGGCTGTTTCTAGATCACGAATTTCACCGACCAGTACAATATCCGGATCTTGTCGCAGGATGGACCGTAATCCGCGCGCAAAAGTGTAGCCGCGCGCGTCGTCAACTTGGGTTTGTTCGATCCCTGACAAGCGATACTCAATTGGATCTTCCAGAGTTATTATTTTTACATCCGGCGTATTGAGCGTGTTAACAAAGGCGTACAAAGTGGTAGTTTTTCCCGAACCAGTCGGCCCGGTTGTCAGAATCATTCCGTTTGGTTTGCGAAGTTCCTGCGTGACGACTTGTGCGGCATAGCCCGTCATACCAAGATCAGCGACCTTGAGGAGGACGGCGCCGACACCCAATAAACGCATGACAACAGCTTCGCCGTATTGCGAGGGTAATATGGAAACGCGCACATCAATATCGCGATCCTGAGTGTGGATGGTAAAGCGCCCGTCTTGCGCGACTTTGTTGATGTTGAGTTTGAGTTTTGACAGCAACTTGATGCGGCTGATCAATTTGGGTTGAGCCGTCAGAGGTAATTCTGCAGCGTCCTGTAAGTATCCATCCAAGCGTAATCGAACTCGGATAAATTTCGCGGCCGGCTCAAGGTGGATATCTGATGCGTCGAGCTGGAGCCCGGCCGCGATCATCAAATCAATTAACTCGGTAACCGTCGCAGTCGCAGCGCGCTTTTGGATTTCTTTGAGGCTCGGGACCGACAGGCGGAACTTACGTAAATCGGCCTCGGTCAGCGCGACTTCTGTCTTGGCCGGCTCTTTATAGATGATTAAGTTTTTATAAAACTCGATGACGTGTTTAAAACTTGCAGGCGAAATAAAATAGACTTTGGATTTAAAGCCAGCCTTTGCGAGACCTTGCAGGATTTTTTTCTGTTCGAGATTTTTTGGGTTGATGGTGCCGAGGCGAACTTGATTACCCGCAACCAAAAATGGCGCCAACTGACTTTTTTCTGAATCAGCTTGTGAGACCAATTTAAGGGCGGGGAGTTCTACGGGAAATCCAAACAAGTTGATATAGGGCAGACCGGCCGATTGCGCATTGATTTGCGTTTGACTTTCTTCAAAGCGACGATCGGTTTGACCAATCTGTATGCCCGCGGCGGCCGCGGCGCTTTGCGGCGCGGCCGTAGGTTGCCCCGGTTGCCCGGGTTGATTGGCCGGATTGGTCTGCCCGGCCCGATTGATCAGTTGCGGCTTACCGCGCTTGCCAGCCTCAAACTTCTTTTGAATTTGTTGTTCGCTTGGGCTAGTGCGCTGGAACTGGCCGGGCAGATTTGGATTGGGGGAAGTGTCCATTTGTCTGTCCCTCAGTATAGCCTGGCTTTAAGAACAATTCACAGGTTTGTAAGACGTTCTCTTGTACGGGCGCCAATGGCCGCGGCAAAAGACATGCGCCAACATGGGCATGTTCTACGGCGATAATCTTGCCGTTGTATTGTTTGGATAGTGCTTGGGCTAGTTTGGGGGCAGTCGGTCGTTTGGGTGTTGCGACATATACTTCCGTTGTTTTTGCAGTGGTGCCCATACCTTTGGCGCCTTCGGTCGACACAAAGATAACAACCACCTCAGCATCGACCGTATGTATGAGTAGCTGGCTAACCAATTCTTGTACCGCTTGGGATTGACTGGCGCTAATTTCAATTGTTGTCCACGCGAGCCGTCCTTGCGCTTTTGTTTGTAAATTTGACAAGGCGGCTCCCCAAAGTTGCAAGTGCGAGAGCGGCTTGGTCTTGAATAAGTTTTGGATAATGGTGTGATAATCAGCTTTTTTCTCAAGCAGCGTTGCCGCCAGGTCAAACTGTTCGGGGCTCGTCATGATTTTCTGAAAACTCTCTGTTTTTGCTAGCAAAGCGGTTAGTAGGGCGGTCGCTACGGCCGGCGTAATCAGTTTGGCATCCCATTGCATCAAAAGTGAGTACACAATTTCTGCATTGGAACGAACAGTCCAATCAATTTGATTGACGACACCAAAAGATTCGGTCTCGGGCTCGTGGGCGATCGTTAAAATAGGTACTCGATAAAAAACATCAGCATGTTTGGTAAAGCGTTCGCCGAGAGCACGAACATTTGCGGCGCCGATGGTTACCAGGGCATCAGCAGAAAATTTGTCCTGGGCTGTGATGTGCACGTGCTGGGGCAGCAGGTGGCCTTCGCTGGAAGCAACATTAATAGTGGTCGCCGTTGGGCTGCGCTTATACCAGATCGCGGATACTTTGGCGGGCTGATTTGGGATGGTAAGTTGGAGCTCGCTGGAAACTTCAAGATCAGCGCGCCAAAAATCTCCGCCCAAAAATTTGAGCACAGCGGGCGGCGCTGCATGTGGCACGTCCGAATGTGGCAAACCGAGGTATACCGCCGGCTGTACTCCTGCCTCTTGCAGCGCAAACGCGAGAGCCGCGGCTGATGCAACTGCGTCCAAATCATCAGCGCGCACGGGCAATAGTGCAACGTGTTTTGCCTCCGTTATCAACGAAATCGCCGTGGGTCGGGCCATAAATAGAAGAAGTGACCGTAACCCGTGGCAGTGGGTTAGTCAAGCGTAATGATGGTAAAATGTCGCAATGGAGTACTTGCAAGCGATAGTGCTGGGGGCGGTCCAAGGCCTGACAGAATTTTTACCGATATCAAGTGACGGTCATTTATTTTTGATACGAACAATATTTGGCTGGACGGATCAAGGATTAGCATTTGACGCGGTATTGCATTTGGGGACATTGCTAGCCGTAGTTGTTGGACTTTGGCCCGAATGGCTCGGCGTTTTTCGTGGCCTGGGTAGCATTATTAAAAAACGAAAACTTTGGTCAACACCCGAACAGCGACTGGTTGTTTTATTGGTTGTCGCGACAATTCCTGCGGCGTTGGCTGGTTTTTTTCTCACGTCATTATTTTCTGACACTTTTCGCGGTGTGGTGTCGGTCGGCTTGTGGTTTGCGGCCACCGGCGCCTTTTATTTCTTTGTAGAATTTTCTCCTAAAGTTGTCGCAAACAACGCTCGCGAAAAAGATCAGCTTCAGCCCGCAAAAGATTTGCAATCCATGCCCAACTCATCGGCTACCGTAGCGTCGCAACCGACTTTGCTTGGCGCGCTGTGGATTGGCTTGGCGCAGGCCGCGGCGCTGCTCCCCGGCGTGTCGCGCTCTGGAATGACGATTGCCACC
>CAZCZY010000016.1:0-13467 GCA_964503525.1 uncultured Candidatus Saccharibacteria bacterium
GCCGCTTGGTCGCATGGAAGTAGCATGCGGGCCGTCGAGTGTTTTGGCTTGCGATTTTTTTTCTGGACGAAGTAGTCAATCGACAGCAGTTTCTACGACCGATAACTATGTAAGTCCCTATGCTCGCGTAGCCGCGCGTTGGATCGAAGGTTATTATCGAGGCGAAAACCAACCGCTACCGGCGCTCGACCTAAAAGGCACCGTCCTGGAACTCGCAGTGTGGAAAGCGCTCTTAAAAATTCCGTACGGAACGACCGTGACGTATCAGGAAGTTGCCGCGATGATCGGGCGGCCGCGAGCTGTTCGTGCCGTAGCGACAGTTATCGGAAATAACAAATTGGCGCTGTTGGTGCCCTGCCACCGGGTCGTGCCAAAACATCCACGACACGATCAGCCGTACGGCGAATACGCGGCGGGCTCCTGGCGCAAAGAAGTTTTGCTGCGCTTAGAGTCCCAAGGTGAAAAATTTGCAAAAACATATTGGCAAACACCGGTCTCTGCCGTTGACACGCAACCAGCACTCGTTTAAGGTTTTCGCCGTGAAGCCGACGGGCGTCACATTGTCGACATTCTGCAATCTCGGTTGCTAAATCAAGCAAAAAGGCTCTCTGGTTTTTGCCCTATACACCTGGGCACACTGGACTGCCTTTTTGCTCTTGGTCTGATTTTGCTCTTTGGTGCGAGTTGCGTAGTATGTCCGCCATGCAATATGCAGCACCTAGTGCGCCCAAAGGATCGAACAAAAAAACAGCAGCTGAAAAAAATTCAACTGGCCGGGTCAAAAATGTCGCGCGCTTTGATAAGAAAGCGCGTATCGTTTTGTGGATTGGTCTAGGGGCATTGCTTGTAGAATGCATGGTGATTGCGTTGATTTGGGCTGTGCAACAACAATCGTCTGACATTGCTGGATCGAACGCGACAAATTCAGCGACCGAAATTGTCGCGCCAGCACCAGAAGCAATTTCTAAATACACCGGCCTTGGTATTACAAAAAAACAGAGCGAGCAACGCGCGATTGGCGTTATGATTTCTGGCGATGCAGTAACGCGGCCACAAAGTGGCCTAGGCGTCGCTGACGTAGTCGTGGAAATGGAAGCTGCTGTCGGCATCACACGATTTATGGCTGTCATGCAAAGCGTTTATGCCAAAGAGATCGGTTCGATACGATCTGCGCGGAATGACTATATTGATTTATCGGTAGGACTTGATGCGGTTTTGGTCCATTGGGGCGGCGAAAAGAAAGCTCTCGATCGCTTAGCCGCGACGGATGCTGCTGAGATTGATCAATTCGTAAATGGGGATCTATTTTACCGAATTAACTCGATTCCGGGGCCGCACAATGGATTTACTGATGCCAAGCTGATGCAGGAGGGTGTAAAGCGTTATAAATACAATCGAGCGCCTAAATATTCTGGCTGGGTGTTTGAGCAGACGGCGGTGACTGATCCAGAAACGTTGAAAGATGCGTGGCTGAAAGCAATTCCAAAATCTAAGGATGGCAAGCTAGCGCTCAGTTATGGAAATCCGCAATTTGATATTGAGTATGCGTACGAGGCGAAACGAGACCTGTATTTACGCACACAGGGTGGTGAGATACATAAAGATGCAGTAACGGATGCGCAAATCTCTACTAGCAACGTTGTGGTGGTTCGGGCCAATTATTTTACGTACAATGCGGTTGGTGGTTACTTGCAGTTTGATGTTACAAGTGGCGGCAAGTGCACGCTGTTCAAACACGGCCGAGAAATTCCGTGCACGTGGAAAAAAGGCGACGAGTCAAAGCCACTACAATTTTTTGGTGCGAACAAAAAACAACTTGAGCTAGCTCCGGGTAAGACATGGATCCAGGTTATGTCGCCGAGCGCGCCAGTTAAATGGCAGAATATTTAGCCGCCACACATCAAGTATAATTGTTATACATTCATTCCACGAGCATGAGGCCAGAAGCAATAAAAAACATGAACTTGGGCAACAAGGAAATCGAATTAAAATTTGAGCGAGCGGTCAAATTGCTTACTGAATATATGCCTCTAGACGAGGACCGAAAAAAACCGATTCTTATGCATGCGATCAGAGTTGGTCTGTACCTCTATCAGCATAATTTTTCTGCTGATGTTGTTATAGCTGGACTATTACATGATGTTATAGAATGGACAAAAGCCGACCCAGAAATAGTCAAACGCCAGTTTGGAAAGCGAGTGCTTGAGATTGTCCAAGCAAATACTCAGAACCGAGCTATTGAGGACAAAAAAGAACAATGGCGTGATTCTGTTGAGCGGTGTGCCGAGTTTGGTCAGGATGCGTTGCATGTAAAAGCAATAGATATTATCGATAGCAACGGTTTTTACCACGCTGTAAAAGATTTGGACGAGATCGCGCGGACGGAGGAGTACGCTAAACTGATTTTAGAAAAAACCCCCGAGAACTTTACAGATCCAATTTTCAAAAAGCTGCGGACCATATCGCACCAGTGATACACTTTTAGTTATGAAGCAAAAGAACCAGGTTGTTGTTATCCATGGCGGCACATCATTCAAGAGATATGCTGACTATCTAAAGCTTCTCAAGTCCGAAACTCTAAGCGTTGATAAGCTCAAACCACGGCGAGGATGGAAACTTACTTTAGAATCAAAGTTAGGACGTTCGTTTGAGGTCTTGCAACCACGGATGCCCAATTCGAATAACGCTAAATATATTGAATGGAAGCTCTGGTTTGAAAAGATTATTCCGCTACTCCATGACAATGTAATTCTGGTAGGACATTCACTCGGAGGTTTGTTCCTCGCAAAATATCTTTCTAGCAAGATATTTCCAGTAAAAATACGTGCCATATTTCTGTTGGCCGCACCTTTCAGTCTCGCTGACAAGAGGGTACACCCATCAGATTTTGCAAAACTATTGTCACTACGTATGATGTCGGCGCAATGTAAGCGCATTATGATTTTTCATAGTGCCGACGATCCATTGGTCCCAGTAACAGAAGCGCGCCGCTACAAGGCCGCTGTTCCCGCAGCCAAGGTACGAATTTTTTCGAAAAAGGCACATTTTAGTCAGGAGGAGTTTCCTGAGTTGGTTCAAGCAATAAAAAGGCAATTTTAACTACTGTACGGCTCATAGGCGTCATGGCACTATATGTCAGACGAACACTGCCGCTGTTAACGGCGGGTTGGTTGGTCTATCAGCAGATAACTCCAAAAGACTAATGCCCAACATTTATCGCACCCACACTTGTGGGGAGCTTACGAAGAAAAACGTCGGCAAAAAAGTTACAGTGGCTGGCTGGGTTAATGGGCGCCGAGATCATGGCGGACTTATTTTTATTGATTTGCGTGATCGATACGGTTTGACGCAGGTTCGTTTTGATCCCAAATCGACGGGTGATTTTTTCAAAACTGCAGATATGTTGCGATCAGAATTTGTCGTAAGCATCACGGGTACCGTGGTTGAGCGGCCCGCCGGTATGCGAAATGACAAACTCAGCACCGGCGACATTGAAGTTGATGGCACCGAAGTGACGATTCATAACAAATCAAAGACGCCACCCTTTGCGATTGATCATGAGGTGGCCAATGTCGATGAAGATCTTCGTCTTAAATATCGCTATCTCGATTTACGGCACGAACGACTACAAAAAAATATGCGAATGCGTAGCGACGTTACATATTTTGTTCGGACTTGGCTGCGGAAGCAGGGATTTTTAGAAATTGAAACACCAATCATGGGGCGGGAGACTCCCGAGGGTGCGCGTGATTATTTAGTACCCTCGCGAATTTATCCGGGTGAGTTTTATGCGCTGGCACAATCGCCACAGCAATACAAACAGCTATTAATGGTGGCAGGTTTTGATCGCTACATGCAGATTGCCAAAGTGTTTCGCGATGAGGATCCGCGCGCTGATCGTGTTCCCGAGCACACTCAAATTGACCTGGAAATGTCATTTGTGGAGCGCGAAGACGTACTACAACTAGTCGAAGGTCTCAACATTGCCATGGCCAAGGAGTTTTCATCGGCAAAGATTCTAAAGTCACCTTTCCCGCGGTTGTCTTATGCAGATGCAATGTCACGTTTTGGAACAGACAAGCCGGATCTACGTTTTGGAATTGAGATTAAAGACCTAACGGACATTACGCGCGCGGTTTCTTTTGCGGTCTTTGCAAAAGCGGAAACGGTACATGCAATTGCGGCACCTCTCGCGCATTTTTCTCGCAAGGAATTTGATGCCCTCACGGGTGTTGCCCAGCAACTCGGTGCACAAGGTCTCGCGTGGTTGGCTTGGCGCGATAAGGGTTTTGAGTCGCCAATCGCCAAGTTTTTTAAGGAGGACGAGTTACAGGCGTTTGCAAAGGAGACAGGTGCTAAAAAAGGCGATGCAATTTTATTTGTGGCAGACACCCAGGCAGTTGGGCTTGACGTTTTGGGTCGGCTTAGAAACCACATAGGCGATCTGCTCAAATTGCGTGATCCCAATGTCCTTGCGTTTGCATGGATACTGGATTTTCCTATGTTCGAGTGGAATGCAGAAGAAAAACGGGTCGAACCCAAGCATCATATGTTTACGCAACCATTTGCTGAGCACGTTGACCTGATTGAGCAGGCCCTTGGTAAGCCGGCGGGACCAGACAGCCCGGTCTTGCAAACAAAAGCCAATCTGTATGACTTGGTACTCAATGGCTTGGAAATGTGCTCGGGCTCGATCCGCATCTGGCAACCAGAATTACAACGAGCTGTAATGCGTTTGATTGGAATCCCACCAGAAGATATCGAGAAAAAATTTGGTCACATGTTGCGCGCCTTTGAACACGGAGCTCCACCACACGGCGGTGTTGGCTACGGACTGGATCGTTTTTTGACGGTGATTGCCAACGAGAATTCGATCCGAGAGATGATTGCGTTCCCGATGAATTCACGCGCGCGCGATCCTATGACAGGTGCGCCTTCGACTATCTCGGAAAAACAATTACGCGAGCTGCACTTGCAAATACGCACGGGCAAAAAATAACGGCTCAATGATCGGATAGCAAATATCAATCTAACGATTTATCAACTAATACAATTCCATGCCCAAAAAAACTTCCCGTAAAGCCACAGCGCGAACTAAGAAAACAGGCCGAGCAAACAAATCTGCTCGCCGAAAAAAACCGGCGAAGGCAAAAAAGGCAATACCCGCCCTTCGCATTAAGTTACCGGCACCGCTGGAAAATTTCTTGAAAAAGAATAGCGCCAAATACAACACTCACGCGCATCGCACGGTTTTTACTACCTATGACGCCGCACAAACTTTAAAAGTCGAGCTCAATAGCGTGGTAAAGACACTGGTGGTGCAAGCCGACCGCGAACTCGTATTGGTCGCATTACCGGGTAATCGCAATCTAGATTTCAACAAACTCAAGAAAACGATCAATCAACAGGCCAAAAAAACGGACGACAAGTCGATCAAGAAAATATCCTTGGCTTCCGAGAGACTTATCGCGAACAAAATTACTAAAAAGCCCGGTGCGGTGCCACCCTTTGGTGGTTTGTACAAAATGCGCACAGTCGTGGATCGGGCCTTACTCAAACCCCGCGCGTTAATCGTAAATGGCGGTTCGTTTACGGTTTCGCTCGAGCTTACACCTAAAGAATTCCTACGGTTGTCGCAGGGAGTTTTGGGTTCGTTTGGGAAGGCGAGAAAATAATTTTTGCGATAGCGCCTAACTAGCTCAAACCCGTTTTTACATACGTACACTCGTAATGTCGCATATCGTTAAGGTAGAAGAATTTGAGGGGCCGCTGGACCTTCTGCTCGATTTGATCGAACAGGAAAAACTGGATATCACAAAAGTGTCGCTCGCAAAGATTACCAACGACTATCTTGATAAAGTAAAAAAACTTCAAGAAATCAAAGTCGAGTCGCTGGTCGATTTCTTAGTGGTGGCGAGCCAGCTTCTGGTAATCAAGTCGCGCGCCTTGCTGCCGTTAATGGAGCAAGAAAAGACGGCGCCTGATTCGGCAGAGGAATTAGCGCGCCGCCTCGCTGAGCTCAAACTATTTAGGCAGGCCGCGGAAGACCTGGCGGGTCTGTTTGTCAGCAAGCACTATTCGGCGGCGCGCGAACCCATTATTCAGGCAGTTTTTTACCCCCCGCCAGCCCTGACGGCCAGCGGAATAGAAACTGTTTTCCGCGAAATTATCGCGGCACTTCCATCAGCCGAGTTACTAGAAGAGGAAGTTGTTCGGGAAGTAATAACACTCGAGGACAAATTAGCGTTGATCCAAAAAAATCTTCGCACGGTTTCTAAGATCTCGTTCAAAAAGCTAACGGACCAGTCCACCAAGACAGAAATTATTGTCACGTTTTTGGCGCTCTTGGAATTGCTCAAGCAACGCCTCGTTTCCGTCGATCAAGATCAAATGTTTGGGGAAATTACGATTACTGTTCGACCTGATGCGGTTCCAGGGAAATC
The DNA here is from genome assembly GCA_964503525.1 of uncultured Candidatus Saccharibacteria bacterium. Lineage (GTDB taxonomy): Bacteria > Patescibacteriota > JAUYIX01 > JAUYIX01 > JAUYIX01 > CAZCZY01. The sequence goes on from CAZCZY010000016.1 coordinate 6,444, forward strand.
CGATGCATAACGGGCAGGGGCTAGAAAAAGTACGCTATAATTAATTTTTGCAACTACTCGACCAATTTCATGGAACAAACACCGCTCACTCAATTAGACACGCTACGTTCGCAATTGGAAGCGCTTTTGTTTGCAGCTGGCCGCCCACTCAACTTGCATCAACTTGCGAGACTGACGAGCGCGTCACCAAAAGCAATCGACGCGGCGCTCAAAGAACTCATCACTGAATACGCGCACAACAACAGAGGCCTTGCCATCGTGCAACAGGACGACAAATTTCAAATGGTTACTAATCCCAAGCACGGCGCGGTGGTTGAGCAGTTTGTAAAGGAAGAATTCACGGGGCCACTCAGCCGTGCTGCGATGGAGACACTCGCGATTGTCGCGTACCGCGGGCCCATTCCAAAGCCACAAATCGATGCGGTGCGTGGCGTAAACTCCGCCATTATGTTGCGGACACTCCTCATCCGTGGTCTAGTCGAACGCCGTCGTAGTCGCACTGACGCCCGCACCTTTGAATACAGTCTCTCGTTTGATTTCTTGCGGCATTTAGGTATTGGTTCGCTTAAGGATTTGCCAAAATTTGAAGAATTGCACAACAACCAAGTAATGGAGCGTTTTGCGAACACCGAGGCGAGTGCTAGCATGGCCGCCAAGAGCATGTCAGACCCCATGTCAGAAAACAAAGATGCCTGAAGCTTGGCAAACACCGCCTCAATATCAAGCGCCCTATTTTGATCCGTCAGCCGGGTCGAGCGGACCGGTTCCACCTGCGCCATATTTTCAAACGCCTCAAAAAAAACGGGGCGGTTTTTGGAAAGTTGCAACCGGAGTAGTGATCGCGGGAGTTGCAGTACTTGTAATTTGGACAGTCGTAACGCGTCGACCTGGTAGTGAGACGGTTCCCGCAACGGTACTTTCTACTACCGATGAAAATCTATCGACGGACATTGGTGACGAACAAGCTGACCCCGACGGCGACAAGCTCACTAACGCCGACGAAAAAAAATACAACACTAATCCATCTGACCCTGATACCGACAAAGACGGCTTTAATGACGGACAAGAAGTTGCAAGTGGCTACAATCCCAATGGTTCGGGCCGACTCTCTCTTGAGGCGCCGACCGATTCTCCGATAACGACCGATCCCAACCGGCAAACGCTCGTAAATACTCCGGAGCTCACCGGCACTCCGCTCGCGACGGTTTTTTCTGGCAAGGGTTCGTTTAGTTGTCAGGTGACCGGCGGCACAGTCGAGCAAAATACTGTCACGGTTAAAGTTAAAGACGGCAAAGTGCGGCAGGAGACGCCGGTCAATGGCTCGACCCTAGTATTTATTATTGTCGGACGCGATTTTTACATGAACGGATTTGAAGGCGCCAAATATATGAAGCTCGAATTTGATGTCACGACCGGCATTGCGACGGGAGAAGGCGCGCGCGTCAAAAACGGTATTTTTGCGAGCGAGCCTTTGATTCTGGCATCCGACCCCAGCAAAGTCGCTTGTGAGCAAGTTGCAATTGCCGACAAGGAATATGAAGTAAGCGCGGACCAACTCGTTAGTCCCTAGGCCGTTGGGTACATAAGTATGTTTGAGCAATTCTTAATCATCGTTAACTTGTTGGCGCAGGACGTTCGCTTACCGTTAGGTTTAAACGAACCACTAATCCACGCTACAGAAAAATTTGCGGCTAAACCTGCATTGCCCGTCATACTTGCAAGTCTTGAGACCGGCAGTGTGGGTCAAGCGGCATCGCTGCCACTGGCTGACGACGAATTAGAAGAAGAAAATGAAGTGGCAATTGCTGCCGAGCGAATGATTTTAATGGATGCTACTTCTGCCAAGGTCTTATTAGAAAAAAATTCTGACGAACCTGCTGCCATGGCGAGCATTGCCAAGTTGATGACAGCACTGGTTGTTTTGGACGAAGCGGAAGATCTCGATCAGGTACTCACCGTCCCAAGTGAGGTGGCCAAATTAGATCCTGAGGGAACCGCTGCCGGCTTAATTGTTGGCGATAAATTGACCGTGTATGTGTTGCTGCAAGCTTTGCTCGTGGGTTCGGCCAATGATGCGGCGGTGACTCTCGCGAACGGTTTGGCTGGCAGCGAAAAAGCATTTGTCAAAAAAATGAATCAACGCGCTAAGGAATTAGGGTTGGCTGATACGACGTTTGCTAATTCCTCGGGCTTGGATGCCAAAGAAAATATTTCTACAGCGCGTGATCTGGCATTTTTGTTGCTGGAAGCACAAAAGCAACCGCTGGTCCGTGAATTTTCTACGCTGCGTCGCGCAACGATAGAGTCAGAAAAAGGCACGACCTACGTTGTCGCCGCGACCGACAAACTGCTAGAAGATGCGGATGTGCGTGTTGTGGCCGCAAAAACCGGGCACACCGATCTTGCAGGTTCGTCCATTGTGGTGGAGGCGCTCGAGAACGGCCATCATCTGATCGCGGTATTGCTCGACAGCCCCGACCGTTTTGGCGAAGCAGAAAAATTGCTCAACTATGGGTTTTCAACTTTTGTATGGCCAACCGGTACTGGCACAAACTTTGCTGATGATGCTCAAGTGAACTTCGGTGGCTAATTCACTCGTCTCACAATTAATCGACATTGTTAGTCTCGGCACCATCGCCTTTGTGGTGGCCTTTGCCGCGACGCCCTTGCTGACGTATTTTTTGTATCGCTGGAAGCTCGGCAAACAAATTCGTAACGAAAAAACCCCCGTTTTTACCAAATTGCATGCCAAAAAAACGGGGACGCCCAATGGCGGCGGTGTTTTGATCTGGGGGACGGTGCTTGTGCTGGCGTTTTTGTTTTTCCTATTAGGGCCAGTTTTAAAGATCGATTTTATTACTGAGCATCTAAACTTTTTGACCCGTGAAGAAACCTGGCTGCCCCTGGGTGTGCTGGTCCTGACAGCTGCGATTGGCTTAATCGACGACATTCTCAACGCCAAGAAAATTGGCCCGGATGGTGGGGGACTCCGCATGCGCTACAAATTGCTCTTGTACACAGTTATCGCTGGTCTTGCCGCGTGGTGGTTTTTCTACAAACTCGGATTTGACGTTCTGCATGTGCCAGGCATTGGGGATTTCTCGATTGGCTGGTTGTACATCCCGCTATTTATTTTTGTTGCAGTGGCAACTAGTTTTTCTGTTAATGAGACGGACGGTTTGGACGGACTTGCGGGTGGCGTCATGACTGCTGCATTTATTGCGTTTGGGGTTATCGCATTTGTCCAGGGACGAACAGAACTCGCCGCGTTTATCGCCGTCCTCGTTGGAGCGCTGCTGGCGTTTTTGTGGTTCAATATTTTTCCAGCGCGCTTTTTTATGGGCGACACCGGCTCTATGTCGCTGGGATTTACGCTGGCGGTGGTGGCGTTTTTAACAAACTCAGTTTTGGTGCTCCCGATCATTGGTTTTATTTTGGTGGCAGAATCGGCGAGCGTCATCATCCAAGTATTTTCAAAAAAAGTTTTTAAGCGAAAGGTTTTTCTTTCTGCACCCATACACCATCACTTTGAGGCCATCGGTTGGCCCGAACCCAAAGTCGTCATGCGCTTTTGGATTATCGCAGCGATTACTGCCATGGTCGGACTCTTGATTGGTCTCGTTGGCCGGGGAGCGGCAATCTTTATTATTTAGGTTGGCACGCGCATGCTCGGAGTTTTTGATTCCGGCGTGGGAGGGTTGACGGTGGTTCGGGCGATACGAGAAAAGATTCCTGATGCAGGGATCATCTATTTGGGCGACACGGCGCGCATGCCGTACGGGTCTAAGTCGCCGGAGACAATCATAGAATATTCACGGCAAATTACGGACTGGCTTGTCGCGCACGGTGCCACGCAAATTGTAATTGCTTGCCACACAGCGTCTGCCGTTGCGGCTGACATAGTACGCAAATCATTGGGACAAAAAAATATTCCTGTTTTTGATGTCGTCCAAGCGGGACTAGACGAGGCCTTAGAAAAAACGCGCGGTAAAATTGGTGTCATTGGCACACGCGGAACAATTTCGTCGGGTGCTCACAAGAAATATCTGCTCGAAAAAGATCCGGACGTGCACGTGTCCACCGCGGCATGTCCGTTATTGGCGCCACTAGTTGAAGAAGGTTTTTCTGATCGTCCAGAATCAGAAAGTATTTTGCGGTATTACGTAACGCCGCTGGTCGATAAAAAAATTGACACTCTTGTACTCGCCTGTACACACTACCCCTTACTACGCTTGCATATAGAAAAAATTATGCCAGACGTGACCATCGTGGATCCGGCCGATTGCCTAGCCGATAGCCTCGCAAAAAAAAATGGGCAGCAGGGCGTCACGTCTGGTTCGCTACAACTCTTTTTTACCGATGAGTCAGCACAACTGCCCCAACTAATCCAAAAGATTATTGGTCAAAGCCTTAATTATCAGGTTGAAAAATTATCGGGTTGAGTTTGAGCTCAAAGTGTTACACACTATTGGCATATGCCTAAACTCAGTTTGGGCTTAAACTAAAGGTTAACGCGAACTTCCCGTGGCAATTCCATCACCAAAAGAGATTATCATCAAGAATGGCACGCTCGTGGACGGCAGCGGCGCACCGCGCGTACAACAGGATCTGTACATCCGCGGCGATGTTATCGAGGGTGTTGGTGACTTTAAGAACCGTAACGCAGAGCTTGTCATTGATGCGACCGGCAAATTTGTCACGCCGGGTTTTATCGACATCCAATCGCACTCGGATGCGTATTGGACCCTCTTTACGATTCCCAATCAAGACTCTCTGGTCGAACAGGGCATCACTTCGATTATCATGGGCAATTGTGGCTCATCGATTGCACCACTGGTCGAACCCGATGCCATCAAGTCAATCCAAAAGTGGGCAGACATATCTGAAGTGCAACTCAATTGGTTGACACTTACCGAGCTGTATAAAGTTTTGGAACAACGTGGTGTTCCGCTTAATGTTGGTACGCTCATCGGACACAGCACCGTGCGGCGTGGTTTGTTGCGGGAGGAAGTTCGCGACATGACGACAGAAGAGATGGCACAGTTTAAAAAAATTGTTGATGATGCGTTGAATGAGGGCGCCTTTGGTATTTCGTTTGGGCTGGCGTATTCGCATGCAAATTTTACGTCGTTGCAAGAGTTGATCGAAGTGTCGCGCATGGTGCAGGGGAGTGGTGGCTATGTCGCTTTTCATTTGCGGTACGACGACGAACGCTTTGATCAAGGAATTTCTGAGGTGATTGAAGTTGGGCGGCAGGCAGGGGTACCGGTGCATATTTCGCACTTGCGAGCGAACGGTCGAGCGGCATGGCCAAAATTACCGGCGGCGATTCAGCTGATCGAGCAAGCCGTGCAGGGTGGCGTCGATGTGAGTTTTAATTTGTATCCCTACAATGTGACCCTGGGCACGCTGCACAATTATTTGCCGAGTTGGTTTACACGCGGCGGCAAAAGCAAAATGATTGAGCGCATTAAGAACGAGCGGTTGCGCACCCGCGTGATTGAAGAAATGCGCCGACAGCCCTATGGGTACGCCAATATGTTGATTGCACAGGCACCTTCCAATCGCGCGCTGGCCGGAAAAACGATTAACGAAATGGCGCTCGGGAGCGGCTTGTCCGTCGAGGAAACTGTTTTGAATACTTTGATCGCCGCTAACGGGCAAGTGATTGTTATGGATGCGACGGTGAGCGAGGAACATGTACGGCAGTTGATGGCCCACCCTTTGTCCGTTATCGGGACTGACGCCGCCGGATATGATTTGCGCTATCACGGAGAACTGGTGCACCCGCGCAGTTTTGGTAGCTATCCACGCGTGATTGCAAAATATGTTCGGGATGAAAAATTATTATCGTTTGAGGCGGCGATCAATAAAATGACTGGAGCACCCGGCAAGAGACTTGGTATGCGACGTCGCGGACTCATAAAGCCAAACTATTTTGCGGACGTCGTGGTGATCGACCCGGCGACAATTCAAGATCAGGCGTCGACGGATCATCCATTCCGCTATCCAATCGGCATTGAGCACGTGCTTGTCAACGGCAAGATCGTGCACGGGCCATTTAAGCAGGCTAACCCTATGGCCGGCTACATTTTGCGGCGAACGCAAACGTAGTCATCAACTAATACAGAGTATCTATTACGGCGCTTTTTTCTTTTGGCACTTTTAGGTAGGCTTGAGGAATGTTCGAACCAAAAGGGAAAAAAGTAACGGTCATGGGTTTGGGGTTGCATGGCGGCGGCATTGGCGCGGCCAAATGGCTTCTGAAGCACGGCGCACGGGTAACTGTGACTGACTTAAAGGACGAAAAAATTCTTGCTAAGTCCTTGCGCGAGGTTGCCTCCGTTGGACTTCCCTTTGATCAAATACTGGGACAACATCGCGACGAAGATTTTACGACTGCAGATTTAGTAATCAAAAATCCTGGCGTGCCCAATGATTCTAAATATTTGACAATGGCGCGTGGAGCTGGAGTCGTCATCAACACAGACGTCGGAATATTTTTTGAAAATTTCCCGGGGTCAATTGTGGGTGTGACGGGAACAAAAGGAAAAACAACAACAACGACGTTGCTATATCAGATTCTGAAAGATGCCGGCCGCAAACTGCTTTTGGGCGGTAACTTACGGCGCTCGCCTTTGGATGACTTAGATTCTGCTACGCATGATACTCTCGCTGTTTTGGAGTTATCAAGTTTTCAGCTAGAAATTCTCGGCGAACTTAAGCGCTCACCGCACGTCGCCGTTTGGACAAATATTTTTCCGGATCATCTCGATCGCTACAGCGATATGGCCGCTTACGTAGATGCCAAAGCCCAAATATTTCTACATCAAAAGGCGGACGATTACTTTATTACCAATGCCGATCAACCCGAACTAGTTGCACTGGCAAAAAAAGTTCCCGGACAAGTAGTTTTTTTCTCAACAGCAAAAGAGTTGCCATCGGGAATTTTTGTTCGTAACAAGAAAATTATATGGCGATGGTCAGCAGCGGCCACAAAACAAGTTGAAGAAAAGGAAATCGG
>CAZCZY010000017.1:0-12214 GCA_964503525.1 uncultured Candidatus Saccharibacteria bacterium
GGCTTTTCTGGTGGCGGCGGCGGTGGTGGTGTTCGCGCCGGATAAAGAAACTGCAGTAAAGAAAACGGCTTAGGGTTGCGGGACTACTTGATCACCCTTGGGTGCTTTAGCCGGGTTGATAATAATGACGTCGGCTACAAGCGCTGCGCCAGGACCACCATCGGGGGGAACTGGTTGGGTTGTACTTGGGTCGCCCGTGTCGCCGTTTGCTGGATCGCCGAGCGGTTTTAGCGGTGGCTTTTGGCCGCGACTTAAGACCAAAATTGGCGTTCCCACTTTAATGTCTTCAAGCGAGGCCGCGATTTTATCATCCCCTTGAAAAAATTTGGTTTGCTCATTGATTGCAACTGTTCGCGCGCCATTCGGTGTATCTACGAGAATGGTGCCCTCTTCAATTTCGATGACCGTTCCGCGGAGACCATGCTCCTTGAACCGTTGTTTTAATTGCTCGGGAACATTTTGAAGCAGCGGTCTATCCCGCAATGGTTGATCGAGATTTTCTGTCAGCTGACGCTTGTTGAAGGCGAGTTGTTCGCGCTCATTATTACCGCGTGCTTGGCCAAGAAAAAAGCCACCCATAAAGGCAACGGCGAGCAATGCCACACCCAACAAACTTCCGACGACAATCAGCGCCTTGCGGAGGGACGAATTACGCGGCGATGATTTTTGATTTGGAATAGTTTCCATATATTTGTATTTTCCCAAAATTAATTTATCAAAAACAAACTCAAGAAATAAGATTCTCCTTGGCGAGATAGCGCTTAGCACCCAGAGAAATTCCAAGGCCGATGACTGTCACTACAAGCAAGGCAACCGTTGCGATCGGCAGCGATTCCCAAAATGCAGTCAAAGCCAGTCCGCGATATTCATCCAGGGCAGTAATGGATTCCCGCAGAAAGACAAAAGTTTCTTGCGATTGCGCGGCACGAACCAACGCAACAACAGCACCGACCGTTAACACAACCATCACGCCCTGCAATGCGAACAACATCTCACGTAACGCTACTAAACTTTGACGGGGTGCAATTAAAAGTTCGCGGGTTTGGATTTTGGCTAATATGCGATTTTGAACGGAAGAGGACGCAGAAGCATCCGCGGTTTGGTTTTTGCCCGGCATTTGTAGGGCCGCTTGAAGAATATTTTTAGATTTAGACGTCATAGTGATCAATTAAGTATACGCTTGGATTACTCAAAAGTTTCATTTTTCAGTATTTTAGCGAGTTGTAGTTTTGCGCGTCGTAAATTGGTACGAACCGTATTCAGCCGTAATCCAAGGGTTTGCGCAATTTCTTCATACGTGAGCTCTTCTAAATAAAACAACGATAGGATTCCGCGATAGCTTGGCTTGATTTTTTTTAACGCCGCTCGAACTTGTGAGATGTGTTGGTCGCGATCCATGGTCTCATCTGGCAATGCGCCTGGGGACGCGATCGTGTCACCGAGCGTTAATTCCGTCTGGTCGGCAGAAAGGGGAGCGTCGAGCGGGATGGTTCGTTTATTTTTTTGCGATCGCAAGTACGAGAACGATTGATTTTTTGCGATGGTAAAAAGCCAAGCGGTAAATTTTTTCTCGACATTAAATGTGTTGAGTGCAACAAATGCGCGCTCAAATGTTACTTGTGTGAGATCCTCTGCAGCGGACGGATCAAAAGTCAGACTGCGCACAAAACGAAAAATCTTGTCTTGATGCCGCAACACGAGATCGCCAAAATATTCAGGATTGCGCGTGCGGGCGAGCGCGACAATTTCTTCATCCGATTTGTCCGGCAAAAACTGCATGGTTTGCAAACTAGCATTAGTACGCCAAACCACACAAAAAGTTTCTGTGTCAGTCTTATTCCGAATAAATGGAAAAGCCTAGATCGTTTGACCTAGGCTTTTTCGAAACTACTTTGCGTGGAGGGTGCCTGATCGGTGCTTCGTGGAGTAGTAACCTTCGATGTTCCGTGCGGACAGAACAGGGGAGGACGAGACTACATACCCGGTAATGCACCAGCTTTCGCCTGATCCGTCCTCACGCTTCACGCAGTTCATTTGGACCTTGAGCTCCAAGCGCAGACGACAATTCTGCTCGACGTAAAAGTCGACCGGTCGCGGGCGCGACGCTGTGCTGTCGAAAAGCGATGCCTGCAGGTCGTACTTGGACGGACCGCCGATAATCGTAAACTGGGTCGGATCTTGTGTCATACGACACCTCCGTAAAGGAACGACGTTACCAACTAGCCTGGCAACTGACTCTTATTCTGTTCGTGCATGCTTTGTTACAAGCAGCGAGATCAGAACGTCCTTGCCATACAGCAAAGCAGCAAAAAATAACACGTTTGGTGTCCTTTGTCAATCCTAGCAGTCCCGAGTACTATAGAGGGCCATGATCGATGCCAAATACCGTGTACGCGTAAACCGCGAGCCTATATTGACCGGCGAGCGCGGGCGCGAACGCAAGAAAAAATATCTTAAATGGAGTCTGATTGGCGGCGGCGCGCTTGTCGTCGTTTTAGTCGTTTTAATCTTGATTGGCGGCCGAGGTGGTAAACCGCAAGAAAACCAATCGGAAACCCCAAGCGCGCCGCCGGAAGTTCGTGCAATTGTAGAAAAAGGCGAAGTCCAAATTAAAGCCCCGGATGCTGAGGACTTTGAGGATGTTTCGGATGATGTGACGGTAGCCGCAGGTTCCATCGTAAGAACAGAAAAAGACAGCATCGTTAGCCTAGAAACTGAGACCGGAAGTGTGGCGCGACTTAATGGAAGTTCACGCATGAGTGTAGAAGCAATTTCTGCGGAAGAATTGCTGCTGGACTTGGACGGCGGAGAAATGTGGATTCGACTCGCCGGCGGTTCGCCAACACCAGTCAAAGTCACAACGTTAGAAGTGAGAGTAGAGGCGCAAGGATCAGCCTATAATGTTAAGCACGGCAAGGATCAAACGACAGTGACGAGTATTGCGGACACTGCGATTGTAACGGCGCTTCGCCTCGGCGACGGGGGAGTGACCAATGACCTCGGCAAAATCCTATTGGAAGAAGACAATCAAACAACCGTCAAAGCGGCTGAGCTCCCAGAATCAGAAGAGGATTTTGATACTGACGATACGCCCAAGGACTTTAAAGAGTCATTTTGGTACCGATTTAATATGGAAAAAGATGAAGAGTTTGAGGCCAAGATTACCGGTGAAGAAGATACAAATGCTCCCAAACTTGATGTGACCGAACCTAAAGACAAGTCAGAAACGGACAACGAGTCGGTGACCGTCAAGGGCTTAACCGATATTTCCGCGACGGTTGAGGTCAATGGCGAGGAAGTCGACAACAAATCAGGAAAATTTGAAACCAAGGTCGACCTAGAGGAAGGTGACAACACAATTACCGTGACCGCCACTGACGCTGCTGGCAACAAAGCCGAGAAAAAACTTTCGATCAAGCGCAAGCTCGCAGCACCCGGTGCGGTTAGTCTATCTGCAACGGCCGAAAAACCAGGCGAGGCTAGTTTGTCCTGGGGAAAAAGCGACGCCGATGATTTTGCCGAGTATGTAATCAAGCGTAACGAAACCGCTCTCAAGCGTTTTTCTGACGTCAACAAAACGAGTCACACCGACACAGGACTTGATGCTGGCAAAACGTACAAATATAAAATCTGCGTCGTGGACAAAGATGACCAGGAGACTTGTTCGGGCGAAAAAAGTGTCACCATCAAGGCCGAACCAAATAAACCACCCACCGTTAGCATTTCCTCACCGGCCAACGGCACGAGCTTTACCGGTGGCACGGCCGTCAGTTTTTCTGCGGCTGGTAATGATCCCGACGGCGGGACTCTGACCTATACCTGGGATTTTGGTGATGGCGTGACTACCACGGGGCAATCAGTCAGTCACTCCTATGTCACCGTAACGAGCCCAACGACGATGACCGTGACCGTCAAAGTGTCTGACCGCGCCGGCGCAACAGCCAAAGCGACCATCACCCTCACGATCAATCCCTAATGCCTAGCAAAGTCGACGCCCATCCCCATCCACAAGTAACTTCGCGCCGTTTTATTGTTGGCTTTATGGTCAGTCTTTTTGCGATGATCGCGGCCGCAGCAATTTATGCGCTGTTTGGCCAGCAATTTATTTTTGACCTAATGACCAAAATATTAGTCACTGTCTTAGCGGTGGTTGGTGCCCTTGTCGGTCTCTGGTTGGTACGAACCGGAGAAAAGCACATCGGCTACGGTATATTTTTTGGTTCGCTCTTTGGGATTGTGCTCGCCATACTAGCGCTCACCCTGATAGGCCTAATGTTTATTGCATTCCCGGCTACCGGCGAGTGGTTCCACGAAGTGTGGGCCGCCAGCCAGTAAACTGTTTCGGAAAATGGCCAGCGGCCTGGCCGTGGCCTTTTCTACTTGTATTCTCCTGATATCGTTACTGAGACACCCTCGGTTTGTGTCGCCGTACCTTCACCGCTTAGCACTGTAACGTCGACCTCACTGTCGCCTTTCTTGCCCGAGAAGCCTGCAAAAGAGACGCCAAGATTTACACTTGATGCATCTGAGATTGTCCAACCTGCTCTTTCGTAAGCAGCTTTTAGATCGGCGACAACATTTTCAAGTTGATCTATTACTGCAAACGATGCGGTAAAGGTGGTCTTATCGCCCTCTTTTTGACTGCCAGCAAAGACGAGCTGTCCATTATTTGGCGTTGGTAGATCAATGGGCCAATCAGCCGGTAATTTTCCACCCAACTGTACATCGGTATTACCCTCGTCTGATGTGATCGAAAAATTTCCTTGTCCATCATTAATATCAAAAGATCCGGTACCCGGGGTGGTCGTCCCACTGGTCGGCGTAGGCTCGGTAGCCTGATTTTGTTGGATCGTCGGCGTACCAAACCAAGTACATCCAGAAAGCGTCGCCATAGTGACGAGTGCTGCAGTTGGGATCAAATAGCGGGCGCGAGAAGTATTCATGTGATGGAAGTGAAATTATTAATTGGCCAGAATCTTACCACCTTGACTCACAACCAGCGAGCCTATAGACTTTTGGCACTCAATCGGGTAGAGTGCTAAAACGTAATTCACTTCACAAACACGTGCTTTTAACCCAACGCCAACAAAACATACTCAAGGCCGTCATAACCGAACATGTTCGGTCGGCTGTGCCAGTAGGCTCAAAGGAGCTGGCGGATCGCTATGATTTTGACTTATCGCCAGCAACGGTTCGTTACGAAATGAACGCATTGGAGCGGGCCGGTTTTTTACATCAACCACACACATCCGCGGGGCGTGTTCCCACCGATTTGGGCTATCGTTTTTATGTCAAAAGTATGGTGGGAACAAATCCAGTAGTGCCAACCGCGATGCGACGCCGGGCCGATTTACAACGGCGAGTCGTGCGCGTACAACGACAATACGCGTTACTCGTCAGGGAAATGGCACAATTATTTGCCGAGTTAACGGAGCAAGCAGTGATTACAAATGTGGATAGCACTGTGCAAGGCGAGGAGTCTCGCGCGGAGCGAACCGGGCTGTCCAATTTAATAAAACTGCCCGAACTCAAAGACAGCGAGCTGGCACAGGCGATCGCGAATATTTTTGATAATCCAGAAGTCATGATGGAGCGAGTAAGCGGCACGCGGCCAGGCCGTGATGGCCGTGGCTTAGGCACCGAAGTTGCGGTACCTGGCGGACGTCCCGTAAAAATTTTTATCGGTAGTGAGACCGGCCTCGGCCGCGTGCCGATGTCGGTGCTGGCGTCTTCCTTTGATGTGGCGCCGGGGCGCAATGGGCAGCCAGGGCGACAAGGGCATGTGATTTTGATTGGTCCATCCCGCATGCAATATTCTCGCAATGTCGCGCTGCTCTCATATATGTGTCGACTTTTATCCAAACAAAATATGGCGGTAATTGTCGCGCTGGTGCTGCCGACTATGGCAACTACGATGGTATTGCTGCGCGGCATCCCTCAGGGAGGTGGATCGCTATGAGCAAGGCAAACCAGCACAAGCCACGCGACCTCAAGGACTTACCAAGCGTCAATCTTTCGCCGGAGGCTTTAGACAAAGTAAAAAAACTTGAGGCAGAACTTTTTGATGCACGCAAACAGGCGCAAGAATATTTATCCGGATGGCAGCGCGCTAAAGCGGATTATCAAAATCTTTCTAAACGAACCACAGAACAACGTAGCTCCATGGTAAAAGCAGCCACAGAAGATCTGTTACAGTCGCTCCTGCCAGTGCTCGATAATTTACACCGTGCACTTGGAACTCTGTCTGGCAAAGGTGCGGGTGTTGGCGGAAAAACAGTGCAAGCATCAGAGAGTTCGCTTCGACAAGGATTTGAGCTTATCGCACGGCAGCTCAGTGACACGTTAGCGTCCCAGGGGGTCACAGAAATCAAAGCTAAGGGCATCCCATTTGATCCACAATTGCACGAGGCGGTCGCAACAGTAACCGGCGTAAAAGATATTTGTATCGAAGAGCATGCGCTGGGCTACAAGTTACACGACAAAGTTTTGAGACCGAGTCGAGTGAGTGTGGGCAGCGGAGAATTAATTCGTAAATAACTAATTACAACACCATGTCAAAAATTTTAGGAATCGATCTCGGAACAACAAACTCTTGTGCAGCGATTGTCGAAGGGGGACAGCCGCGCGTACTCGAGAATAAAGAAGGCAACCGCACCACACCTTCGGTTGTTGCCGTAAAAACTGACGGCGAGCGTGTCGTGGGGTTGCTGGCCAAGCGCCAAGCGGTAACCAATCACGCCAATACGATTTATTCGGTCAAACGGTTTATTGGACGGCGCTTTGCCGACCCGACGGTACAAAAGGATGCCAAACTGTTGTCCTACAAAATTAAAGAGGCCAGCAACGGTGGCGTTTCTGTCGTTATGAACGGTAAAGAGTATTCCTCCCAAGAAATATCAGCCATGGTGTTGCAAAAACTTAAGGCCGATGCAGAAGAGCAACTGGGAGAGAAAATTACCGAAGCGGTCATTACCGTTCCAGCATATTTTGATGACTCGCAACGTCAGGCCACAAAGGATGCGGGCAAGATCGCCGGCCTAGAGGTCAAGCGCATCATTAATGAGCCAACTGCGGCTGCGCTTGCCTACGGCCTCAACAAAAAGAAAAACGAAAAAATAGTTGTGTATGATTTGGGTGGCGGAACGTTTGACGTTTCTGTGCTGGAAGTTAGCGACGATACCGTCGAAGTTAGGGCCACAAATGGTGATACACATCTCGGTGGCGATGACTTTGATCAGGTTATAATTGACTGGATCGCTGCTGAATTTAAAAAAGAACAAGGCGTCGATCTCTCCACCGACCAACTTGCATTGCAGCGCCTCAAAGAGTCGGCCGAAAAAGCTAAGCACGAGTTGTCGACGGCGATGGAAACGGAAATCAATCAGCCGTTTATTACAACGGGCCCATCAGGTCCAAAGCATTTACAGCTAAAATTATCGCGCGCAAAGTTGGAGGAGTTGACCTCAGCATTGGTGGATCGAACCAAAGCGCCACTAGAAACTGCGCTTAAGGATGCCAGTATGTTGCCAAAAGACATTGACGAGGTCGTATTGGTTGGTGGCCAGACGCGCATGCCGGCTGTTCAAAAATTGGTGGAAGATTTTTTTGGCAAAAAGCCGCACAAAGGCATCAATCCGGACGAAGTAGTCGCGGTGGGTGCAGCTATCCAGGGTGGCATTATGCAGGGCGATGTTAAAGATGTGCTGTTGCTGGACGTTACGCCGCTCTCACTTGGTATTGAGACGCTCGGTGGTATCGCGACCAAACTCATCACAAAAAATACAACCATTCCGACCTCAAAGACGCAGGTTTTTTCGACTGCAGCTGACAGTCAGCCGCAGGTTGAGATTCATGTGCTGCAAGGTGAACGAGAGTTTGCTGCCGATTGCAAGACGCTTGGTAAGTTTACGTTGGATGGTATTCCACCAGCCCCACGTGGCGTACCGCAAGTCGAGGTCAAGTTTGATATTGATGCCAACGGCATTTTGAATGTTCGGGCATTGGACAAAGCGACAAATAAAGAACAAAAAATTACCATCACTGCGTCATCTGGTTTGTCAAAGGAAGAAATTGAGCGCATGCAGCGCGACGCTGAGTCACATGCAGTCGACGACAAAAAGAAAAAGGACCTGATCGAAACCCGCATCCGCGCCGAGTCGCTGATCCATATGACTGAGAAGACTTTACGGGAGGCGGACAAGAAAATTGACGAAGCGACGCGCAAGGCCGTCAATGCCAAAGTTGAGGTGCTCAAAGGCGTCAAAGATAAGGACGACAAGGCCGCACTGGACACGGCGATGAAAGATTTAGAAGAAACCATCCAAAAAGTTGGCGCCAAAATGTATCAGCAAGCACAGGCTGAGAGTGCCAAGGCTGGCGCTGCAAAAGCAGATGCGACAAAGACTACTGCACCAAATGCGGATGCAACCAAAACGGGAGCAACAAAAGGTTCGGGCCAAGAAGCTAATACAGAAGAGCCGATCGAGGGCAACTTCAAAAAGAAATAACGTCACTCATTGTAAATCTCATGCCTGAGTTCTCTCTCGCCGTTCTCGCGGACCAAGCCATTGTTGCCCGCGATGGAAAAATCTCACTGATCGGAATTTTTCGCAGCATTATGTTGCGGAAGGTTCCGATGGTGTATCCAAAATTTACGGTTGCTGCGATTGTTCGTCAGGTCGATAAACCGACCAAGCTTAGTATTGAGGTGATAGACCTTAAAGAAAACCAAGTCTTGGCGCGTCTACCAGCCTCGACGTTTACACCGCCACGCATGGGCGAGGACTTACAAATGATTGTTGAGATGGTTGAGTTGCCGTTTAAAACGTTTGGCAAACACGAGGTGCGTATTCTTGTTGACGGGCAAGTCGGAAAGTTTGTGCCGTTTTCTGTAAATGAAGTCCCGGTGCCGGCAATGAAAAAGCCTCTGAATGGTACGGCTAGCTAAGTTGTACTAGGAGAGCTCGAGCCATGGCCAAAGATTATTACGAATTACTCGGTGTCGAACGTAGCGCTGCTGACGATGAAATCAAGCGTGCCTTTAGACGGGCCGCGCACCAGCACCATCCTGACAAAACAGGTGGCGACGCAGAAAAATTTAAAGAAGTTAACGAGGCCTACCAAGTCTTATCGAATAAAGACAAACGCGCCCAGTATGACCAGTACGGTCAAACCTTTGAACAAGCACAGGCGCAAGGGGGCTTTGGCGGGGGCGCCGGGCCCAGTGGTGGCGCCGGCGGCTTTCCTGGTGGAGCCTCTGGTTTCCCGTTTGGTCAGGGCGGGTCGACCACTTTTACGGCTGAGGACCTCGGCGATATTGTGGGCGATTTATTTGGCATGGGCCGCCGGCGCCGTGCGCGCCCAACGCGTAAGGGTGACGATATAGAAACAACGCTGTTAATAGAATTTACCGAGGCCGCATTTGGCGTAAAAAAAGAAATAAACGTAGGGCGCTTAATCGTTTGTAAAAATTGTCAGGGCACGGGCGATAAAAAAGGCAAGCTCACCAAATGCATTACCTGCGATGGACAAGGAAAAGTACGCGAGGTTCGCCAAACTATCCTGGGCACCATTGCGCAGGAGCGACTTTGTGGCCAGTGCCATGGAGACGGGCAAATTCCAAGTCAGCCCTGTCAGGACTGCAGTGGGCAGGGTCGCAGTCGACATTCCGCGTCGCTCGACGTTGAAGTCCCCGCTGGAATAAATGAGGGGCAGATGATTAGGATCCGCGGGCAGGGTGATGCCGGTCGTCGGGGAGGCGAGGCTGGCGATTTGCTGATTGCTATCGAGATTGCACCTTCGGAGAAATTTGTTCGTGACGGGATCCATGTAAAAACTCGGCTCGAACTTGATTACCCACAACTGGTACTGGGCGATACGGTCGACTTAGCAGGCCTAAACACGACTCTAGAAATAGAAATTCCTGCGGGATCAGCGCCAGGAAAAGTCATTCGGTTGCGTGGCGAGGGGATTCCGCAACTTAACAGCTCACGCCGAGGGGATTTGTATGTGGAAATTGGCTTATCTACGCCAAAACGAGTCTCGAGTGAGGAGCGCGAGCTGCTTGAGAAGCTTGCAAGCCTGCGTGGTAGACAACTTAGCAAGCGCAAGCGTCGCGGCTTGTTTAGAACATAGGTAATTTGCGCTTTGTTCGGGCATCTGGGATAATATTTACGAAAACTTCCGCTAACTTCCCTACGGCCCATGGCCAAAGACCTTATTGCGAGCATTGATTTATCCCGCCCGAGTTGGGACTTGTTTATCATTCTGTTTTTTGTGGCGTCAGCCTTTATCTATGGCATGTCGCTTGGCCGTGATCGCATCATAGTCATTCTGGTTTCGATCTATATGGCGCTTGCGGTGGTCAATTACGCACCTTTTCTGGGCACGGTGTCCGGTTCCATCGGGGTCGAACAAATTTTTATGGTGCGAATATCAGTGTTTATCAGCACTTTTTTGGGTTTGTTCTTCTTGTTGTCGCGTTCTGCCTTGCTGCGAACCATCGCCAAAGGGGACGAGGATGGCAATTTACTGCAGGTAATAGTTTTTAGCTTTTTGCATATTGGGCTTTTGATCTCGCTCGTTTTGTCCTTTTTGCCGATCGAGGTGTCGGCCGATCTGGCGCCACTGACGCTCAAATATTTTGAAAATGATATGGCACGATTTTTCTGGATTACAGCGCCGATCGTGGCGATGGTTATATTTGGACGAGCAAAAAAACCGGCCAAAGAGGAGTGAGCCGGTTTTTTTGCAAAGTGCGTTACAATGCGCTAGCCTGCGTCGGTTTCTTGAAATCGGAACAGGCCGACGTAAAACATGGGGCGTTAGCTCAGGCGGTAGAGCACCTGCCTTTTAAGCAGAGGGTCGACGGTTCGAGTCCGTCACGCCCCACCAATATTTACTTGCACTAAAATTTACCAATTTTATGGAAAAAACAGCGACACCAGAAAATCAACCGGCACCGCTCACAAAGCAGGCCCCGATCACAAAGTCAACCCCGCCCGAGAAAAAATCTCGTTACTTAAATTTGAAATTAAAGAAACCCAAACCGCTCCTCATCATTGCTGTGTTGCTGGTCATCGCAGCAATCGTCGCCCTTTTCCTAAACAAAGATCTCTTGGTCGCAGCAACGGTAAATGGTAGTCCGATCAGTCGCGTTTCGATCATCAAAGAACTAGAAAAACAAGGGGGCAAACAGACGCTTGAAACGATTATTAATCAGAAATTAATCGACACCGAACTTCTCAAGCAAGGAATTACTGTAACGCCGGAGGAGGTCGATGAAGAAATAAAGAAGATTGAGGCACAGGTGGTGAGCCAAGGCGGAACTTTGGCAGAAGCTCTGGCTACAGAGGGCCTCACTGAAGAAAAGCTACGGGAGCAAATCGGCGATCAAAAAAAGCTGGAAAAAATATTGGCGGACAAAATAGCGGTTTCTGACGAGGAGATAGATACATACCTAAAAGAGAACAAAGCGACTCCCCCTGAAGGCGTTACAGAGGAAGATTTTAAAAACCAGTTGCGCGAACAACTCAAGCAGCAAAAATTCCAGCAAGAAGCTCAAAAGTGGGTCGCAGATCTGACTGCAAGCGCAAAGATCAAGTATTACGTCGAATATTAGAGGTCATCCCCAGGTTTTCCGGAATTCATGCAGAGCCAAAAAGGTTTTTGTTCGTATGAGCGAGTGATACACTTGGTGCAAATTTCCTAACGCACTTCCATGGAACAAGCCGACGTTCAGCCACCATCAACAGTCGTATCGACCCCCGCAAAAAAGAAGAGAAAAACCTGGCTGTGGATTTTGCTTTCGGTTTTAGGGGTGCTAGGCATCCTGATCGGGTTATTTGTGTGGTGGGTTCTGGGTGGCAGTACCGGTAATCCAACCAAAAATGCGCAAGTGTTTTTTGCCGCAACCAAAGCTGGTCAAACGGACCAAGCCTATGACGCAACTGCACAAGTGTTTAAAGACTCCACCACACGCGAGGCCTTTGATGCATTTCTGGAGGCCTATCCAATTCTGACAGAATTTGGCGAGGTAAAATTTTCTGGCGTCGAGCGCCAAAGTGGCGAAGGCAAAACAATTTCTGTCTTGTCCGGCACTCTCATTGCCACGGATGCCTCGGAGAATGCTATGGAAGTCACCATGATTTCAGAAAATGGTGAGTGGAAAGTTGCCACAGTTGATCTGCAGCCAACGGAATAACTAGTTTATTTT
>CAZCZY010000018.1:0-2386 GCA_964503525.1 uncultured Candidatus Saccharibacteria bacterium
AACCTCAAAAAATCCTATGCCCGAAGCAAAAAAAATCACCGCTGCGCTAAAACTCGCCGCGCCCCCGCATGACATCTACCAAGCCTTGATCGATGCCAAAAAGCACACAGAGTTTACTGGAGAAGATGCAACGAGCGACCCGGTCGTTGGAGGAAAGTTTACGGCATACTCCGGCTACATAACTGGCACACACAAAAAACTCGAGGCTGATCGTTTGATCGTGCAAGAGTGGCGCGGCGACGAACCGGAATGGCCGGCGGACAAATTTTCCATCGCCACCTTTACGTTAACGGCCATTGAGGGCGGTACGCTATTGGAGTTTGAGCAAACAGGTGTACCTGAGGCAACTCGCGAGCGTGTTATACAGGGCTGGGAGGATTTTTATTGGCAACCCCTCACCAAGAAATTTGGCGCGCTAAAATAAGCGCAAACCCGCTGTGCATCATTAATGGTCGGGGCGACTGGACTTGAACCAGCGACCTCTCGCTCCCAAAGCGAGCGCTCTAGCCAACTGAGCTACGCCCCGAGGCACTAACTGATAGAGCTTACGCGAATATTAAGCAAACAAAAAGCCCAGTTGACCTTTATGGATGGACGCCGTGGCAATCTTGACCAGCAACTCTTTTTAGCCTAGGGTCATTTCTTGTTCGTTAACAAAATCTACAGAAGGGAGCGTCTACATGACACCTGAACATCCGAGTTCACCGGCCGATAAAGTTGACCTCATTGAAATTGACGGCACGGAGGCGGGCGATACGAGTAAGGTAGTGCCTGTGGACAGTGAACCTTTACCCGAAGTTGCAGCCCCCCAAAAGGCGCTTACCAGGGCTCAGGGCAAGGCAAAGTTCAAAGATTACCTAGCGCGGCGCTTTGGTCCTAGCGCGACTGCAGAGCTTGCAAAAGGCAAGTCGGACCTCATCATTTTTCCTCCGACCGAACTTAGCAATGGCGATCATAAGCCAAATGGTTCTGCGGTAGGGGCGCCGGTCGTACTCCAGCAAGCGCCTGCCCGGCCCGAGGCCGAAGATCTTCCGGATGAGGAGCCTCCCATCAGTCCGCGTATCGTAATTGCGCGGACCATAACTATCGTCGCAGCGTGGACGGTCGCGCTCGGAAGCTTGGGCATTGGCCTCAGACAAGGAAATCCCCAGCCGCTTCTTGGCGTTTGTATCGCCTGTTGCTACGTAGGGCTTGTGTACTTGGCGATCACTCTTGAGCGCCGATTGTCCCAGCAGCAAATGCGATTGGGAACGGTCGGACAACTCTTAGTGTGGCTGCCAGCTGCCGCTATAGTAGCCGTCTCGAGCTGCATGTATGTGCGGCCAGTGGGTGGCACGAGCATCTGGGTCATCAATGGACAGACAACGCTTGAACAGCCGGTCATGTGGAGTTCGCCCCTGGAGAGGATCGATTTGCTCGCAGCCCATCAAACGGTAGCAGGCAACTTTAGGGCAACTACGCGAGATGGCTTTAGCGTGACAGGGCAATTTTTTGTGGAGTTCGAACTACAGGCAGATCACAAAAAGTTGGTGGAGTTTGTCGCACGAACCTCGGACGTGCAAACCACTCTGAAAAGGACGATTGAGAATTTTGCGCGAACGCACGTGCAAAACGACCTCGAGCGGTCCGACCTCAAACTCTGGAAAGGTGTCACTGGATTACAGTTGTCGGTGCGTGACGAGGAGCCCAAGCAACTCACGGAAAAAGTTCCGATTGCCTGGAACGGCTTTATCGGAATTAAGCATCCGGTAGCTGACTTGGAACACGCGCCATGACGACGTTACACCAGTCGAGCGACCTAGCAATTTCAACATGACCGACCTTAACAAAGGCCGGTCTTTTTTTATATGGGTACTCGCTTTATCGAACCGCTTCTTTGAGCGTTTTTCCTGGACGAAACTTTGGAACTTTGACGGCGGGAATCTCAATGCGCTGCGTCGGGTTTCTCGGGTGCACCCCGGCACGAGCTTTGCGCGTCGCCACATGGAAAATTCCAAAACCAGTGAGATTTACTTGTCGCCCGGCTTTGAGTTCGTCCATGACAATACTCTCAAAAGTGTTGAGGGTATCGGTGACGACATGTTTATCTGCATTGAGTCTACCGACGATCGCGTCGATGAGTTCTTTTTTGTTCATTGGGAGAGAATTAACTTTGGAGGAGGCCTAAACTATGGCCCAGTGTAGCACAAATTACGCCCCCGTTAGCAACCTACTCAATTTCAACGATCTCCGTGAGCCTCGTAAGCGAACCGCATTTGGCGCCCTCGGTCGTTATGACAGCAAAGTTAAAATCGATTTCTGGCGTGGTCGCGATCGTCGTCTTAAACGGCAATTGAGTGAGGTGATGCTTGATGATTTCTTCCTTGTCCATGCCGAGCACCGATTC
>CAZCZY010000019.1:0-12217 GCA_964503525.1 uncultured Candidatus Saccharibacteria bacterium
ATTATCCCGGCGCGATTTTTCATCGGCCTTGGCCTCATCGATAACTTTGAGGGCGCGTTCTTTGGCGTCAAGCATGACTGCCTTTTCTTTGTCCTGGGCGCGTTTGAGTAATTGTTCGGCCTTTGCCTCTGTTGTAGAAGCCTTATTTCCAGCAAGTTGCTGGCGCAGAATATAACCGACACCGAGTCCGACAACTAAGCCACCAAGCGCAATTAGCAGTATAAACATATGAAGTTGTGGCGAGCGGTTGCGCTCGAACGGCACGCGTCAGAATGACGGGCGTGCGATAGCGGCAGTCTCTTTAGAGATCGATCGTGGACGTCGTTACGCTAAGACTAAACGAATTTGCTGCTATTGATTCGAGAAATTGCACTCGCCAAGTAATCAAGAAATAAAACGTTAAAATCAATTAATGCATGAGCCCAATAAACCTCAGATGCTCATCTCGAGGACACTAGCACTCAATTGAGCCACAGGCAAGCCTAGCGGAAGCCCTCAAATTTCACGTTTGGGCTACAGTTTTTTACTTAAAACCCTACGACTCACTTAAAACCCAAAAAGGGCGGCGTCAGGGTAAAATCATCGACAAACCAATATTCTCCTGCCTGCACAACCGAGACGTCCCCAGCAAAGGGCAGGCTCGTTTCTACGCCGGACTTTAGTTGGTCAACCGTCCCCGTGATATGGGCCACGACTTTTGCGCTCCCGTCAGGGTTTGTTGTCTGTTCCACATCAATAGTATTTACAGTTGCTGTTACCGTCAGTGGTTCGCCGATAACAACATCTTCGCGAGCCTTTTCCACATGAGCGAACATCTCCGTCCGGAGTTTTTCCGTGGCAAATGCCGCCGCCGCGTTGAAATTTTCAAAATCAGCGCGCTGATCAAAATCACCGAGCAGTTCAAAATAAAGGCGAACGATATCTTCAATTTCCGTCGTGTCGGTCGATGTAATTGTCGGCGGGACCTGCGTGGGTTTAGAAACCAGTGGTTGGTTAACCGTGTTTGCCGCTATGATCTCGTTGAGTTGCTGCGGTCGACGCGGAATTGCGATGATCAACAAGATCGCCGCGATGATCGTAAGTCCGACGAGTGTCACAATGATGATTGTTCGTTTCATGGTTTGTTTGCTCCTTCTTTGAGGCATTGCTGATACAGTTTGTCCACTTTATTGGCGTGCGATCCGCCTACACCCGAACCATTGTAACAGCCAAAGGCAGCTTTATAATCACCAGTCTTGCCAAAACAATATGCAAGGTATTCTGCACCGGCGTTGAGATTTGTGTTGGGATCGAGCAATTCTTCCAATGAATAATACTTATTACCAATCTTGCGACTTGGTGTATTACTATCACCCCAGCCATCATATCTATGGGATGGAAAGATTGTGACTTGAGTCAATCCAATCCCATGCGAACCCTTTTTCCAATCTAGGCCGTAGGTCTTTTTGTTGCTTAAATCGACCACATCGCCCGGTCCTCCCTTGTGACCATCGTGGCCGATATTTTTTTCATTACCACTTGATTCTGCTTGAACCGTCGCCTGCAAGGCGCATGGCTCGATGTTGTGTGCTTTAGCTGCCTGATCAATTTGGCTGGCCCATTTTCCCGTGGCACCCGGACCGGTCGGCTGTTGACCGGGACGTTGCGAAGGTCGACCAGTGTTAGCAGGCGTCGATTGCGCCACAATCGGAGTTTCGCATTCTATGCTGCCAAAAGGATCTCCGGTAAAGCCGAACACTCGTAACGCCGACTCTATAATCACAAATGACAGAACTACAATCACAAAGCCGATGATCGCAAAGGTTATTGTTTTTTTGGCACCCTCGATTTGTTCGGATGAGCCGGCCGAGGAGATGTACCTAAATGCTCCAACAATTAGAAACAGCACGGTTGCAGCACCGAGCAACCCGATTGCTACCTCAAATACACTATTGATTAGAGCGATGAGGTCACAAAGATCGCAGCTAACAAACTCTGTGCTCACACCGGTGGCGTCACAGGTCAATAATTGTGCAGCGAGCGCGCTGTAGGGAAGCATGCCCATATAGTAGCCTGTGCTACGCCGTGCTGGCTACCTCCTGAGCCCCCCAGTACAAGCGCCATAACAATACGCAATATCCCAATGATCTCCCTCATCGGCATAGACGTTACCTGCGTCGTCTTTATATAAACGAGCGCCGTCACCGCCGCGATTGCCAATATAGTCATAGTTTTTTTCTATATACGACGTCGAACATGCTGAACGTGGGATATCCACTTTGTAGCCATTGGCGTGGCTATAGGCACCACTGGCATGGCCGGATTCAGTGCCCCCGTTGAGGTTAATGGGGCACCCGGAATCCTCCTTAAAATTAACAAGGCCGGCTACGGTGCTGCGCTTCATGCCTTCTGTCCCTGCCCCCGGCGATATCGTTATGCCCGCATCACGCAGTTGTTGCTCCACCTCAGAGGAGGATTGACTGCCAGCGCCAGGTGGCTGGGCAGGCTGAGGCGGACTAACATCGGGCGCTGTACCCGTGGCTGGCAAACCGCCCGTTGGATTTACACCGCCGGTCTCACAGGTAAATGTCGTAAAAGGATTTCCGCCTCCAGGAGGATATCCGAGAATGGCGAGCGCTGTTTTTATAATCACAAAAGACAATACAACGATGACAAATCCAATGATGGCAAAGCGAAATCCCTGCTTGGCTTTTGTCAGCCTGCCTTCGTCGCCTTGTGACGTCATGTATAAAAAGCCGGTAATAATAATCATCAACACGGCGACGACGCCAAGAAGTCCAATGCCAATGGTAAAAATCCGGTTGATGAGCGCGTACAGCTGACAAATATCGCAGGGCGGCAAGTTGCCTACTGCCTCAAAGGATGATGCGCAAACGATTAGGCCTTGTTCCACGGGAGATCCTTATGCTTTGAAGGACATTACGATCGCTCCGTAATGATCTTGTCGATGAGCCCGTACTTTTTTGCTTCCGCTGATGTCATAAAAAAGTCGCGCTCGGTGTCATTCTGTATGCGTTCGAGTGGTTGGCCGGTGTGCTTGGAAAGGATTTTGTTCGTTAAATCTTTTACGCGCAAAATTTCTTTTGCATGAATCGCAATATCCGTCGCTTGTCCCTGGGCGCCGCCCATGACTTGGTGGATCATGATCTCGGCATTTGGGAGCGCATAGCGCTTGCCGGGTGCTCCTGCCGCGAGCAATGTCGCACCCATTGATGCGGCCATACCGACACAAATCGTGTGCACTTTAGGTTTGATGTACTGCATTGTGTCGTAAATTGCAAAACCAGCCGAAACACTCCCGCCCGGGCTATTGATATATAGATAGATTGGCTTTTCCTTATCGTCCGATTCTAAAAATAGGAGTTGCGCGATAATTAAGTTGGCGACATGGTCATCGACTTGCGATCCCATAAAAATGATGCGGTCTTTGAGCAAGCGCGAATAAATATCGTAGGCGCGTTCGCCATTTTGGGATTTTTCTATGACGGTTGGAACTAGAATCTGGTTGTGGATGTTCGACATGCGATTCCTTTTTAATTATTTGTAGTAATAGTACTACTCTTTGGCGAGAAGTACGACGCGCGTCTCATCCTTGGGCAAATCCGATTTCTTTAGTTTGAGGCGTGGCATGGCCTCGATCTTAGATGCGCCCATTTCTTTTAGAAAACCCTCGACTCCAGCGAGTTTGTACTTCAACTTGGGCAGTGCAAAGTGGGTGGGGATTACCAAACGCGGTTCTATCTCGTTAACCACCTCGACCGCGGCCTTAGTGCTGATGGTGCGCTCACCACCGATAGGCACAAACAAAACATCGCAGTCGCCAATGTCGTCGATCTGTCGTTCGCTTAAGGTGTGGCCGAGACAGCCGAGGTGACACATTGTAATACCTTCAAACTGCACGATGTAAATGGTATTGCCGCCGTATTTTTTGCCCTGCTCGGCGTCATGAAAAGTCGGAATCCCGCGGATCGAGACTCCCTTGACGTCATACTCGCCCGGCTCTTTAATCACTAAGGGCGAACCCGTCACTGTCTCGGTATTGGCAGATTCTGGGCGGTCGCTGGTAATCAAAACGACATCGGCTTGGGGGCGCGGTGCGCGCAGCCCTGTTTCTTTTTCGGAAAAAGGATCAAACACGAGCGTAACCGGTGTGTCGGTCTTCCCGACCAGCTTGATCATGCCCTCTCCGTGCCAGGTGATTGTCATAAGTTGTACCCAATTGTCATGGCAGCCAGTTTATCACATACTATTGGTACATGGACGCTACTTCCCAGTACCCCAACCCATACGAACTACCCGGACAGCCGCTAGGTCAGCAAACTGGCCAAGCCGGTCAACAACCGTACGCGCCCGTAACAGGTGGCGCAGGCGCGCCTGGAATGGATAGTGTCGGGGGTCCTGTACCTCCAACGCCGCAGGCCTACGGCCCCGCCCAGACCACACTGACAACACCTCCAAAGAAAGGTAAGGGTTTGGCAATCGTCCTATTAATTGTTGGCATCTTGATCGGAGGTTTGGCTGGATTTTTTATCGCTTACTTTTTTGTGTTTCAGCCCGAGCGCGATCGTGCTGCTTTGGAGCGAACACAATTTCAGTCACAGATTTCGCAATTGCAGACTCAAACTGCTGCGCTCCAAGCGCAGCTTGACGCTACAGGTGGACCGACGGGCGCTATTCCTGTCATTACTGGTCCGGGGTCGGGGACGTCCGGTACGGGCACAGGCACGGCTCCTACGACCGGCGGCATTACTGCCGATGCACAAACAGCTAATTGGGTGATGTTTAATGATCCGCAATACCATTTTTCGTTTAAGTATCCGGCTGATTACGAGGTAAAAATGGTGCCCGAAACTGATACAACGATCTTGGTGCATTACGGCGTTTTCAAAATTGGTGAGAGTGTCGAAGCGGGTTCTGTTCGCGTCTATAAGTCACCCGCCGATAAAGGTCCGTCACATCGCAATTTATTGTTGAACAACTGGCCCAAAACTTTGCCGGTACCCACAACACAGACATCCGCTGGTGCTGGCAGTGTCCAAAAAGTGGAAGAGTCACCGGTTAACGTTAATGGCACCGAGGGTGCAGAACTCAGTGCCGCTGAGGCAGTTAAAATTGGTAGCTACGACGCCAAGCCAGGCGGTCAAACGCTGACCGGCTATTTATTTGAGGAACAATTTAACGCCTCATACTTGGTTGGAAATTGCAGCAGTGACACATCATCGCAACGTAATCTTGTTGGGTGTTTGTTTGGTACGACGTTTACGTTTGTACGGTAAGGTTCTTGTTCTAGCGACTATACTCGCGGCAAACGTTGTCGCTGGTTTTTTTACATGGCCGAACAATGTCGATGCTGGACTTTCCGCCGCTGCGAGTTTGCCCACAGTGTCACTTACACAGTTGCGTCTGTCCGGCCCTGACCGATATGCAACTGCCGCAGCACTCTCCGGAGAATCTTTTACGGTTGATCAATCAGCTAAATCTGCTGTGTTGGTTAGGGGCGATGTACCGAGTGAGGGCTTAATCGCCGGTCCGCTTGCTGCGGTCTTAGATGGCACTGTTTTGTTAACGAGACCGGGAGACCTTCCCCTCGTGACGGAAAAAGAATTGTTGCGGGTGCTGCCTGCTGGATCTGACGTGTGGATCTTGGGTGGCGAGGTTGCGGTGAGTTCGGTTGTTGCGGGGCGCGTCCAGCAACTAGGTTTTACCCCGCGGCGCGTTGATGGTGCCACTCGTGTACAAACAGCCGCCCGAGTAGCTGAGGAAGTTTTACAACGTAGTCCAGGATCGAACGCGTATCTCGTAAATGGCTGGTCAGTTGATGCCTTGATTGCGAGTAATGTGGCCACAAGTACACGACGGCCGGTCCTCCTCTCGCGCCAATCAACGCTGGATGCTGCATTGTCCGATTTTTTGCTGAATCATCCGCGGATACAGCTGACCGCAATCGGAGGACCGGCCGTTTTGTCTCCATCGCTAATTTCCGCGCTGCAAAAAAATCACAGCGTGCAGTGGTTGTATGGTGCCAACCGTTTTGCCACAAATATTTTGGCGATCAATGGCATGTCACCGCAAGAAATTGCATTTGGAAGTGCCGACAAGTTTGCTGACCTGCTCGTCGGTGGATTTTTTGCCGGACGCTCTAACATCCCCTTGATTCTCATGCGCGAATCTTTGTCACCAGAAACGCAGCAATATTTGCAGGCCAATTCTGCAGCGCTTCAAAACGAAATTTTGATTGGCGGCCAGGCGTCAATTAGTTCGTCCCTTGCAAAACGATTGCGATTTTTTAGGAAAACCAAAGCCGAAGCATTGTCGTTGCTGGCTGCTCGCGTGCGAACGACTGCGGCGCAGCTACCCAGCGGAAAATTTCCTTTTGCCAGCACTGACCCACGCGGCGCCTGGAATTTTACTGTCACCGGTAAAGACTTTGTAGAAGGTTTTTGGGTGGACTGGTTGTATCGAGAGGGTATTGCGAGTGGGGACACTACATTGATCACGCGCGCACGGTCCGCGGCGGCTACCTTTGCACCATTGGCCACCTATCCGCATCACGATCGCGGCATGGTTTTTTATGCGAGCCACGCCAAACTTTGTGATGCTACGGGTGAGGCACAATTTTGTGATACCGCCGTGCAAGCAGCAGATACGTTGGTCAGTTTGTTCGATCCGACATTGAACGTTGTGACAACTACACCAGGATCGCGTGAGGCCATTATCGACACAACGATGAACATGCCGCTGCTCTATTGGGCGGCTACGCGTACCGGCAATCCGCTCTATCGCTCAATAGCCGACCAAACAAATCACACGCTTGCAAATTTTTTAATTCGCGCAGACGGTGGCACGGCGCAGTCGGTACATTTTAATCCCGATGGTACGGTCGCAGATATTCATACACACCAAGGTTTTTCTGATACATCGACTTGGGCGCGTGGCCAGGCCTGGGCAATTTTTGGTTTGACACAGGCGTACGAACAAACCAACGACACTTTTTACCTCGATCGCGTTAGAGCGTTGGTTGATTATGTGGATATAACGCAGACAAAATACTCAGGGCTGTGGCCCTATGATTTTAACGCGAGCGACGCAAGCCACGCTGACACATCGGCCATGGCAATTTTTGCCGAAGGCTTGTTGACAGTTGCCGATGTCGAACCGGATCCGGTTCGAGCTGCAAATGCGTCAGCTATGGGAGCGGATGTACTAGAACAAGTTATGCGCCTGGCACTTGTTCCCACTTTGCAAACGGCCGATCCAGATGGCCGGCTCTCCCAGCAGACCTATACTTTTCCTGATTCGCTTGAGTTCATCGTGGGTGATTACTTTTTGTACCAGGCACTCACGCATTAATTAGCCTTGCCAAAAAAACGCGCGTAGTTTAGGCTGACGCCCACAATCTATTGCCCATGGTTTCCATGGGTCGCCGGGGTGGAACACGAGGCCGAGTGCCCGCATCCGGTGCTAACAACTAACCGGGCCGTTTTTACATATATGCCAGTTACCAGCGCCGCAGAAAAAAAACTTCAAGACGAGATCGATAAATCTGGACCGCAACTTGCGCGGTCGAGTCGTGCTGGGCGTGCGATGACCCGGGATGCACGCGGTACGCGTGGTGGTCGCCCGACCAAATCTAACGCGCCAAGTCCAACCGAGCCTCGCAAACTTCCTGAGCTTCCGGTGATAAAGGTCGAACTGACAAAAGACGCGACGACGATGCAAGGGCTCCTAGAAAATGAGAGCAAGTTTTTCAACATTCCAAAAACAGGTGACGTTGTAAAAGCGCAAGTCATTGATCGCGCTGCCAATGAAGTTCGTTTATCCGTAGAGGGATACGGCACGGGAGTTGTTCGTGGAAGAGAATTATTTGACGAACTAGAAGAATATTCCAAACTCAATCCCGGCGATATGATTGAGGCGTCAGTCGTCGACTTAGAAAACGAAAACGGCGAACTAGAACTATCATTTAGGCAAGCTGGTCGTGAGCGAGTTTGGAAAACGATATTAGAATCGATGGCAAAAAGTGAAGTGCTCCATCTTAAAGTACTTGAGGCCAACAAGGGTGGTTTGATCGTGGTGTACCAGGGTGTGCAAGGCTTTATTCCGGTCTCGCAATTGACGATCGAACATTATCCACGCGTAGAAGATGGCGATAAGCAGCGCATTTTAGAGCGCTTGCAAAGTTACATTGGCCAGCCGTTTGAACTTAAGATTTTGGACGCTGATCCAGTCGAAGAGAAGTTAATTTTTTCTGAAAAAGCTGCACAGCTCGAATCAAAGAAAGATTTGCTCGACAAGTTGCAAGTCGGTGACGTTATCTCAGGGAAGATTACCGGCATCGTGGATTTTGGTGCCTTTGTCCAGTTTGATGATATGGAAGGTTAGGTACACATCTCCGAAATGGCATGGCAGCGCATTGATGATCCCCGCGACATCGCCAAGGTGGGTCAAGATGTTAAGGCCACGATCATAGGAGTTGACGGTGCACGGATTTCTTTGTCGATGAAGAAACTTATTCGCGACCCATGGTTGGATGCGATTAAGAAGTATTCGGTTGGCCAGACGGTCTCTGGATCAATCACCAAGGTCACGCCCTTTGGCGCCTTTGTGCAACTGGACGATGATATTCACGGCTTGGTCCACATTTCTGAGTTGTCGCTAAAACCAATCAAGGATCCCGCCGAGGCCGTGGCTGCAGGCGACAAAAAAGATTTCAAGATCTTATCTATTGAACCGGGTGAACACCGATTGGGCTTGTCTTTGAAGGCGATGCAGGCAGAAAAAGCTGGTATCCCAATGGAAATTCCTAAGGGCAAAATTTCACTTGAAGAAATGGAAAAAATGGGTAGTGAAAAAGAAAAGAAAGAAGAAGCAGACGCGGCTGCTAAAAAAGATCTGGAAGTTCCAGACATTTTGGCAGAAAAGTCAGCACAAGTTCTGCTCGACGAGAAAAAGCACGCTGAGATTAAGAGAAAACGCCAGATCGCGAAGAATGCGGGTGGCAATGCCGGCGAAAAAGCGGGTGGAAAACCTAAGTCATAGCTAACGCGTGCATTTCCCACTGGTCGAACAGCAGTTTGAGAGCGAACTATTTGAAAAAGGCGAGTCTGTCGTGGTGGGTGTGTCCGGTGGTGCCGACTCAATGGTCTTGCTGGAATTACTCTCAGCCTTAGCTCGATCAATGGACCTGTCGTTACGAGCCGTACACGTCAATTATGGATTACGCGGGGAGGCTAGTCAGTTAGACGAATATACTGTACGACGACGCTGTCACGAGCTCAATATTTTTTTGATGGTACATCGCGCGACCGAGCTCACGGCAGAGTCAGCCAACTTGGAGGAGCGCGCGCGCGAGATCCGACATACCGTGTTGCGCGCTGAGGCGAGCGAGATTGGCGCGAGTGCTATTGCACTTGGGCATACGCTTGACGATCAAGCGGAGACTATTTTATTGCGGCTGTTACGGGGGAGTGGCCTCCGGGGCCTTGCGGCTATGCGCGCGCGCGATGGAATTATTGTTCGTCCATTGTTACGTGTACCACGGGCTACTATTAGGCAATACGCCAGGGATCGCGCCATTGGTTATCGCGACGACCAAAGTAATTTTGATCTTAAATTTGCACGCAACCGCGTGCGTTACCAACTGCTACCGCTACTGCGCGAACAATTTAATCCCAACATTGTCGCCACGCTGGTACAGTCCGCAGAATTGATCGGTGCTGATGAGCGCTTTATGGATGATCTTGCAGAAACATTGTATCGACGCTTTGTAAAAGAAAAAGATGATGCGGTGGTGGTCGCTTCTACCGAGCTGACCGAATTGCCTCGTGCGCTGCAACGACGCCTCCTACGAGCAATGATTCGAGGCACCTTATCTAACGCAAAGAGCGCTCAAGGTTCCCAAGGGGCTCAGGTTTCCCAAGGCGCTGAGGGCGCCCATCCACAAAAGATCGGCCATGTTCGTGCCGTGGAATTAGCTCTCGATGCACTGGCAAAAAACAACAACGGTGTGATTTTTCCGTTGGGTGAAGGCTTGACATTGCGTCGAATTAAAGGTAGCGTATCGGTCACTTTACAAACAGTTACACATGCCAAAATCTAGAACACCGCTCAAAATTCCAACGGGACAACTTTATAAGAATCTCCTTATCAGCTTTGTTGTTTTTTTGCTGGTCGTTGCCGTTTTTGCGGTGGCTCGAACAGATTTCTATCCCGCGGACGAAATTAACATTTCTAAACTCGCCAGTCAGATCAACGAAGAAAAAGTTCAAAAGATTGAAGTTCGTGGCAATAATTTAAAGGTCGAACTCAAAGATGGCGGCATGCAAGAGGCTCAAAAAGAAGCAGACTCGTCGCTACCCGAACAATTGGCGAGCCTCGGGGTAACCGCAGAAAAAATAGCGACAATGGAAATTGATGTGCAAAACAATGAGGGCACGGCCTTTTTTGTTGGTACGATCCTGCCGTTTTTGGTTCCTTTTATTTTGATCAGTGCATTTATTTGGTTCACGCTGCGGTCGGTCCAACAAGGCAATCGACGAGCCTTATCGTTTGGACAGACCCGCGCTCGTGAGGCAGCGCCAGAAGAAGGCAAGCGAAAGATCAAATTTAAGGATGTTGCCGGTATGCGTGAGGCCAAAGAAGAACTAAAGGAAATAGTGGATTTTCTAAAGAGCCCAGGGAAATTTTTAGAAGTTGGTGCGAGAATTCCAAAAGGAGCACTTTTGATCGGGCCACCTGGAACTGGAAAGACCTTACTCGCTCGCGCGGTTGCTGGAGAAGCAAGCGTGCCATTTTTTCATTTGAGTGGTTCGGAATTTGTCGAGATGTTTGTGGGCGTGGGAGCCAGTCGTGTTCGTGACTTGTTTAAACGGGCCAAAAAAATGGCACCGGCATTGGTCTTTATTGATGAGATTGATGCGGTGGGTCGTCAACGTGGGGCGGGGCTTGGCGGTGGTCATGACGAACGTGAGCAAACACTAAATCAGATCCTTGTTGAGATGGATGGTTTTGATACGGACACAAACGTGATCATCATCGCGGCAACAAACCGGGCCGATGTGTTGGATCCAGCACTGTTGCGACCGGGCCGGTTTGATCGCCGCGTCATGATTGATCGACCGGATATTAAAGATCGTGAGGCAATCTTGAAAGTGCATGCGCGCGGTAAAGTTTTTGATGCCAAAATTAATCTGCACGAAATTGCACAACGATCGCCAGGCTTTACCGGGGCTGACCTCGAGAATTTGTTGAACGAGGCGGCAATCTTGGCGGTTAGACGCGGAGCCAAAAAGATTCGTCAATTGGATATTATCAACTCAATTGAGAAGGTCATGCTTGGGCCAGAGCGCAAAAGCCATATTTTGTCGCCACAAGAAAAGAAAATTACGGCCTATCATGAGGCTGGACACGCCCTGGTCGCGACGATGTTGCCACACACTGATCCCGTACATAAAGTGTCCTTGGTGTCACGCGGTATGGCGGGCGGCTACACCTTAAAGGTACCGAGTCAAGATCGCCACATGCATACGCGCACAGAATTTTTAGAAGACATCGCAGTCATGTTGGCTGGATTTGTGACAGAGAAAGAGATTTTTAAAGAGGTGACCACCGGCGCATCTAATGATTTACGCAATGCGACGGATCTTGCACGTCGCTTAGTAATTGACTTTGGTATGTCGGACTCATTAGGGCCAATCACTTACGGCGACAAGGACGAGATGGTTTTCTTGGGACGCGATATTGGTGAGCAACGCAATTACTCCGAGGCAATTGCTGGCAAGATTGATGCAGAGATAAAGCAGTTTATCGATGCGCAGTATCAGGTTGCACTTGGCATTGTAAAAAAATATCAGACCAAGCTAGAAGAAATTGCCCAGCGATTAATTGCCGAAGAAACGATCGAACGTAAGGAATTTATTAAGATGTTCGCGGATTTGCCAGAGACTCCGGAAAAACATACGCCCGATGATGACGTCAACCCGCACGAGGGGATGGTTATTGGCACAGAAGAGCGTCAACCAGGTCCTGGCTTAGAAATGCCAGGAACAGCGCCTGCTCCAGGCGCGGCATAACATTCGACCAGGCTGCAATCGAGAGCGGTAGCAGCGCGGCCCTGTTTTTTAATGATTTTTTAAGGTTTGGTTTGGCAGGCTGTGCGCATGAGAACAGCTGACCTTAATCATATCGCAGCAAATCCCACGCGCACCGCAGGCCTCGA
>CAZCZY010000020.1:0-7830 GCA_964503525.1 uncultured Candidatus Saccharibacteria bacterium
CGATAAAAAATATAAAGTAGTGATGTCTGACGGACAGACTTTTCCGGTGACTGAGATCCACCGCGACCCCAGTTTTGATTTTGCGGTTGTAAAAATCGAGGCAGATAACCTGCCACTCGTCGAGTTGGGTGCGTCTGATCGCATCAAAGTAGGGGAGCGCGTGATTGCCATTGGCAATGCGGTTGGGGAATTTCAAAATACCGTAACGGCTGGTGTGATCTCCGCGCGAAATCGTACGATTGAGGCCAGTGATGGTTCGTTTGAGACAGAACAACTTGAGGGTTTGTTACAAACTGACGCGGCGATAAACCCTGGAAATTCTGGTGGGCCGTTGGTCAATCTTCTGGGACAAGTGGTCGGTGTTAATACAGCGACAGACCTTGGCAGTGAAAACATTGGTTTTGCAATTCCGATCGACGATGCCAAGGTTGCCATTGAGAGTATTATCAAGACAGGAGAAATTAATCGGCCGATTCTTGGTGTGCGGTACGTTAATCTCACCAAAGAACTCGCCGAACTCAATGACATCCCGAGCGAACACGGTGCGTACATTATCGCACCTGAGGGTGCTGCAGCCGTTGTAACTGACGGGCCAGCTGATCAGCTCGGGGTAAAAGAAGGGGACATCGTCCTCAAAATTAACGACGAGGAAATAAAATCAGACCGTTCTCTCGCAGGGATCATGCGGAAATTTAGACCAGGGGATGAGGTCACTGTGGAGTGGCTGACCGAGTCTGGTGAAAACAAGACTGGTAAAGTTAAACTTTCTTCTTTCCCTGCCGAGGGTTAGCAGCGTCGAGGGCTAGCTGCTAGCTCGTTGCGCGAGCTTTTTGCGTGTAGCCAAACCAAGCACGGAACGTATGTCAGCGCTGGTCACCGCTTGTGTCGCGAACAACAGTAGCAAATATGCAGTCCCGCCCAACGCAAGATTAACTAACAGCGGTAGGGATTGACCTAAGTAGACCGCTGCGCCGAGGCCACCAGCGGCGACCAGCGTTCGTAAAAAGTAGTGAGCAGTAGGAGCGTGGCGTACCCGAGAAATCACAAAACTTATAGACGTGATTGCAATTGTTGATTCGATGATGACCGTTGACCAAGCGGCACCAACGTAGCCGTACCGCTGGACAGTCACCAAATATAAGGTCACTCCGAGCACTGCTGCTATACCAAAAATCCAGGCCACATATTTTGCTTTACCCAACGCAATGAGGATTGTTGTGCCCAAGTTTCCCATGAAAAGCCCAACGATAGAGAGCGAGAGAATTCTCAGGACGAGTACGCTGTCATAAAAGCTCGTACCAGAAGTAAAAATAATTAGGCGCTCGGCCTCTAAAAAGGTTATCACAGCGAGTGGGAGCGCGGCCAACATAATTGCTCTAAAAGCACGTTGAAAAAGATAGTGCAATCGGTCGCGATGCGTCTCGGCGGCGGCTCGCGCAAAAAATGGCAGGACGAGTGCGGTAAAAAGTGCTGGAAAAGTAATAAAGACATCCATAAACTTATAGGCAGCACTATAAATTCCAACGGACGTTAAATCCTTAAGGACGGACAGCAATAGCGTATCAATTTTAAAATAAATCAAACTAAAAATGGAGACCAACATGAGTGCCAGGGCCTGCCGCAATAACCCCGGCCAGAGCGTTATGTTTCTGCCAAGTCGCAGGTGAGTTATGCGTGCAGCAAAAAAGAATGTCAGCAAAAATGCTGCGGTACTACCAAGCGTGGTTGCCCAAAAGATGGTTACCAGCCCCAGATCTAAACGGGCAGTTATCAGCACCACAGTAAACATCACTACACGGCCGACAACTTCTGCAATTGCGTAACGGGCCGTAACGAGCCGCTCCTGAAAAATGGCTAATAAATATTGTGTAAAACTTACTGACAAAAATCCTGCAGTGACTATCATGATTCCCTGTTGTACTTCGGGTCCGTAGGGAAACAATCGCGCGATCAACAAACCGGCGCTCAAAACTAAGACGGTCGACAATAGCCTGAGCGTATGCAGGTTTGTGATTGGTTCGGCGAGGGATTTACGACGTAAAGATAACAAGCGTAAATGCACCACCGGGAGCCCTAGATCAGCGAGCGTCCCAAAAATGCTCACATAGGTTATCGCAGTGGCATAGGCGCCAAATTGCTCTGGCCCGAGGTATCTGGCCATAATTGCAAAGGCCAAAAGTCCAAAAACAATGCCAATAACCTTGCCGATGGCTTGAATAAGGGTGTTTTTGGCAATGGAAGTCGTTGCGGGCACGCCGATACTGTAGCCCTTGACAGGTCCCCGCGTCCATGGTAAACAAACAAGCTTTATTCAAAGCCACTCAACACATTTTGTAAACAATCCTATGACCTTGTCACACATTCGTAATCGAACTAAAAAGCACCTACTTGCACTCGCCGTGTCTGCTTTGGCTGGCGCAGTTCTGGCAATGGGCGCTTCGTTTTTGCTTCGATTAGAATACCGCACGAGTGCCTCGTTTATTGTCATTCAGGACCAGCGCTTTGCGGATCCTTTTACACAAGCAAAATCAGCCGAATATTTGGCCGGGATATTAACCAAGATCGTCGAGACAGACTCTTTCCGTAAAGTAGTTTTTGAACAGTCACCAAGTGTCGCACAATATTTCTCGCAAGATGAAAGTGGTTTGCGTAAATCTTGGCAGCGCTCGATGGATGTTAAGGCGGTGTCTGATACGGGAATTGTAACTATTTCTGCATATCACGAGTTGCCCAGTGCTGCAGACGCGTTGGTGTTTGCAATCGGTCGGGCATTAACCAGTGATGCAACTACGTATTTGGGTGACACCGCACAAGTTAAGCTTGTACAAATCGATGGGCCCATTACGTCACGCTTTCCGGTTCGTCCAAATTTGGTGCTCAATGTTTTGGCAGGGGCCGTTGTCGGCTTGATGGTGAGTGGTACGTATGTTGTGATGCGTAAGGAAAAGTCGGTAGAAGTTGTGCGTCCGATTATGACAGTGCGACTGCGAAGTGATCGTCCAAAGGCTGAGCTTGATCGAACGGGGTTACCACCGTCATACGCGTCCTTTGAGCAATGGCTCAAGACCGGAAGACTCGCGGTGTAGGTTCAAGACACTCATGAGCTCGCAACTGTTGTGAGCTCTCGGTTTTTTGAACCGGACTTGGCACTTTATAAGGCCAAGCCACGAACTTTAAAAATCGAAGCTCCAGCAAGGAGCAACACAGCAAGCAGAAAGCCAGAAGGCTTTCAAGAAAGATAAAGGAGCAAGTCATGAAAAAGATGCTGTCGATCCTCGCGATCACGGTTTTCTGTTTCACGTTCGTACCGGTCGCACACGCGGCCGACGCGACCGCTACCAAGAAGTCCGAGACTGGCAAATCTGCCAAGCCTAAGAAGGCAAAGCAGGTCTACACCAAGATGGAGTGGCTCCACCGTGGAGTAGATCCCATCTGGAACCAGAAGACCAGCAAGGACTTCTACGTTCAGGCGCTGGCCGATGCCATCAAGGCAAACCAGCGCGAGAAGATCTTCGAGCGCATCTGGGCGGCCTACAGCTTTGCCGCCAACCACACCAACCCCGAGTACCGCACGACGCTGCCCAAGGAAGTCCTCAAGCAGTTCACGGATACGTTGCGGTACCAGCCGGAAGTCCTCGAGGAGGTCGTCATCAAGAAGGACGACTTCTTCAACGAGA
The DNA here is from genome assembly GCA_964503525.1 of uncultured Candidatus Saccharibacteria bacterium. Lineage (GTDB taxonomy): Bacteria > Patescibacteriota > JAUYIX01 > JAUYIX01 > JAUYIX01 > CAZCZY01. The sequence continues at coordinate 3,678 of CAZCZY010000020.1, forward strand.
TGCTCTTTGGCTGGGTGGTTCCGCACTTCGCCATGAATGTGCGGGTCGGGTTTACGGACGAGGCACAGTGCCTCATGTTGAGCATCCCGTACGAAGGTAAGGATTACAAACTCTACCTGCCGTACGATTGTTCGAACCTGGCGTGGAACAAGATCGGTCCGACCGACATTCCACCGTCGATTCCACCACCGCTCATTCCGCCGCCAATCCCGCCACCACCGGTGACGACGCACAAGGAGCCGAAGAACACCATCACGACGGGCGTAGAAGTACGTGCGTCGACGAAGGTGACGGATGACCTCGGGACCGGAAGTCCGGAACTGACGAGCTGGATAGCCTTCGTAACGTACGAACGTCTGTTCAACCTGACGCCGGCTGCCCAAACGCCTTTGATGCTCAAGCCCTACGTTCGTGTGGGGTACGAGAAGGTCGAAGAGCGCCCGTCGCAGGTCTACGACACCGACTGGCTCGAGGGTAACATCGGCGGTCGTTTCCAGCCCATGGCAGGTCTCATGCTTAGCTACGGCCATTTCAAGGCCCAAGCAGAGTATGAGGTCGCCAAGAAGGACGACGTCCAGAACGACTGGTTGCGATTCATCGCAACCTACGAAGGACCGGGGTTCCCATACATCCAGGCACGGACAGAGAAGGGTAACTTCTCAGGTCCAGATGGATCTCCTGACGGAGAAGGAAGTTCCTGGGAATTCAAGTTAGGTATTCAGCCCTTGCGCTACATTTTGCGCAAGAAGCCCAATAAGTTTGACCCGGTCATTTACGTCAATACGAGGCACGAAGAGTTCTCGCGAGACGGGCGGTCGATACAAATCGACAGTGCTCCCGTCGGTTTCGGCGCTGAGGCCTGGGTGCCTATCAAGCGCGAAACGTACTTCGATCCAACCACGAACACGACACACGTGAAGCGTGAGTGGAACCTCAATGGAGGTTTCAGGGGAGGTCTGCACGACGTGCGGATAACAAACCCTGAGGGAAGCAGTGAGTTCGAAGCGTGGCTCTGGGACGGATGGCTCGGCGCGCAACTTAAGTGGGGCTTTTAGGCGCCCACTGGACAAGCCGTACGGATCTGATAGAAATGGGGCGAACAAAAGTTCAAGGGCTTAGTTCGCTCCACCGTTTTCCGTTTCAGTTCGCACATCAAAAAGTCGAAAGGAGACCAGGACATGAAGATCCTGATCGCGTTCGTTTCCGTTCTCTGTCTCATCGTTCCAGCCTTCGCCGGGACCAAGCAGGCCGCGGGGGACGCAGGCACCATGCCGGCGTTCTACTACAACCAGGAGACCCGGTCCGATGATGGGGGGCGTTACCGGCACACGTTGTACGTGTCGCCGGAGTTCCAGAAGCAGTCGCCGGGTGAACCAGGCCCGTGGTGCAACTACGAAAACCACGAAGGTTCGGGATTCGGTAAGCCCGTAGCGCGTGACACCACCATCGACATGAGCATCAAGATGTTCTATGTCGACTACGACAAGGATGGTGACGCTGGCAGGCTCACCATGAAGACAGTCGCGGGTACCAACCTTTGGACCACGGATTGGCTCACAGATCAGCCAGTGGTAGGAAACGTGCACGTCTGCTGGATTGCAGGCGGCAAAGAGGAGTGTGCCTATCTGTACATTTCTCCGGACGCCGAAGAGAATCCCACTCCGGGATTCGTCAACGGCAAAGTGGTTGACGGTCTGTATGCCCGCAAGGGATTGACTGCCGACCAGCAGAAGGCCGGCGTGAAGAAGGGTGACGGTATCATCGTCCCCATTCCCGCCACAACGGCAACCGCAAAGAAGTGAGTTTTCCGGCCGCGCGAAGTAACAACTTCGCGCGGCCTTTCTCTTTTTGGTTCGCAGACAACTGTTCGAACAAAAAATACGGGGCGCAGAAAAGCGACTTCGTAGACAGGAGGAAATCATGAACAAGACGCTGGAACTCTGCGGAGTGCTTTGTCTCTGTTTCGTTCTCGGAGCGTGCAAGGGTAGCGAAGGCAAGAGCACGCCGACCGATCCTGGTGGCATGGGCGGAGACGACAGTTCCGACCCCAAGATGACCGCCACGCTCAACGGCAGCGACATCCACGTCGTCCTCGAGAATATGGCCGACGACTCTGGTAATTGGCTCGGCTGGATCGGGAGCCCACTTCCACCACCGCCCAATGGCAGTGAGTCGATCATCTGGGAATCAATCCCCGGTGATTTCATCACTGGAAACTTCGTCGCCGATGCCTATGGGCGTCATTACATGCATCTCGATGTGTGGGATGACGGCGGCTTCAACGGTTGGAACATCGCACAGACACAGTACGGTGCGGCACTGCACTTCACTTGCGCTGAGGGTGCACAGCCCACGAGCATTACTGTCGAAGTGATGGGTATGAGCTCAGAAGGTGAGCCCTACTATCGTCGCTTTGCAGCAGCACTCCGAATCAAGAGCGACACGCGGTCGTATCGACTGCGTGCAAACTAGCGGAAGTCCAAGACTTCTATAAAAGGGTCACATAAACATGTGACCCTTTTTTCTAATTGCGGAGATTGACTTAAACCAACAAATAGGACAGACTCTGCAGTTCGTTCGTTAAAAATAATGCGAGTCGAAAAAAGAAGGGAGCTCAGGATATGAAGTGCGTTTGGGTCGGTACATTCGCAATTGCGCTATCAGTCAATGCTGCCAGTGCGCTCAGTGAAGAATGGAAATCAGCGATCTACCCGGGTATGACGGAACGCAACCCCGTGCCATTGAATATGCAACTGCCGCTGCTCAAACCGGCACAGCAGATCGAGGCGGGACAAGCCTTTTGGGTCCTTGTCGAGGATATTCCATATCCAGAATTCAAACCCTTGCTTTGCAAGATGCTTGCCTCTGGACACGTGGTTCTCACCTTTGAGAACTATGCCAAGACAATTGGAGGACATGCCACAACCCATACGTGCTTGGATCCGGCATTCACCAAATTTATTTTTGATGTGCCGCACGCTTTTTTGATCGACAGCAAGCTAACACATCAAGATAAAGTTGCCGTCCTGTACCACGAGTTTCAACACCTTGAAGAACTCTGGACTGGTGAGGCCACGTCCGCTGAATATCAGATGCCATCACCGGTCGATCGCTGGATCGCAGACCTTTGGAGTCATACAAAACGCAACTTTTTATCCGAGCTCAACGCCTACTGCGAAGAGTGCCGTTTGGCACATCAGCAGGGGTGGTCGCTCTCAATGCCAGTTTGCCAAGACTACGAGGCAAACGGCATTCGCGGACTGGCGTTTTACTTGATGCGTACTCAGTTGAGCAAAAATGTTTACGGACCAAACGCTCGTTTCATGGAAGAGTGGATGGACGAGTTTTTGCTGACGCGGTCAACGCCAGAAGAATTGGCCCTCGATCGCAGTCGTATCAGTGAGATACAAGCAACCGGAAATTTCTCAGTAGTGACACCGGCGCAGTACGATGAGGTACGCACCAAGCTGCTGTCACTGCTAAAGGTGCACCCGCGAAATGAAGTGGCGGAGTTCGCGATGCTGTTAGAAGAAAAATTGCTCATTCTAAGGTGCAGTCAAAATGTTGAAAACGGTGAGCTGCGTAAAGGCGCAACTTATTTTGCAACATTTGTAACGCCCGAGGGCGATCAATATCCCATTCTAAACTTGGGATATCGCTTTATGACTGACACCACAGTCAGTGATCAGGAGCGAATGGCAGCACTCTGGCATGAGTACCAGCACCTTCTGGAGTTGACCGCGCAGGCGGATGCAGTGGCGCGCTGGAATCCGTTTGCAAAACTTCCAGACGAACTGATGGCGCGCTACACCTACTTGTCTGAACTCAATGCCTCGCGTGCGGAGTGCCAACTCGTCAGCGACATGCAGTGGCAAACACAGCGTTGCATGGAAATTGGAAAACTCGACGAACAATTCCCGGGGCGGTATGCCCAAAGAATGCTGCAAGACCCTGATTGGGCAAAGTTCGGCGAGCTTATCCGACAGGTCGCTTTGGAGCAAAAAGTTAGCGCCACTCAGGGCAAATAGGCTAGTTTTAGACCGGACGGTAATCTACCGCCCGGTCATTTTTTTATGGCTCGATGGCCACAACCCCTAGGCTGGCCCTCTTGACATATAGCAACTTAAATGTTATTGTCTCGGGCTTTAAACCT
>CAZCZY010000021.1:0-12838 GCA_964503525.1 uncultured Candidatus Saccharibacteria bacterium
TGCTCGGGCAGCCATAAATCGTCGTCGGTGCAATAGCAGATAAATTTGCCGCGTGCTTTGCTCGTGAGAAGTTTGTGCCGGTAGGGCTCGCCGCGGCGTTCGTGCTTGGGGTAATCAAAAAATGTTATGCGCGTGTCGCGCGCGGCAATATCTGATGCAACAGTTCGCGTAGCGTCATCGGCTCCATCGCCGATAATGAATAACTCCCAATCTGTGCGCGTTTGCCTAAGAATGCTGCCAACCGAACAGCGCAGAAGTTCGCCGTGGTTATGCGTCGGCACTATAATGGTGAAGTGCGGTGTCATTTAGGCCACTTCGCAGCGCTGATCACGTGGATCAAACATGGAGGGTGGGACTTGTTCGCCATTAATAAATTGCGAAATCCGTTTGCCGCCAAAAATTGACGGCAAGATTCCTACTCCGTTGCAGCCAAGGTTGTACAGCAACACCGGATTACACGGCTCGGGTCCGATGCGTCGAACCCCATTTGGCGTGTATCCCATGAGGCCATGCCAACAAAAGGAATATTCTACGCTTTCGCGCGGATGTTTGTTGTAGGTGCTTCGCAAGAAGTCCCCGATAGTGTCTTCGATTCCTTCTGGGCACGGATCTTCCCGCAAATACTCTGCGCCATTGGGGAGCACTTTTTCCGGTCCACCGGCACAAACTAGATTATATGATGAGCTGCCCTCATGCTCATGCGGGCGGCGCGTCATATAATAGTAGGTCTCGCCAGTTGGATCGTCACTGCGCTTCTTGGTCTTTGGAAAAAAACTTATAGCAGTGGGTGGTTGATCTAGTGGCTGGACAAAGCCGCTCATGTAGCCGATCCTACCCGCGACTTTATGATGGAAACTGGTATTAATTTCGATGCCAGCGTCGTTTTCGATCTTAAAATTTTCAAAACCATTTGTGCACAACACAATTTTTTTTGCACTAACTGTATGAGGCAACAATTCAAGTGTGCCACCATCATTTTTTAGTCGAACAGTTTTTACTCGACTACCTTCATAAAAAGAAAAACGGTCCGTGTACGTCGCTACGAGATACCCCAGCAATTCTTCGGAAAACAGCGCACTGTTCATGCAACCTTTTTGGTAAGAAAGGGCCGCAATGTACTGGGTATTGTGCGTTTCGAGGGTTTCGAGTAAGTCATGTTGAGATGCAATCGTGTAAAGGTCGCTATTTTTTTTCGGTAACTCGTTACGCTGACCCCATTCTTTGGCAATCACTATCGATTCTGGTAACAGGCCGTGTGCCACTCTGTAGCGGTGATTTTCTAAGTGCCGAAACACCTGCTCAAAACTTGATAACCCCGTATACCCGGTAAATCGATAGACTGGCGTCTGTAACTTTGTTTCCGCAATAATTTGATCGAGCAAAATCCAGGCCGATTCCACGGACCGCTGTCCTTCGATGGCAAGATCTTCGCCGAATGTTTTGACTAATTCGTTGAATGAACGCTCAAAGTAACTCGTGATCTGTCCCGCGTTATGTCCGGTAGCGCCGTGAGCAATTTTGTCCGCTTCAAGCAGGACAACACTTTGATTAGTATCTCGCAGCGTAAAATAGGCAGTCGTAACTCCAGCAATTCCACCACCAACAATGGCGACATCTGCGCTGATATCTTTATTCAGTGGTACGACGGGCCGGGTTCGCTTAAGTTGCTTTATCCAAGGTGACTGATTGGGAGACATTGATTCTTGTTCTTTAGACGATGCACCGCTGCGCTCTCAACCCAAAAAAAGTAAAAAAACCATGCATAAACGTCATCCAGAATGCGCGGTTTTTTGTTTGCGTTTGCGGACCTTGGTCCATAGCAATCATTATTGATATACATGCTTGTAAAAAAACCAGCGCCACACCGTGCTGGATGGGCCAGGTTTTGTCGGTGGGGTTGGCAGATTTCTGCCTATTTTTGGGGGGTCTAGTACCCGCCGCCCTTGGCAAAGACAAAGTAGTAAACCAGCCCGTATACTATGGCTCCGACCACTGCGTAGAGCAGGATCCAAAACCAAATGGGCTTTTTACCGTAACCTTTGCCGTATCCTTTTTTGGGAGTTTCTTCCATACCGATATTCTAGCACGAACAAAAAAAGGTGTGAGTCTCGATAGGCCCACACCTCAAACTGCCTACCGCTGAGCGAGTGTCGAGCCCGTAGCGGTGATCCGTTTGAGGTTCCACATTGGAACCTCAAAGAAAAACAGCCACTCTTTTAAATGGCTGTAGGATCGATCTCATGTTTCACAGAACTTGAGTGCGCAAGGCACTACAGGTAATTGCAGTCAGCAGGCCAATTGCACGCACAGGCCACTTGGCCAACCACGTCTCAGGGTGATGTATCCGCTGGTGCCACCCGAGCGACCAAGTTTCAAAACCTAGTAGCAACGCTCCCAGTACCGCGTCATGTAAAAGGACTGTCAATAACAGGATTGCAGGACCTGTATAGAACCAGAAGTGTCGCATCTATTTTTTTCTCCTTTTGCTGACCAAAATTTTAAACGAACAACTGATCGGGCACCGTACAGCTCGGCGGATACAAAATCAATGAGGCGGCGTTGCCAAATGCAAAAAATGCGCTAGCCTGGCTGCGAGTCGATTGGCAGTTCGTTAAAAAATCGATTTTTTCCGATACTACGTCAGGGGGTGATAGGCATGAGACAGAAACGCACAAAAAAAGCCGATACGCCGCCCCAGACGGAGGCGCAGCAACCTAAACCTGGTGACCAAGCCCTCATCGTCAAGAAAGTGGACGACGTTGCGCTCATCGTCACAAGTCCGCACGTTGTCGCCATTGCGACCCGTCTAGGGTGGCACCCGACGACGCTCATTCGGCGCGTAGAAGCAGCATTGCCGTCCAAGGTCGAGCAACACGCTTTCCTACAGATGGGACCGGACTTCCGGATCCACCCTGAGTCGTTCGCTAAGCTATTGAGGCTCTACTTGGGCAACCGGCAGCTATCGTCAAGCGATCTACAGGAGCACCAAGTTAGCGCGCGGCTGGTCCGGAGCACGATGTCGGATATCGGCGACTATATTGAGAACGCGCTGGACTTGCTCGAGAAGATTTCAGCCGACATTGCGTACTACCACCTGCGCATGTCCATGACTGATGCTGGTACGCTCACTATCGCCTATGGTAATGGCGCGCTGGATATTATTCAGGACATTGTTGGCAACCTCGATGTCGTTCGTCACAAGATGCATATCAACCAGGCTACGCCAGACCGCGTAGTCCTCATGTCAGCAATCAAGCGGATTATTCGGTGGATCGATGAGGGCCGGGTGATACCGTCCGACATCCTCGAGACTTTTGAGTAGGAGGTAGTATGAGCTCATTTGGTAAGGAGCTGCGGGACAGTATTGCTCCAAAGTTCCACAGAAAGTGGGACGTAAACCCGATCGTTGCGATCGGACTTTCGACCGCCATCCTAAGGCTCGGTCTTAGCGACGATGAACTGTTCACTCTTTGCAAGAAGTGGGCGCAGGGTCTCTTTGTGACGTTCCACGAAGACCGGCGCACCAAGACACCTGAGCAGGAGCGGTTTTCGGAGGCCCACAACCTTATTCGCGACCGCCAGACCTTTAACCAGGCGCTCAGCGATTTTCGGGATGATCGGCCGGAGGGCGAGATTGTCACGACCGAGCTCAAGCGCGCAGTTCGCGGCCTGAAGGAGCAAGTAGTAGGTCTCCAGGCCAAGGAAGTGCGCTGCATTCGGGACCACGGCGACATGGAGAAGCAGCAGCGCCAGGTCGCGTCGGTGTTCGACACCTACCTGCAGACGCTGGCGCTCCGCCCCCAGTGGGACAACGACCTGTCACCGGTGGCTGCAATGCCGCTAACGCAGGTCCGACGACTGACGGTAGTTCGTTACAATATTGTTGGCGGCCATGAGCGAACGGAGGTTTCCGACAATGCGGCATGGGCAGTCTGCATGGAGTATAAGCAGCTGATCAACAAGCTCAAGCAGCAAAAGCGGAATGAAGCGGAGGCCCGTGCTGCCGAGGCCAAAGCAGCGGCTCGCGAGGGTACGGCGTCCGCGACGGACACGACGTTGCCCGACCAAGTGCCTATCACGGCGGTGCCTGCCGTCAAAACCCAAGAGGAGACGCTGCACGTCCGCCAACGCAACGAGCTTCGCAAGAAGTTCTACGAGGCGGGCATGCACGAGCAGACGTTGCAGAAGTTACAGCGGGAAGCACGGGACATCAAGTACAAGCTCCCCGTGATCCGCTGGGACGAGCGCATTGCATACTGCAAGCACCAGCTTAATCAGCTCACGACAGGACGGGTGTTTCCGTCCGTTTCGGAGGCACAGCTGGGGTGCACCGACCACTACGTGGCGGCATTGCGTCCGGCCTATCAAGAGCACCGCGAGGCACTCCTCAACAGGCTGGTGCGGTGGGCAACGGTGGTAACCCACCTGCTGGTCGAACCATCGCTTCAGACGGTCGAGCTTGGTCGCATCACGGAGACGAGCGAGACCGTCGTGGGCAGCATTCCGCTTGCTGCGCTCGAGGATCGGGCGTTCGAGGCTTACCTCGAAAACTCGGTACTGACAGCGCCTGCTAGCAGCTTGCTATCGAGGCTGAGCCCGAACGTCATGCAGGGCCATGTGCTAGTGACATTGCCGACAGAGAAAGTTTCCATCGCACGTAGCACCTTCGCTAGCCAGGCGAGTAGGCTCGGCAGGCGTGTGGGTGGGCCGGTGCAGGGATCCTACCGGCTCTCCGGCATCGTCCTCGACATTCGGTAGTTGTTAAGAGCACCTCAGGTGGCCAAAAGGCTACCGCGGGTGCTCTCTTTTTTAGCGATAATATCAAAGACGTGCCAATGTTTTGGTATTCCGTTCGAGAGGATGTTATCTCTCTCAATTTCCTCAAGTGAAATGACTTCCATGTCGGAAAGTAATCTCTCCACTTGTTCTCTCGTGTGAAAAGTCATTTTATGATTCGCGCTCCACTCATCACGCATACCAAAAAGTTGACCACAAAATATTCCTCCCCGCACGAGTGCGTGTTCGATTCTTGAAAAAACGGTGTCAAAACTTTCCGGCGGATTGAATGGCAATGAATACATCGCAGAGGCAACATTGTATTCATTTTTTGAGAAATCAAAATCAGCAAAAGCAGAAATAAAATAGTGAAGTTTTTTGGATTGTATCGCCTCCGCTTCTTTTGCCATTAAATCCGATTTATCTAGGACAGTTACATCAAAGCCTTTGTCCAGCAGATAGCGAGCGTCTTTTAGGGCACCACCACCAATATCTATCGCCTTGTCTTTATGAGCGACATATCCAAGGGCTTTGACGAGAAGTTTCGAGGGCGGTTGATTCTTAGAGAATTCGTAAAATTCCACCCACTCTTTTTTCTGTTTGTTGGGAATATTCTGTACCACTTTCCTCGAAACTAATTACAGGGGTCTCAGCTCACTGCTTTCTTCACGAGCGCGCTGATCTTTCCTTCTTCTGCAGCGGTCAACTTCTTCAGCGCAAAGGCCGTTGGCCACATAGACCCGTCGTCAAGTTTTGCGCTGTCATTGAAACCGAGCGATGCGTACCTCGTCTTGAATCTTCCCGCGCTTTGGAAGAAGCAGACGACCTTGTCGTCCTTGGCATAGGCGGGAAATCCATACCACGTTTTTGGTGAGAGGGCGGGAGCGCTCTTTTTTATGATCGCATGAAGTCGTTTGGCCATGCTGCGATCAGGTGCCGACATCTTTGCGATAGCCGCGAGAACATCACTTTCGCCATGCGCTTTTTTTCGGTCTGACCGTGCTTCCGCTGCAATTTCTTTGCCGCGAGCCATCATGGCTTCTCGTTCTTCGTCTGAGAATCCTACGACCGGCTTTCGTGAGTTCTTTTTTCTAGTATTTTTTTTCATGTATTGGATTATGCCTATTCAGCACAGTCATGTACCAGTACCTACTAAAATGTTCCTGTCGTGACCCACGTCGCGGTCAACGTGTACGCACCTGCCTCAGTTAAAGAAGAAATATTAGCCGCGTGCCGAACATCAAAGGTTGTACTGTTGCATGGACCTGGAGCAGTTATGGCAATTTGTGCACTACTATCTGCACCCCACGCGAACTCATCTACAGAATCGCCGTCGACGGGTCCTGCCCTGGTGCACGGTACGACCGGACTGCCGACCTGTGCGAGTTGTATGCCAAACTGCTCTGTTCCAACTCCTGTTACAAAAGAAGTATCTGCATACGGTGCGGAGGTTATCGTCGGTCCTGACACGCCAATTCGTAATGGACCTCCAGTAAACGTTGTCACCAGGCCTGCAGCGGCATTTGTGGTAACGACGATCTGATTGGCTTCTCCCGCTGTCGTACATCCTGCAGCATAATTGTAACCCGTCCCCGCACCATTTGCGCATCGCGTCAGATTTGCAGACAGGTCACCAAAGCCAATTGTATTATCAGATAGCGTAAACGTGATCGACTGAGCAACGTCTCCAGTTAACGTCACTGATGCAATACCTCCAGCAGTTATCTGCGCAATAAATCCATCGTAGTCACCGCCCAAAACTTGGCTGTACCCAGGAACAACGCCAAAACCATCTCCGTCGGGGAACGTTGATGGGCCAGAATCTGTCGCACCAGAAATATAGGCTGTTCCATTTGGAAGCACCGCGCCTCCAAGCGCATTGTCATCCCCGCTTCCGCCAACAAATCCGGAATATTCAAGTGTGAGCCCGCTCGTACTAAATTTTTGAACAAACCCGTCTTGAACGCCACCGTTGTACGTGCTATCTGGACCGTTTGCCACTGGGAATGTCGCTTGAGTGCTATCCGTCCTGCCAGAAATATAGATATTTGCCGCGTCATCAAGTCCGGAGAGATACGCAGTTTCATCACCGCTGCCACCGGTGTACGAGGCAAACAGCATTGATGTGCCTGCAGCATCTAACTTCGCAAATACGCCATCGTGGGCGCCCCCATTGTATGTCTGATCATAACCGGGAATAGAACCAAACCCATCCCCATCTGGGAACGTTCCCTGCGTCGATGCTGTCCGCGTCACGATCACGAGTTGATTAGAGGAATCCAGGCCAATTGTGATAATGCCTTCACTAGGGTCAGCGTTACCATCATTTGAACTGCCACCGATAAAAGTCGCATAGGACAGTGCAGAGCCCAAAGTATTTATCTTTACTGCGAAGACGTCAGCTCCACCATTATGTGTTTGATCAAACCCGGGAACCTCAAAGGCATCGTCTAAATCTGGATCACCATCCGGGAACGTCGTTTGAGTTGATGCGGTCCTCCCGCCAACATATGCGTTGCCGGCACTATCGACAACGACGTTAGGGTTCTTGTCAGTACCCGATCCTCCAACAAAGCCGGCATATTCAAACCCCGCGCCCGTCGCGCTGACGCGGACCGCAAATGCGTCCTCGGCTCCATTAAAGGTGCCGTCAAAGGTTGAGACGTCAATTGTATCGTTGGCATTCGGGTCACCGTCAGGAAAAGTTGTTTGGCTGCTTGATGTGTTGCCTACGACGATTGCGCGATTGCTGGAATCAACCGCGACGCCCTCTCCCCAAACCTGGTTGGCACCACTAATGTAACCGCAATACGGCAGGGATGTACCGGTTGAGTTTACCTTGCAAACAAAGCCGTTGACAAAATCGCCGACGGTCCCTCCATGCGTCAATGACGGTCCAACTGTTGTTGGGAAGCCCTCAGTTAGGGCGTCCGAAAATGTAATTCCGACTACATACGCGTTACCGCTCGAATCAATATCTATTGCTCGAATCGCTTCACCATCAGTTCCTCCAATGTAGCCTGCATAAATGAGGGCGGTACCGGCTGGGTTGAGTTTGATCACGATGCCGTCGGTCACTCCCGGCTTTGTGGTAAATGGACCCACGCTGGTTGGAATGGTGCCATCGCTCGATCCAGCACCGTATATACCAGTCGCGTCAACCTTCATGTCCCAAATTGCATCGAAGACCGTACTACCAAAATACGTCGCAAAATATAAAATCACTGGATCTATGACGAGCCGCTTACTTTTGTCATATTTCCCAACTAAAAATCCATAAGAATCATGGGCATCATCAAAATCATAGGCCAAAGATACGTCAACCTTACGCCCATCTATTGTTTGGAAACTCTCGGGAGCCGCATCGACGTGCTGGCCAACCGACGTCGTGACACTAATTTCCCTATCGTTTATGAGGCTAACATCGGCGCCTTCGTAATGCATTCGTATCAGAGAGGGGTCAACACCCGGTGCGACGTCGTAGGTATACTTGAGCTGTTCTTGCGTTGCCGAAACTGTCAATGAAATACCGTCCCACAAATCACGATAAATAATTTGCTCGCTGGCATTTAGTGTTCGCCACTCATCGGGAGATCCACTAAAAAAAGAAATTGTCGCAGGCGAGGGTACCAGGGATTGTGGGTGAACCGCATTTGCGCCGTCAAAGACCAGACGCGTCACTGCGCCACCTTCGTCCGTTATTTCTTGGAAGGAAAAACCAGTTGCGTTCAAAAATATGCTTCGGTTGCCACCGCGAACAAAAAAATCAATATCCCCATCGAGATATCCCGCGTTTTCTACAAAGACTTGCGGCGCGGATGCGATTGCAGACTTTGGCTCGAAAGGTTTGTCGTTCTGCCCTAGTGCGACAATACCAGCGACAATCACCGTCAATGCGGTAACTGCGGCCACTGGCAAAAATGTCTTGCGTCTAACTCTCCTTACGCGGGAAGCGTGCATCAACATAGTTTAGCATCTTGGTGGAGATGGCGGGAATCGAACCCGCGTGGAGCGACGGCGACAAAATTCTAGACCACGTGTCCTCTTCGCGTTGGTAATTTCACCTCACCGGTCAAAACGCGACCAAAAACGGCGAGGCTAGTTTCAATTAATTTCGTTCGTACCGGTAGAAACGCCCGGTAGAACAACCCAGCTAGAGATAACACCGCGATCGCGCATCACTGGGGAGTGCGCGGGCGATGGCAGTCGTTTTTAGGCGGCTGCGGTAACCGAGGAGAGCCCATTTACATAGGCTGTCACTCGATTTACAAATGACTTAGCATTTGATTGGTTGGCGCTTGGATTAGCGAGTGATACGCCACACTCGGACACGCCCAAAATTCCGTCACGTCACTCTCGAAGCCGATCATCCCCAGGGAGGTGCGAAGGAAACGCATAGCGTCTTCGCTCCTCCCTGGGACGGACCCGCACGAGATTGCGTGAGGTTGGACTGAAATTATTTGCGATAGAAGTTATTATCGCGTACAGACCGTATTGTCAAAGGGCATATCCACAGGCGGCTTTTTCTGCCCCGTCGGACCTCGTATTGAACTAATCCAATAGCGTTATTTTTGCGCTGAGTCAATAGATAAAAAAACAGAGGGCTCTCGATTAATGTCTCCAACGGAAGACAAGTCGGTTACCTCTGTTGTGATCTTTGCACACGGCATCGCCCATGAGCGAGATCAGCCAGGCAGTCCGTGATACGAACGCCGCAGCAGAGACTAATTGAAATTTCTTTGTGTGTCAAGGGTCTAGGTCTGGCAGTTGTCACGAACGATTCATTGCGCGCTTGATCGCTCGGTCAGACTCCCGTTTTTTAATAACATCGCGTTTTTCGTACTCTTTGCGACCGCGGCCGACACCAAATTCTATTTTGATCAAGTTATGCGCGGTATAGGCGCGCAAGGGGATCAAGGTAAAACCTTTTTGGCGAAGCCGACCGCCGATGCGATTAAGTTCGTTCCGCGTTACGAGCAAGGCGCGACTACGCTCGGGATCGTAATCGGGTTGCGGGCCGGCGGGTTTGTACCGAGAAATATGGGCGTTGGTGAGAAACACTTGATTGTTATGCACGGTCACAAACGAACCAACTAAACGCATGCCACCGAGTTTGGTGGATTTTACTTCGGCGCCGGTTAATTTAATGCCAGCATCAAAAGTCTCCAGGATGGTGTAATCGGCTTTGGCGCGTTTGTTGATGGCGAGCGCAGGCATGGGTCAAAATTACCATGCATAAGCCCTTTTGTGATGGTAGTATGCGTTTTGATGAAAAAAGCCGACGCGCCAAGAATGCCAGAGACAGAATTACAATTGGCCTTGCAGCATATTTTACGTGATGGCGTTGAGCATGTTCTGGGTACGGGAAAAAGTTTTTCTGGCGCAATCCCGCTCGAACACCCGCAAGAAAATCGCGGCGATTACGCGTCACCCGTTGCGTTTGCGCTGGCTAAGTTGACGGGCGGAAAACCGGACGAGATTGCAAAAGACCTCGTTAAACATTTACAACTTCATTTGGGCGAACACACACTCACACTCCTTGGGAAAAAATGGTCGGCCTTGGTGGTCGCGGACCGCATCGAGCAGACGGGACCTTTTGTAAATATTTGGTTGAGTAAAGAATTTTTGCTCGCACATGCGCAATTTGTACTCGCGCAAAAAGAAAAATTTGGTCGGCGCACCATGCAAAAACCAGAAACAGTTATCGTCGAATACTCATCGCCAAATATCGGGCGCCCGTTTAGCATCGGAAATTTACGTTCGACGGTGATTGGCGACGCGCTTGCGCGCTTGATTGAGTCGCAGGGACATACTGTCGTGCGCTTAAATTATCCGGGCGATTGGGGAACACAATTTGGAAAATTAATCACGGCCTATAAGCGCTGGGCAGATCTAGACGCCATGAAAAAAAACGCGCCACTTGAGTTGCAACGCGTGTATGTAAAATTTCATGACGAAGCGGCAAAAAATCCAGAATTGATTGAGGAAGCACGCGGGTGGTTTAGTAAATTAGAAAAAGGCGATGCCGAGGCGCTGGAATTATGGAAAAGTTTTCGCGAATCGTCGCTCGAGGCCTATAAAAAAATATGGGATTTGCTTGGCGTCGAATTTGACGAAATCTCAGGAGAATCTTTTTATCGCGACAAGCTAGTCGACGTTTTAAAACTGCTCGAGTCCAAGGGGTTGCTTACAGCAAGCAAAGGCGCACAAATTATTGATTTGACCGAGGAAGGGTTACCGCCAGTCTTAATGCAAAAAACGGATGAGGGCAGTTTGTACGCGACACGCGAGGTGGCGGCCGCGATTGATCGCCATGAGCGCTTCCACTTTGATCGCATGCTCTACGAGGTCGGGATCGAACAGGAACTTCATTTTAAGCAGCTCTTTGCGGTTTTACGTAGGCTCAAGTTTGATTGGGCGGGTGACCGGGTGGGCGAAAATGGAGCCGCATCGCCACGTCTCGAACACATTCGCCACGGTCTCTATGCGGTCGATGGTAAAAAAATGTCGACGCGCGCGGGTCGTTCGACCAATGTGGATGACTTACTGGCAGAGGCAATTTCGCGTGCAGAAAAAGTGATCGCAGAAAAAAATCCAGACTTGCCTAATAAAAAAGAAGTGGCACGTCAAGTTGGAATCGGCGCGGTCAAATATCACGATCTCTCGCAGCAACGCTTGCATAATATTGAGTTCGATTTGGATAGAATGCTATCGCTTGAAGGAAATTCCGCTCCGTATTTGCAATACACCTACGCGCGTATCAAAAGTATTTTGCGCAAAGCCGCCGAGGCAGGTGTCGTTGGTGCGGGTGAACATGGCACGAACAAAAAAAACGAGCTCGAGGGAGCGGCAGCAAAATTGTTTATGGAGCCCGAAGAACTTATTTTGGCGAGACGTATCGTCCACTATCCAGAAGTCGTAGCAGAGGCGACTGCACAACGATTGCCGCATTTAATCTCAACAGAACTCTACGAACTCGCAAGCCGCTTTAATCTTTTTTACGGAAAAGTGCAGGTACTTAAGTCCGAGGAGCCAGATCGGTCCGCGCGACTGCTCTTGGCAGAAACCACTGCCCAGGTGCTCAAAAACGGCCTGGAACTGCTTGGTATCGACAGTCCTGAAGCAATGTAGCCCTCTCCCATAGCATTGACACGAGTCACCCGAACACTTACAGTGTTCAAGCTGTCGATAGCCCACTAGATGTGGGTTTTTGATTGTTCCTTATTAAGGAGGTGCCTTGGATACACAGCCAATAAAAACGGTCGTAGCCTTTGTGCAGCTAGGCTACGAGAAGATCTTCACTGGGGCGATCGAGCATCTGCGGGAGTTCGTACACTCACGCGGATGGCATCTGGAGCTTCGTCTTCTGGACTTTTTCCACCCCTCAGACGCCTCGAACCCGGCCAAAAACCTTGCCGATCACGAATACCCCGTAGTGCTCGTCGGTAACGGTATTGGTGCCATCGGTGCCATCGTTCTACTCTCGGTCGCAGAGGCAGGACTCATAGTCCACGCCATGATGGGCTCGAGCATCAACCCGTTACGAAACGAGGCTTTCATCTCCGCTCTACTGGAGCAGAACCTCGTGGAGTTTTTCCACCTAGGCGAACTTGTCCAGGCAACAGGATTCTTGGACCAACTCGCCATGGGGTAGTCCATAATCTCGAGTGTCTCAAAGCCAACACAAAACAAAAGGCCCGAACGCAACGCGTTCGGGCCTTTTCATGTTCGCCGCTGGCTTACTGCGAGAAGTTGAAGCTTCCGCTGGCGTTGACGTTGTTGAGACCCTCAAAAATCTGGTTAAGCGTTGCTGCGTCGTTGACCACGGATTGGCTCACCGCGCCCACAAACACAAAGACCGTCAAAAAGATGATGAAGAAAATCACAATTGAGGCAAACCCAAGGATAATGCCGGCGATTGCCATTCCCTTGCCGCCTTCGCCCGAAGTCTTGATTTGGTTGAGTCCAACAAAACCAAAGATGATGGCGAGGATGTTAAGACCAAGCAGACCTGTGATCAGGGCTGCAATGGCAAAACCATTGGTTCCCTTGGCTTGGGGTT
>CAZCZY010000022.1:0-6584 GCA_964503525.1 uncultured Candidatus Saccharibacteria bacterium
GGAATTGGTTCGCCCCAATAGCGTTGTCGCGAGAAAACCCAATCGCGCAGCTTGTAATGGATCGCCACTCGCCCTTTTTTATTCTTGGTTAACCAGGTCGTAATTTTTTTACGCGCCTCGGTCGATTGCATATCAGAATAATCGCCAGAATTTATCAATCGTCCGTCACCGACAAAGGCACCGGCAGATTTTTCGTCCATAGATGTGGCAGTTGGGGTGCCCGCCGCGTCTGGTTCAATGACAAGTTTAATCGGTAATTTAAAAGTCGTCGCAAAGTCAAAATCACGTTGGTCATGCGCGGGGACAGCCATGATTGCGCCGGTGCCGTAATGGGACAACACGTAATCCGCCACCCAAATCGGAATCTTTTGGCCGTTGACGGGATTAAGCGCAAAAGAACCAGTTGCAACGCCGGTTTTTTTCTTAGCCGCGGTTCGTTCCAGGTCGGATTTATTATTGGCCTTTTGTATATACTGTAAAACCTCGGCGCGCTGGACTGGCATGGCGAGTTGCTCCACAAGCTCGTGCTCGGGCGCTAAAACTAAGTACGTCGCACCAAACAATGTGTCTGCGCGCGTGGTAAAAACCGTGAGTGATTTTTTGCCAACGTTTTTAGACGCCTCGGGTGACGTCGTTGTCGCCGTGGCTTGTACAATATCAAACACGACTTCCGCTCCCTCACTTCGACCAATCCAGTTACGCTGTTGCTCTTTGATACGCTCAGGCCAATCGAGGTCGTCAAGATCGACTAGCAATTGGTCCGCATATTTTGTTATCCGCAACAACCATTGCCGCAGATTTTTTTTGCCAACTATCGAGCCACATCGTTCGCATTCCCCAGCAATAACTTCTTCATTAGCCAAGCCAGTTTTACACGAAGGGCACCAATTAATGGCGACTTCCGCCTCATAAGCCAAACCTTGCTTGAACAATTGCAAAAAAATCCATTGTGTCCATTTGTAATATTCGGGATCAGTCGTGTTTACTTCGCGGGACCAATCATATGAGAATCCAAGTCGCTGCATTTGTCTGCGAAACGCATCGATATTCTTTTTAGTCGTGATCTCGGGGTGGATACCGGTTTTGAGTGCATAATTCTCGGCGGGTAAACCAAATGCATCCCATCCCATCGGGTGTAACACATCGCGACCGCGCATTCTATTAAACCGCGCGACAATATCGGATGCGGTGTAGCTCTCCACATGCCCTATGTGCAATCCCTCGCCCGAGGGATACGGAAACATGTCGAGCACGTACATTTTTTTTCTCGGCTTTTTTGGCGTTGCAAATGCACCGGACGTTGCCCAGTGTTTTTGCCATTTTGGTTCGATCAAATGAGGGTTGTACCGAACCGAATTCTTTTTGTCAGTCGTACTAGGCATTGGATAAAGCAAAGACGTTACGCGCGTTCTCGGTGGTGACGCGGGCCAGCTCAGCGTACGGAATTTTACGCAAGTCCGCAATAAACTGGGCTACGGTGGCAACCTCTGCCGGTTCGTTACGTTTTCCGCGGCGCGGGACTGGAGTCAAGTAGGGTGCGTCAGTTTCTAATAGCATGCGTTCTAGCGGCGTTTCCATGACGGCAGCGAGTAGATCTTCGGTCTTTTTCCCAAACGTCACGAGGCCGCCGTACGCGATATGCAGCCCAAGATCTAGAAGGGCACGCAATTCCTTGGGGCCCCCGGCAAAACAATGGACTACACCAGCAACGGGGTTTTCTTTACCACCGCCATCTTTTTTCAGGATCTGAATTAACTCATCATATGCCCCGCGACAATGCAGAATCACCGGTAGCTCGTGCTTCTTTGCCAATTGAATTTGCATCGTCGCAAGTGCGATTTGCACGTCAAGGTTTTCGACGCCGTGCTTAACATCTAATCCAAACTCGCCAACTGCAACCACGACGGGATCGATAATTAATTTTTCTAATTGTTGTTCGGTTAACTTGAGATCTAACTCCGATGTCGCCGCATGCGGATGAACACCGACCGCCGCAAATACATTTGCATACTCGCGCGCGACTTTAATCGCCGCTTCGCTTTCTTTGATGTTACTGCCAGGGTTTATCAGGGCAATGACACCAGCTTCCCTGGCCCTCTTAAAAACCGCAGCGCGATCTTCAGCAAATGCTGGATCGTCCAAGTGGCAATGCGTGTCAATTAAGGCGTGCAATTTCTTTTGGGATCATCAGCAAACCAACACGCTGCGTCGCTATCGTAATGAACATACGAGTCAAAGCGTCCCGTGGCACCTGTGAGTTCGCCGATCGTTTGCGTTTGCCAACGGCCAAACATTTTCGAAAAACTTTTCTTAAAAAATGGGGCCTTTTGGCCGGGGCCCATGGTCAGCGTCTCGGTAGTTCGTTCACAAATATTTTGGGAGGAAGGAATCAGAGAACCCTCCGCACAACCAGTTGCAAATTGCCCCTGTGCAATCGCGGTTTCTGATAACGCTGAGTCGCTTAGCTGCCAATAGGTTGCTGTCCGATCTGGAGTACCTCCGTCCTGCCAAGAGATTTGCACACTCTCAGTGGAACCAGGCGGTAAAAAATCCACCATAATTGTCCCTGGATTAATATCACTAAGAGTTAGGGTTCCGTTCGCGTCGATGGTGCCATTATTTTCCAAATCAATTTCTAACGCATAGGTTTTGCCCTGGTCCAGTTTGATTTGTACCGAACTATCATCCGCCGCGCGATACCGGCCGGTCGCCACCATGGGGACTTGCGTCATCCCAGTGGGTCCAATGATTACAACCGACGCCGGGCAATTTAGCGGTGCCTCTGGATTAACGCTGTCAGCCAAAAAAACGTCAGTAGAATTTGTCGAGGGGTCAGAATCCAGATCAACATCAATAGTTGCCGCAACATATAATTGACCAGCAAGATTACAGTCAGTCTTGTCGCCCGTCGTAGGCTGGCCGATTGTTGATTGTGATCGCTGATTGCTGGCGAAGATTAGTACGATTGCAGCGATAATGCTTGCACCCAATGCTGTTGCAATAATTACACTCCATTGACCTTTTGACATTTCGCTATGGTACCACGCACTGTTAAAAATTTTTGGGTGCAAGCACGAGTACAAACTCTCCCCGTGCTGGTAATTCTTCTCTCGTTAGCAGCGCAATTGCGGCGCAAGTGTCCACGAGAATTTGTTCGTGCAATTTGGTGAGCTCGCGCGCGACACAAAGGTGCCGTGTTGGTGCTACCCGACCGAGCTCTGTTAATGTCGCCACGATTCGATGCGGTGATTCGTAAAAAATGACTGCGCTTTCCATGGCCGATAATTCGCCAAAAAAAGTTTGACGCCCTTTTTTGTGTGGGACAAACCCCCTAAAGGTAAACTCATCCATTGGAAATCCGCTCACACTTGCAGCTGTCACAGCTGCGTTGGGTCCTGGTACGGGTACACAACGGACGCCAATTGCGCGCGCAGCCGCCACTAACTCGCCACCGGGGTCGTTGATGCCTGGGGTGCCGGCTTCACTGATTAACGCCACTGATTTTCCCGTCTGCAATGCGGCCAGGACTGGTGCCAGATTTGCCTTAAAGTTTTGTAAATATGCTCGAACAGCTGCCGAACTCCCAATTGGCTCCAGGATTTTTTTACTCGCGCGCGGGTTTTCGCTCACAATCAAGTCTACACTGCGCAAAATTTCCCGCGCGCGTTCGGTTAGGTCTTGCCGATTACCAATGGGTGTCGCCACGACATAGAGTGTTCCATGACTGGTCCCGCTGTTTTTATCCATACTGACATGCTGCAGTAGTTGGTCCGCGGGTGCAACGTGAGCGTAATAGAATGTGTCAGTCTGCATGAAAACTCGGACCGCTTGTGCGTTCCGAGTTTAATTGTGACTTTTCAATTGAGGTTTAGCTCCGATTGCGGCCCTCGAGCGAGTTGCTCAAGAAACAGTGCCAAGTCTGCCGCCCCGCCGTGGTTAGGTGCCAGATCGAACACGTGCAATCTGTCAGCGTGCAGAGCGAACGAGATCCTGAAGTTCGCTACTGACTTGCCGTTGTGAAGCTGCACCACCTCTTTATTGTTGCAATGGAGGTTGTGCCACAGGTAGTCATGGTTGTCCGTGATTACTACGTTTGCTTCGGCTGCCGTCACTGTGACTGGCAAACCAAGCTGTGGACATGCCGCTCGCAACATTTCAGCGAGCAGCTGGTTTTCTGCGCTCTCAATCAACAATGCCAGTTTCATGCCGCGCCTCCGAAAAGAACAGATGAGTTGGTGCTATCAAATTTGACCCCAACCGTCAAGGACATTAGGCTCAAGCCGTCATGATGCTTGGAGTTCATATGTTGACTGGTGCAGCCATTGGAGCCGTGGTGCCGCAAACAGGTGCGGCATCAGCGCTCGCGGTTTTTTCGCATTACACTATTGACCATATCCCCCACTGGAATTATCTGCCCAAGTATCGAACGGTATGGGAAGACACCTGGAAAATGGGGCTTGAGCCCGTCATCACGGTGCCGATATTTTTTGCGCTGGCTTGGTATTTTAATTGGGGCGCTGAAATTGTCGTTCCGGCAATTGCAGCGACGCTCCCTGACGTTATCGAGGGTTCGCAATTTTTTCTAAAGTCAAAAGTCCTGCGCTATCATTCGCGCTGGCATCATTTTGGACACTGGCATGGTCGCTTTTTACCAACGTTGCCGATTCTATTGAGCCTGCTTGCCCTAGTCTTTTGGCTGCTACCGTTTTAAGGTTGCGTTTTAAGGTTTCTTTGGCGCAGGTTTTGAAGCGTTCGCCGAGGCTGTCGACAAACGACCGCTGCTAAAGCGACCCTCTTCAAATACGTCGCGACCAAATTCTACGAGAGCAATCGTTATCGGAACCGCAAGCAACAGCCCCACAAAACCGGCCAGCTTAGCGCCAACCAGTAATACCAGCACAACCACGACGGGATTTAAGCCAATGGCGCGCTGCAATATGCGTGGAACCAATACATGACTCTCAAACTGATTTACGACGATATACAAAAGCAGCACAAACAAGGCCAACAATGGATGCTGGGTAAGCGCCAAAAATAACGCCGGCACAATTGCGATGATGGGGCCTATAAACGGAATAAACTCCAACAGTCCCGCCAAGATTGCCAGGACCAAGGCGTATTGCACGCCAATGATGAGCAATCCAATGTAGATGAGCACCGCGACGATCAAGCCCAGCAAAAAGTAACTCCTAAGCCACGCACCAAGTTTGACTTGAATGCGCGTCACTAGATCAAACATATATGGATGATGGCGGCCCGGTAGAATAAATTGGAAAAACTTTTTGACGCCGCGTTCTTCCACCACCAAATAAAAGGTCAGAACAGCGACTGCCACGACCGAGAAAACGCCGCCAAAAAACCCAGACACTGTGGCAAATACTCCCCCCGTGGTTTGACTCAGTGCTTGCCCAATCGTTGTAAAGAAATTTTTGGCGGTCTCTGTCAGATCGACTTGGCCGGCAATTTCTTGCAGACGTTGATACAGCGTCGAACGATCGAGATCAATATAGTCCGGCAATTGTGTTGCGAGTTGTCCAACTTGTTCGGCGATGGGTGGGATCAACAACGTGATCACCGCAGTAAATACCGCCACGACTAACAAATAAATAAAGAGCACGCTCAGTGCACGCGGGATTTTAAATTTCTGGAACCAATCTACCAGCGGATCGATTGCGGATGCCACAATGATCGCAAAAATGACAATGACCACCACGTCGCGAACCAACCACAACAACGCCAAGCCCAGCACCATGGCGAGCGTTTTGGCAATCGTTCCGGTCGAGATACTGATTACTTTTTTGCCATTGATTTCCATAAAAGCAGTCTAGCCTACCTTAGCGCATCGTGCGAAGCAAGCGCTCAAAAGGCTTCTCCTGCTTAAACGGGCCAATCAGGGCTAAATTGATCTTGCTTGGATCCATCACGTCGCGGGCGACCTCCCTGACCTGTTCACGCGTGACTGAATTAATACGGGCGTGTAACTCATCAATCGTCTCAACTTTTGGCAAAAAGAGGGCTTGTTTTGCGACCCAGCTAGCGTATGCATCGGATTCTTCGAGCTCGAGTGCCAATGCACCGTTGAGATATTGTTTGGCACGCTTTAGCTCTTCGCGTGTAACTAATTTTTCTTTGAGCATGATAAATTCTTTGATGATGTACCGAAGCGCCTTGTCAGTTTTTTTGGGATCCATTCCGGCACGAACATAAAACGCACCCGTATCCTCGTAACTCGTAATATTAGTGCGGACCGTGTAGGCCAACCCTTTTTGTTCACGAATACTTTCAAACAAGCGCGAACTCGGCCCCGCGCCCAGGATGCCGTGCAAAACTTCAAGCGTAGTTAACTTGGGGTGGCTGTAGTGGTACCCCGGAAAGCCGAGCGCTACTTGCGCTTGTTCAGTCGGGCGCTTGTACACATGCGATTGGGGTTCGAGCTGGTGAAACTTACACGTAAAATACGGTAAGCGCCGCTTGGGCTTGAGATGGCCAAAATGTTTATTGACATGCTCAAGCACTTTTTTTGGCTCGATGGCACCAGCCGCGATAAAGACCATATTGCGTGGCTGATAGTGCGTGGAGAAATA
>CAZCZY010000023.1:0-2790 GCA_964503525.1 uncultured Candidatus Saccharibacteria bacterium
GATATAGGTCGACGCGGCGCCGATGACGCGGGCATTCTTATCACGGGTTCGCCAAGTAGTAGTGTGATTAACTCTGTGTCGCATTCAATATTCGGCGCCGCGATTAAAATAAAAAATTCTAGCAATGTGCAGGCTTACAACAATACTGCACACCGTGCGACGCAGGGAGTTGATCTAGAAAATAGCCCCAATACTTTTTTGCAGAACAATGTGTTTGGTTCGGCCATGGAGAATCCGCTAGAGATGGACGCCGCCTCGGTATCAGGGTTGAGCACGACAAAGAACGTTTATTTTAATCCCAGTGGTGCAGCCGGAGAGGTCAACGGTACGATGTATGCGACCACAAGTGCACTTGGAGCAGCGGCTGGAGGCGAATCTGGTTCGAGTGAGTCAGATCCACGCTTTAGAAGTACGACAACCTCGTGGCCGGACGAGGTAAATTTCTTACATAACAACGTGCATGATTTGGATGCGGGCTTATTTGGCGGGCAGGGCTGGGCGAGTAATACCGACGCGGCCAAACTCAGGTGGGACGAAGGTTTTATGCTCGACGCATATATAAAGATGTATCGCTCAACCCGGGATCTACGTTGGCTAGAGAAAATCGTAACGCAATCAGATACCGTTTGGGCGCAGGCCTACGAGAACACAGCCTCACCAGGCGCCGGACCGGATGGCTATTTGGGTTGGTCGACGAGTCGGTATTCAGTTGCCCTGGGAATTCCATCGACGGTCGCGTCTACCGGTGGCCAGCTGCGCCTGGTCGATTCAAATGGGACGGTCTTGCAGCCCCCGAGCGAAAAACTCCGCGTGTACGGGCCCGGCAATGGCGACACCATTCCCAATAAAACGCTTGAGCTGAGGTTTGGACTTAATCCCGATGTTCGGTACGAAGTATGGGATGTGACAGGAGCTCCCACTTGCATAGGAAATTGCGGATTTGCGGCAGATAATTACACCGACGGGCAGGCCAACGCAACAATTAATGATTCAGCAGTAAATAGTGCCGCTGCGTATACCGTTCGTTGGCAAGTCACCGGTATTCCTCCCCAGGTCGGCGACGTCTATCGCATTCAACTCAAGGCCAAAAAGCAACTCGAGTATCACAACGTCGATGGTGGCTTAACCGCGCCCATGATCGATTTTGCGGTGGAGGTTTTGCAGGACCCGACTATCCAGAACGAACCTGTCGCAAGCTCCACGTATTTGGCCAAGGCCAATGATTACATCTCTAAAGTTTCGACAAATATTTTTCCAAAATGGGAGCCGTACTTTAAAGACTTAGCGACCAGCCCAGGAAGTTTTGGTGCGGCTGGTGGCGTGTATGTCTACCCCTGCGACGAACAATATTCGATTCCCTGCAATACCTTGCCGATGAACATGCTCGGAGACATGGGCAGGTTGTGGACCTATATGTATCAGGCGACCGGGAATGCGCAGTACAAAGCTCGGGCAGAATCGTTGGCAAAGTTCGTACAGGCAAATTTAGAAACGCGCATCGCGTCGAGCGGCGCAGAATATTATTACTGGGATTATTTTAATCAGTCCGGAACATGGGATACCTGGACGGCGATTATTCCGGAGGATGTAAACCACGGGGGATTAGTCGCTGACTTTGCGCAGGTCGCGCGCGGAGCCAATATTGTTTTTTCTGATTTGGATCTTACACGTTTTAGAACAAGCTTTACCGATGTCTTTTGGAAACCACAGACCTCGCAGATTTATTGGTTTTTGGATAAGACAACGCCGCTCTCGTATGCCTCGACAATATATTATTTCCATAACTGGGCGGATTTGCCAGGCGGCCAACCC
Source organism: uncultured Candidatus Saccharibacteria bacterium (assembly GCA_964503525.1). Classification (GTDB taxonomy): domain Bacteria; phylum Patescibacteriota; class JAUYIX01; order JAUYIX01; family JAUYIX01; genus CAZCZY01. Next base: position 1,813 of record CAZCZY010000023.1, read on the forward strand.
GTGGCGCAGCTCACTCGTGACGTCTATGCAGCCAACGGCTATAACACAGTCACCGGCGTCATTTATCAAATGATGGCGGACGCCGCGCTACGTTTATCACGCGAGGCGGGTGCAGAGAATTTTAGGTTGCGCCCGGGGTCACCGGCGATTCGAAGTGGTAACAATACGATATATGACGTGGATTATGATGGCCGCCAGCGCAGCGTGCTCGGACAATTTGACAGAGGTGCGTTTAGTTTTATTCCGCTAGCTCGTTTGTCTGGTAGTAACCGCTATACCACCGCCACGGCAATTAGTGGCGATAGTTATCCGCAAGCAGCGCAAGCCGATGCAGTTGTGATGGCACGCGGAGATGTGTTTGCCGACGGACTGGCTGGGGCGCCGTTTGCGGCCCAAGAAAACGCACCAATTTTGTTGACGCGCTCGAGTGATTTGCCGCCGGAAGTTTTGACTGAGATTAAGCGAATTCTTCGGCCGGGGGGAAAAGTGTGGGTGCTGGGAGGCAGCGCGGCGGTGTCGGAGGGTGTGCTTGGCACGCTCACGACGGCGGGTTTTGTACCAGAGCGCATAGCGGGAGGTGATCGCTACGACACCGCCGCACGGATTTCTGCCAAGCTCAAAAATCTGACCGAAGTATTTATCGCCAGTGGAACGTCCTTTGCGGACCCACTCGCCGCCTCCGCCGTCGCGGCGAGTCGCGGTGCCGCGATTGTGCTGTCCAAAAAAGATTCACTCACTGCGCCAACTGCGGACTTTCTAAAAAATACTCCCGCGACCAACTTGCACGTTGTTGGGGGCACGTCGGTCGTCTCAGCAACTGCTTTTACCGAAGCCAAAAAATTCGGTAGCGTCGATCGGTTTGCCGGGAGCAATCTGATCGGCGCCGGTTGCTCCGGGCCGGTGCGAGAAAGTCACATGCGCGTTCTCGGTGCCGAGCACTTTGATCAGGCCGTTGACGGTCAGCCGACGGTCCTGCGC
>CAZCZY010000024.1:0-9437 GCA_964503525.1 uncultured Candidatus Saccharibacteria bacterium
CCGAACAAAGGGGTGTTTTGATTTTTCCAACAGCGGGCATTTCTCAATTGGAGATGACTGGGTTTCAACGCCCGCGGAAACTTTATGTTGTTGAGCCTGTTCGGATAATTCAAAATTACTGTCCGCCAAATGAGACAGGTCGGTGAACTTCCAGGCTTCGTCCGTGGGCCAGGGCTTAGGATGCGGAATTATTTTTTTGAGTTGTTCGTTGATTGTCATAGAGTTGTACTATTTATTTTGGGGCCGAGCTCTTTTGGGGCCGAGCTGTAACCGGTTTTTTCTAACTCGGCCGCAAGCTCCGGACCACCTGACCGCACAAATTTTCCGCCCGCGAGTACGTGTACAAAATCAGGTTTTACAAATTGCAACAGTCGTTGATAGTGCGTGATTAAAACTATGGCACGCTCGGGAGAACGCATACGATTAATTCCATGGGCCACAGCTTGTAGCGCGTCAATATCTAACCCCGAGTCGGTCTCGTCCAAAATCGCCAAGCGCGGCTCGAGCATCGCAAACTGCAACATCTCGTTACGTTTTTTTTCTCCGCCCGACATGCCTTCGTTGAGTGTTCGCTTGAGATAGCTCTCGTCCATGCCCAGGGTATGAACTTTTTCTTTTGTCATTTTAAGAAAATCGACCGCGTCGAGTTCTTTTTCGCCGCGGGATTTTTTTACCGCATTAACGGCCGCACGTAAAAAATGAGCATTGCCGACACCGGGAATTTCCACCGGGTATTGAAAAGCCAAAAAAATCCCGCGGCGGGCGCGCTCTTCTGGAGACAAAACCAAAAGATCTTGCCCTTCATACAATATGCTGCCGTGTGTGACCGTAAAGCCTGGTCGTCCCGCCAAAACATTCGCGAGTGTACTCTTGCCGGATCCGTTTGGTCCCATTATGGCATGCACTTCCCCCGCTCCAACCGAAAGATCAACGCCACGCAAGATTTCGTGGCCGTCTGTTTGTACTGCAAGGTCAGAAATTTTTAGGAGCGTTTTCATCCCGTTGCTCCTTCCAAGCTAACTCCCAGCAATCGCCGCGCCTCGACGGCAAATTCCATCGGTAATTGCTGCATGACATCACGACAAAATCCATTAACGATCAGCGACATGGCGTCCTCATGTGACAGCCCGCGTTGCTGCAAATAGAATAACTGGTCTTCGCCAATTTTTGTTGTGGTTGCCTCGTGTTCGACCTGAGCGGAGTTATTTTTGATCTCAAGATACGGAATCGTATTCGCAACGGCATTCGCGCCAATCAGGAGCGAGTCACAGCGAGTGGAATTCCGTGCATTTTTTGCGCCATTCAACATGCGAACCAATCCACGGTACGAGTTTTTGCCGTGACCCGTCGAAATCCCTTTGGCAATAATGGTGCTGCGCGTATTGGCGCCGAGATGCATCATTTTGGTCCCCGTGTCGGCCTGCTGATGATTGGCAGTTACCGCGACTGAGTAAAATTCACCGACTGCTCCTTCGCCCATCAATAAACAACTCGGGTATTTCCAGGTTATGGCTGAACCAGTCTCAATTTGCGTCCAACTGATACGAGAGTTTCGACCGATTGCTTTGCCGCGCTTGGTCACAAAGTTATAAACACCGCCAAGACCGCTTTTGTCACCTGGGTACCAATTTTGCACGGTCGAATATTTAATTGACGCATCATCCATCGCAACCAACTCGACAACCGCCGCATGCAATTGATTTTCGTCGCGCATCGGGGCAGTGCAACCTTCTACGTATGAGAGTGAGGCGCCGGGTTCTGCGATAATTAGCGTTCGCTCAAACTGACCGGTCTTAGCGGCGTTGATTCTAAAGTAGCTCGACAACTCCATCGGACATTTGACTCCCCGTGGCACAAACACAAACGAACCGTCCGTAAACACGGCCGAGTTAAGCGTCGCAAAAAAGTTATCAGTGTAGGGCACGACGGATCCGAGATAGCGTTTAACCAAATCGGGATGCAGTTGCGCCGCTTCCGAAAAAGAACAAAAGATAATGCCGAGTTCTTTCAACTTTCCTTTATACGAAGTAGCAACAGAAACAGAATCAAAGACGGCGTCGACGGCAACCCCGACCAAGCGTTTTTGTTCGGCGAGAGAAATGCCGAGCTTATCAAACGTTTTACGGATCTCCGGATCAACATCAGAAAAACTTTGCGGTGTTTTGCCATCTTTTGCAGTACCGGCTACCAACGAAGCGAGCGCCTTGGGCGCGGCATAGTAATGAATCGCCTGATAATCAATCGCTGGGTGCACGACGGTCGACCACTTTGGTTCGGTCATGGTGAGCCAATGGCGAAACGCTCGGAGGCGCCACTCCAACATCCAAGCCGGCTCACTTTTTTTACGCGATATCAAGCGGATAATGTCTTCATTTAAACCCACTGGAGCAAGCTCCATCTCAACTCGTGTATCAAACCCAAAACGATAGGGCTGATTAGCAATTTTTTCTATTTCGCGCGTGGACGTCATCGGTGCGTTGTGATTTTTGTGCGCACCTTGCTCGCGGGGCGAACCTGCTTGATCAGCGGCACAGCCAAATCAGAAATCGTCGTACCTTGTAACAGCGCATTTATTTTGGCGTTCAGTTCGGCAAAGGGACTTTGAATTAAGCAATTGCTCGATTGCGGACATGCCTCGGCAGAAAAACATTGTGCGATCGCCGTTGGTCCATCAAAGATCTCGATGATTTCCGCAACGGATATTTTTCTTGCGTCTCGCGCTAATAAATAGCCACCTTTGGTTCCACGAGTGGCTTCCACAAAACCATGTTTGGCTAATCGTTGCATCACTTTTGCTAAGAGTGCATACGGAATCCGGTAGATCTGGGCAATTTCTCGAACGCTCACGGCATCATCGGAAAAACGGTCCGTACGAACCATGTGCTCGATGGCAAGGAGGGCATATTCAGCTGTTCGAGAAAAGCGCATGTAAGGATGGATTTGGCTGTCTTTTAGCTCATCTAAGATAATTCAGACTAATTTAGTCCTATATTAATGTCAATGCGCTTGCGTATCTGTACTTTGCTACCATGTTCCAATGCGAACAAACATATATATTTCTGCGATCGCGCTGGGCCTCATCGGCCTTTTCTTGGGAGGATGGATTTTTATTCATCGCGACTCGACACAACTACAAGAAGGTTCGCGCCAGTATTTTCCAGACTTTACATTGCTCTCCCTCCAGGGCGAACAATTTACACCCACAAATTTTCGCGGCGAGGTAACGCTCGTGAGATTTATGTCGACAACCTGTCCCTATTGCGAAGCAGAAGCACCCACGCTCAGTAAACTCTCACAAGACGAAAATTTTGCCGCGCAGTTTGTCGATATTGATATTGCAGAGTCAGCAGAAGTTGTTCGAGCATATGTAGAAAAACATGGCATCACCTACCCGGTCCTGCTCGATGACGGTGCGGTGAGTGTGATCAATCGCGTCACCGGAACGCCCACCCACATCACTCTCCGCAAAGACGGCAGTATTTGTGATCGGCACAGCGGCGAGATGTCAGAGGGAGATTTTCGAGAAGTCGTCGCGCGCTGTTCGATATAACTAGGACGCCATGGATCTTTGGGGACTACTATTACTTTCGGCGACCGCTGGCTTTCTCGCATTTTTTTCGCCCTGCGGCTTTGCGCTGCTTCCTGCCTATGTCGGTTTTTTTATGGCACAAAAGTCGCACGTAAATGTGATTGAGGGCCTCAAACTTGGCTTGGTAATCAGCGCGGGCTTTATTATTGTACCCGCCGCACTCTGGATATTTGTTGCACTCGCCGGAAACGCACTCGGACAATTTTTGCCAATCGCTGCGCTTGTATCAGGAATTTTCTTAGTCATTGCGGGCACGGTATTGCTACTGCGACCTCAAACTTTTTCCTTGCGCCTGCCTGGAACGCTGAGCGCTAGTCGCTCGGGATATTTGGGCGCGTTTTTATTTGGCCTTGCGTACGTTCTCGGCGGCATCGGTTGCGTGTTGCCCGCTTTTTTAGCGATCATCAGCCAAGCGGCGACGGTTACTCCTCTCGCCGGCTTGCTGGTTTTTCTGACATTTGCGCTGACCATGACGGCCCTTATGTTGCTGGTAACAGTCTCCCTAGTCTTAGCTAAACGAACCATTTTTGACCGTCTAAAAAAAATCATGCCGCTGGTCTACCGACTTGGGGCGGTATTACTGATTATTGCCGGAGTGCTACTTATTGCGCGCGAACTACCCCTGTTGCGTTAGTCTGCGCGCTAGTCCGCGAATTGATCCACCGCACCTTACTTTTTGAGTGCCGCCAAAAACTCGTCGCGCAAAGGCACTTTTCCTTTCAAAACGGGCACCCCATTGATTAACGTCGTCGGTATCGCATAGATCGCATGCTTTTTTGCCAGCTCCAGCCCCTCACCCGCGTCCACGTCGAGAGCTCGGTATGTAAAATCGGCCTCCTTTTTATCGAGAATGTCTCTATATAGTGCATCGGCCCGTGGGCAAATCGGGCACCAACTCGCTTTGAGCAAAATTACTTCGGGTTTGCTCGTTGTCGGGGGTGTTTCCATGGCACGAACTACTGTTTTGTTTGCTTAGAAAGGCCTTCTAGCGCCATCACAAAATCTTCCACCAGTGGCACTCCCATGGCCTGCCCTCGCAGTAGATATATTCGACAGCGGATACCAAAATTAGCGTCCGGCGGCGCACCAAACAGGTCGTGGCCACCTACAATAAACGTTGGCGAACCTACGAAGTGGCTTTGCGCCGCCTCTTGTTCGGTTTTGAGCAACGTCATTTCAATTTCGAGGTCTTTTTCCATGCCAAGTCTCGTCAACGCCGCACGCAAATTGGCTGTTGCGTAGATGTAGTTCGGGCACTGTTCAAAATAGAGTACTTGGATGTGCATATGTGGGTAAGTTCGCCGCTTGCAGAGTATACCGCATGCTATACTCGGCAACAGAAAACTCACTTCCTAGTACAGAACGTCCGAAGAACTCGGGCGTTCTTTTTTTGTGCTGCTTTTAGGTGTTGGCCGCCGCTTTGTAATGCTCAAGTGTTACAATTCTGTCACATGGAAAAACAATTTTTTATCGACACGATGCGCGAGCCCGTTGCGGCGGATTCGATCGAAGATAATAGCGCGGCAGTTGGGTCTTTTGGCGACGTTAGAGTCGTCGTTGCAAAAATAAACGGCAAAATAATTGCAGTCACCGCTATTTGCACACATCTCGCGTGCACGGTTGGTTACAACAAGGACGAACACACACTCGATTGTCCCTGTCATGGCAGTCGCTACACGTTGCATGGAAAAAATATTCAGGGACCGGCGGTCAAACCACTTGCGCCAATGGCGGTGGAGGTAAAAGACAATAAAATTTGGCTCGAATAAAGGTGGCTAAGTAACAGTGTCAGCGAGTTCCAACTTCTCGTCACGCGGTTCGCCAGAATAATTTTAGATTGAGAGCCGGTGGGTACTGCATGCGCCTAGGACTTGCTTATTCGCGTAAAATTCCCTAATAATGACGTTAATGAAAACAGAATACGAAGCTACATTTATCAATATCGATAGGGTCAGTATCACGACTAAGCTTAAAACTATCGGGGCAAATAATGCTCGACCAGAATTTCTTCAACGTCGGGTGACGCTAAATCTTCCCAAAGAAAAACGGAATGAAAACACCTGGTTACGTGTACGCGACGAGGGAGACAAGGTTACCGTTACCTTAAAGACTGTTGAGGGGAAAACAATTAGTGGTCAAAAAGAAATCCTTATAACCGTCGACGACATTAACCAATCCGTGCTGCTCCTTGAGGCCATCGGTTGCGAAAAAAAGTCTTACCAGGAATCAAAACGCGAGTTGTGGCGTCTCGAGGATGTTGAAATTACGATTGATACGTGGCCGTTCCTAGAACCATTCGTTGAAATTGAAGCGCCCTCCGAAAGTGCGGTTAAGGAAGTGGTAGCCAAGCTAGGCTTAAATTACGGTGATGCTATTTTTGATACAGTTGATGCTATTTACAAAAAGAAATATGGTAAAACGATCGATGATCTTGGCAAGGAAGTCTCAAAAAAGTTCACCTTTGCAATAAAAAACCCGTTTCAGTGAGCAGCTCCGCGGGTGTGAAGATAAGCGCCTTACAAATAACGAGATTGAGGGCGTTTATTTCGAAACTCTCTTTTAGAAAGACTTTTGTCCACAATAAATGGTTTATTAAATACCATTTACAGATTGTAGAAAAAATCGCCAATGAGCTGTGTGAGGTGTATCCCGCGGCGGATAGAAGCCTCGTTATCGCTCTCGTTTGGTTTCACGATTACGGCAAGTTAATGGATTTTAAGCATGAGCATACATTCACTCAAAAAAAAGGACTTGCTGAATTAATTAGACTGGGCTTTGCTCCAGCTTTGGCAAAGAAAATATTAGACTATATTAAAGTTATCGACGCCAAAAAAAATCTACGGCGTGCTCCTATAGAAATTAAAATTGTCTCATCAGCTGACGGTGCGGCCCATCTTGTGGGCCCTTTCTTTACTTTATATTGGTATGAGCATCCAACTGAGGGCATACAATCGCTCATTGCTAAAAACGAAAGAAAATTGACAGTTGATTGGACAAAAAAAATTGTTTTACCAGAAGTAAAGAAGGCTTTTCAGAGTAGATACTTTTTTTTGAAAGAACAGTTAGCCAAGTTGCCGACTACTTTTTTGTAAAATAAGCACTTGAGTTCGCGGGGGCATTGACAAATAACAACAAACGCGCAATGGTTTGTAGTTCGTACATTCCTAATCAGGGAGGTGCGTATGAGAATCGAACAGGCCCACAAGGACATCACCTTTGCCTACTTGCCGGATGACGAGCTCGGCACAATCCAAGTAGTCAGGTACAGCCGTGGCCTGACGCCAAAACCCAATACGAGATTCAGCTTTGACATTCATTGGGATCGCAGAAAAAAGCTCTGGCAAATTGGACTCCGATTACACGAGGGGAACAGTCACAGCCACTTACATCTGGGTGAAATGCCATACCCCTATCAGCTCGTACCACGCCACTCCGAGGTTCGCTGCGATTTGCGACTACTCACCTCGATGGCCAATGACTACGATGTCCTGCGAGAAAATCTTGGCCTCCATTTTTCGCACCACGCTGCCTCGCTCGCTAGCATCAGTTGTCGGCTCGAACCAGAAACTCCACTCGTGTACTTTCGAGTAACAGTACACAACAAGGAGGAGCGCAAGCGCTTCACCTGGCAGCGCTCCATAGGATGGGCGCTCGTCAAATGGTATGTCGACGCTCCCAAGAAGTATCGTCTGCTCGAGCGGTTCGTTGATCCGCTGAAGAAGAATCAATGACTCTTTCAAGGCTCTCCCAAACAGGAGAGCCTTTCTTTTTGACTTTAGCGCAAAGTGCCGCTAGTGTTGCTGGTTATCACATGAATATCGCACCGCCTAAAAACAAACCGAACATTTACCTCGATCATGCCGCGGCGACGCCAATCGATCCCGAGGTTTTGGCTGCAATGCAACCGTTTCTAACTGAACACTTTGGAAATCCCTCTGCCCTTTATTCCGCGGGCCGAACCACTAAGGCTGCTCTCACTCAGGCTCGCGAAAATATTGCCGAGCTTTTAATTGTCGATCCAAACGAAATTATTTTCACGGGATCCGGAACCGAGTCCGACAACATGGCAATTCTTGGCATCGCACACGCGGCACGACGTGCCGGCAAGGGTAGCCATATTATTACGAGCGCGATCGAACATCACGCCGTTTTGAAAGCGTGTGACCTCCTAGAACAATATGGCTTTGTCATTACACGGCTACCGGTAAACGAGACGGGCCGGGTCACCAAGCAGTCGCTTACCAAGGCGCTTCGCACAGACACGATTCTTGTCTCAATTATGTATGCGAACAATGAGATCGGAACCATCCAGCCGATTTCAGAGCTTGCCGAAATCGCACATAAAAATGGCGCATTGTTCCACACGGATGCGTGCCAAGCGGCGGGCTACTTAATGATCAAGCCCAAAAAACTTGGCGTCGATCTAATGACGCTTAATTCCAGCAAGATCTATGGACCTAAGGGCGTTGGCTTACTGTATGTTCGCGACGGAATAAAAATCGAACCACTTATCGTCGGCGGCGCACAAGAAACTAAACTCAGGGCTGGCACAGAAAACGTTGCTGCTATTGTCGGATTTGCGAAAGCCTTGGAACTCGCGGAGCAAAAACGCGAGTCAGAAAATGCTCGCCTCACAGAGTTGCGCAACAATTTTATTGCTGAAATCAAAAAACGCATACCAAGCGCGCTGATCAACGGTCACACCACGGAACGCCTACCAAATAATATCCATCTAGCTTTTCCGGATATCTCCGGCGAGTCAATCGTATCCTTTCTAGATGAGTTTGGAGTGGCGGCAGCAACGGGTTCGGCCTGTGATTCGCAGTCCTTTGAGCCGTCGCATGTTGTCGTCTCGCTCGGTCTACCTTTTGAATACATCAACGGGTGTCTCCGACTCACGTTGGGTCGCGCGACAACCGCGCGTGAACTCGACTATGTAGCCCAGCATCTCCCTACAATTGTGTCTGCGCTGCAAACAATACACGCGCCCGTGACCGCCAAAGTCTCGTAGATAGAACAAAACGCATGAGATCTCTCATGCGTTTTTTCTTAGGGCTGCACTAGCCAGGGAGTGTGCGCCCTTTTTTGCCTAAACAACTTCAAGTTAAAGGTGTCTAGCGGGCGTCCACCCGAAAATAGTTTGCGATAGTACTCCGCTGCCTGCTTGCGAGTGCGTCGCAATGGGATGCTTTCATCCAGTCGCATGCGACAAAAGAAAAGCTCCGTCAGATCCTCATCAACAAAGACCGGAACACCCCTGCGATGTACCGTCGCGGCAAACTTGCTGACGCAGTCACCCTGATGAAAACCTCCTGCCACAAGTCGCTCAATTTTTTCCGGAATCTGTTTGAGAATTGCCTCGTTACTGGGATAAATCTTTTCTTGCACGTGACGTTCAAAAGCTACGTTAGCGACGAGCACTTTGTCCGCACGATGTCGCATTATCCATCGGCAGTGCAAGGCAAGGTCCGGCAATTGCGGATTTTTTGGATGCGCAAAATGCACCCAAAAGACACTATAGCCACGCGAGCGATACCGCGCATTGATAATTTCCATGAGCCGTTGCCCAAATTTCTCTTGATCGCCTCGATCCCTGGCCACGATCGAACCAAACCACATGGCGTCAAAATACGGCTGGATTGGATACAGGTATACAAAGGCTTTCACGAGCGCCTCCCATCTTTTGTAAGGAACTGCGGATCGAACAACCTAACACAAGCTTCCCATAACGAAAACACCCCCGCTTGGGGGGTGTTTTCTGTTTTCCATCCTTTGCGTCACTTGCGTGACGTCACGAGTGTTCGTTACAGACCGGGCACTTGTGCAGAGTACTGTTGTAAGTTCTGCA
>CAZCZY010000025.1:0-14023 GCA_964503525.1 uncultured Candidatus Saccharibacteria bacterium
ATCTTGCCTGGGTGACCTTTGCGTCGCTCCTCAACTTCGCCATCTGGCGGCTGAACTAATCAAGGCTGTCTCAATTTTATCTTGAGAATTTGCAGTGTCGCATCGACCGAAGAATTATCTACAGGTGCTAACCGCAAACGATCGCCGTACGTTTTACTCAAAGGCGTAATGAACTCATCGGCCCAACCCGGTGACAAAACAGCAACTCCCGTGAAATCCAAAATAATTTCTTCGTTTGTGTTGCTTGATTGGAGTGTTGATTGGTAGCCTAAAAAGGCTTCGCGACCGTCTGATCGAGACGTAAGTATTGTTCCAAACTTTTTGAGCAATACCGTCATACTAATAATTGAGCTGTCGCACCATTAAGCAAGTAAAAAATACTGCAACGGGATGCTCACAATATTCTTTTTCTCGTTCACCGTGAGTGGACCTTCAGAAATCACTATCCCATACCTCGCACGTACGCCTGGCTTCTGCATAGTATGCTCGACCTGAGCCGGTGATTTAGCCCCAAAACCCACTTCAATGACGTATACCGCTGAGCGGTATCGCACAATAAAGTCGGCACCACCAGCTGCACTGTCGTACGTAATGGCTGTATCGGTCCTACCTGCAAAGAGTCTGCGTAGATAAAGGCCAATTGTATCTTCGAGCAATTTGCCTTTGTATGTATCTTTTGACCTCGTGTTGCCAATAAAATTGAAATACATAGAGCGAAAAGCTGGCGAAGTAAACAGATACTTAGAAGGTTGCCGCGTCTGTAACATATGGGATCCATGCGGGAACACACGCCAAATTGTTTCCGTACGCTCAAGGGTATCCAGGATGTGAGCAAGTACTGGACGGCTGATCGCCATATTCTTAGATAGGCTGCTCGTGCTCAATTGTTCTGATTCTGATATTGCATACAACACCATTGGTATTTTTGAAACGGTATCAGCGGAGAACTGAGCGATCTGCGGGATGTCAGTGCCAACAACACGTTCAAGTGTTTTTTTTATTTGGTCATACACGAGCGCCTCGTTGTTCAAAGAAACCATAAAGGGCAGTGAACCAAAGCGCATGTAGCGCTCGACATCGCGAGGATCAGTCTCGATCCAATACTGCTTAACCTTGGCAGACAAAGTTTGTAGAGCCTCGTACACACCTTTTGCGTTTTTGGCATTAAACATCGCTTGCCGGACCTCTAATCCGAGTCCCTTTATCTCGGTTTTTCTATTTTTGATTTTGATGAACTCAGAAAAGCTCATCGGATGAAGTTTCTCGAGGATCGATCGTCGAGCCACGTCGGTACTTGCTTGTAAAGCGAGAGCAGAGGATCCGGTAGCCATAATAAAAACATTTTTTGAACGATCGTAGACGGTCTTTAACAGCACGCCCCATTTTTTGTCGTATTGCACCTCATCTAGAAACAGGAAAACTGGTTCTGCAAGTTGCTCAAAAGACGAACCAAGGATTTCTTCGTATATCTCTAAAACATCTTTTAAACTCGCACCAAAAACCTCAGTGACTTGGTCTACTGATAAAAATAGTCTGCGTCTATTTTCAACCTTGGTCTGGTCGTACAGCTGCGAGAGCAGTGTTGTTTTCCCGGCTCCCCGCAGTCCGTACATAGTTATCCATCGTACGGATCTGTTTCCTGCCTGGAAGCTGCGAATATAGCCTGCAAGTCGTACAAAAGCGTTACGCCCCAACCTGCGGTGATTGTGCTCATCAAAAATATTAGCCTTTACACGAAAGTCTGCGTTTGAAATTTGATCCTGCAAAAAAGCATAGATTTTTGCCTTTTGGTCCGTATTCATATCCTTGTAACTCCGATTGTACCAGCAAGTGCGCTTACTTGTAAATACTTCTTTACAAGTAATGTATGATTCAATACTTTTGGCTTAGTGCAGCCGTTAGTATCAGCACTCACTTGCAACTCTCTTAAAGACCCAGAAACATTAAACATAAGGCCTAATTGTAGGCTTGGTACCTTAAGAAAACGTGAAGATAAGCTCTATACGATCTTTACCGTATCAATCTCCCGCATCACCCTATCCGTCTCCACAAGAACCTTCACGATCCGCTGATAATGCGCAATATCGTCCGAACTCAACTCTCGCCCCTTACGATCCTTCAACCACTTTTGCGCGGGCTGGTATCCGCCAATATAAAATACCCACGCCACCTGCGGCACATCGCCAAAGTACTGCTCCTTGTTGATCCAGACCTTGCCGTCTTTGTTAGTCGGCTTCTCAACCAAGTTGGAACCAGCAACCGGATAGGTCGTTACAAAGTCGCTCACTTCGGGTGAATTCATATGATGTTACTTGGGATTTTACAGAACGCACAAACGTAGGTAACGTGGCATATCCATGAAAAAATTTGATCCTAGTAATAGAAACGTCTCGCGCGGAAAGGTCGATTTTGAAGAAATATCGGCGATTATGCGATTCATGCTTTTTGCGGGTCAACAAGGACAAAACTTTGTACTGAAAGACGTTAATGTAAAAAACGGGGCTGGCGACTATGATTTTTTACTCGAGGGGAGGCCAGGAGAGCAATTGGCAGTGGAAGCAACCAGTCTGGTCCCTGATAGAAAAAGTTTTGGTACAGACAAGCAACTTGAAATTATCGCCAAAAAGATAGAAATCGCACTCAACGCACACGAAAAGCGCTTGCTACATGCGTACCACATTGAACACTTGGGAGACATAAACGCAAAAGAGCGTACGGCTATTCTGACACTTATCGAGGACAAACCGAGCTTAAAAAAGATAAAGGCGCTTAAGCACAGAAGTTCGTTAGAGCTCGGAGCGGGTGTCTTTATTAAGGCAGGTTTAATAAGAGGCAAAAGTCACTTTGTTTCAGTGCCCCGTTCAGGACAATGGGCAGGTACGGAAAAGGAATGGACTAATATTATTTCAGAAATGAAACGCGTTATTGAAAAAAAGGATGCGTCATTCAAAGGCCTTTCAAGTGATATTAAGAAAAAGTTGATTGTGATTGTTAATGAAGCCGTAGTTATGCCGGATGAATCCGAGTTTGCGGAAAGAGTAAAGCGCGGCGGGGTACGACTCCACCACTCAGACTACCTGGTATTTTTTTGGGACTGGGGCATGCCCATCGTATTTAACAGTAAGTTAAAGACAGTAGAACCTGCCTTATTCCTCATACAATAGGTTTTTCACCCTAACATTTCATTTAATTTCTGTTGCCACTCGTCTTGGTAGACAACCTCAAACTGCATCTTGGGGAGACGCAATTTAAGGCCAAGGGCATTAAGGGCGATAGGCTTGGCGTATTGGTTGCAGAGATCAAAGATGGACTGCTTGTATTCCGTGTCTTCATTCTTAAGGTGCAGCCCTTTTGTCTCAACCACAAAAACCTTCTCAACTAACTCGCGCTTGTCGCCCTCCTCGGTAAACACAAAGTCCGGGTAGATCTTGCCCTTTTGCCAACCCTGAATTACATAGTCCCGTTTGGCTGCATTTCTAAACCAAAACAGTAACTTTTCCTGATCCTCGAGGTACCAGGCAACATCTCGCTCAACACTATTAAACTCATCTTCCGGATTAAAATCGAACAAACTCCTCTGCAAAGGCTGGTTATTCCGCTGAGTAAGAGTTTTTACGTTATCCCGCTCGACCTTTACTTTGTCCGGGAAGGTGAAGCCTAGCTCCTTGCTTATCACCAAGAACCGAATCTTCTCCGCCTTGAGCAACTTTTTGAACTCAACCTGCGCCAGTCGATCGCGCTCATTAGCAAGCTCCGTGCGAAGTGACTCAATAATGAAAACTAAATTTTGCGCCACCATCGATTTGCTATAACGCTTGAGCAATGCGGCTACCACTTTATGTCCAAGCTCATGTGCAATCCACGGATTTGGCACAACTTCGAGCAGGTGGCGTGCTACAAAACCGTCGTTGATCTCAAGTCCACCGTCATTGATCTTGGCAACAGTCTTTTGTTGCAGCATTTTATTGGCCTCGTCGGCAAGTTCGTATTCAATCTCAGTGCCACTGCCATCAACTTTAGACAGCGTTAAGTGCTTTGTGTCCTTACTGTCGACCGCATCCCATGACACACGCGAGAGAATGTCCATCTCGTAGTCGACTTCACGCCACTTAGCCCCGTCCTTTATCGCAAAGACCGGCAACACAACACGCTGGGCCGCCTTTTTAAACTTGCTTCGCATTGCGACTGTGCGTTTACGATGTGATCCGGAAGCCGTCTCGGTATCATCGGACGCAATATGGGCCGCTAAATCACCGAGCCCTTCCATCTCAAAACCTTTAGTAATCTCATCAATAAGCGACTTGGCGTTTGGTCGAAACGTAAACACGTAGCTCTCATCCAGAGCCTCGATGCCAGTCTTACGCGCATAGGGTTGCCGTAAAATCCGGCCGACCAACTGCGTCAAAGCAGTTTTAGACGCCGGGTTAGTCAGGATCGTCAGCACATACGCAAATGGATTATCCCATCCTTCTTGTAAGGCTTGCTTTGTAATGATGTAACGAACCGGACTATCACTTGCTTGCAGATCCAGACCTTCAATTTCCTTGAGTTCTGCAGATACGACCTTAACCTGCTCCGCGGGGATGCCAGCTGTCTTTATTAAATATTCGCGCACGTCCTCTGAGTGAATATACCTGGCGCCGCGCTGCTCCTTACCGGTGCGCTCAACCTGAATCAGCGCCATCGGCCGGATATACACGCCGGTACTCTCGCGGTAGAGCTTGGCAGCCTTCTCGAGCGCATTACGTTTGTCGATACTCGCAAGCAGCGTGTCATGCCAATCCGGACTGGTCTTATTGATCAGGTGCAAATCGAGCTTGATCATCTCCTCGCGATCAAGTTCCCGCCCACGCACATCAACCAGCCAATTGCTCTCTTCTGGCGGTGTCGCCGATAGCTCCACAATCATCGTAGGGTTGAACCCAGCCAGCGTATCCTGCGCCATCTTGCCGTAGGCCTTGTGCCCCTCGTCGAGGATGATGAGCGGCTGCAGCATCCGCAGCGTATTACCCAGGGAGGTCTTAATCTGCCGCCCCCAAAAGCCGGATTCCTCGCTAAAGACATCAAGATTAGGGAACTTCTCAAGTAGGGTCGTCTGCTTTTTGCGATCGTCTTCACTCGGAAAGAACTCCGTAAAGGCGCCGTTGTCTCTAAACATGCGGAGTGTTTCTTTGAGCTGCCGGTTTGCAGAGGGCAGCATCAACATGAGCACGACAAGGTTCTCGCGCACGTCTTGCGGACTAAAGCCGTCTTTCTTTTCGACGATCATGGTGCGGCCACCACTCGCGATATCGAGGTGCTGACGGTACGGGTCGTCACGGTCGCGCAGTTTCTTAATTGTTTGTGAAAATATTTGAGCGGTTGGGACGACCCAAAGCACTAGGCCGGTACGCTTTTTGCGATAGGTCGTATTGATTAGGTCAATCGCTTTGACTGCGAGCAAGGTTTTGCCGCCACCAGTTGGGATTTTTAGTGCAAACGTAGGTAGCGGTTGCCCGAGACCGTTTTTGCGTGAGCGATAGGGTCGACCAACGTTGGCCTCTTTCCAGGCTCGTGCCGGAAAATCTTCGACCAAGTCCGGATGCGCCTTTGCCTTAGCGCGCCACACATCCAGCAGTTTGAGGTACTGCTGAATGTGATCAAGCGTTTTTTGCTGGTATTCCTTAAGTTGCATTCATTTTTTGCCCATACTTTTGCAACAGATTCTCGAACACCTGCTGTGCTTCAGAACAATTAAGTCGTCCAGCGCCCGCATCTGCGTTCACTTCATGGTTGTCTGCGAACTTGACCCTTAAATGATCCGCGAGTGCATTGCAATGCTCCGTTGTAGTTTCATAAAAGTATTTGCTAATTGCTCCCAGGTGCAGTTCTATTTGCTTTGTATTTTCTTCGTTGAGGAGCACAAGTTTGCCCCATAGATCCCCATCCTTTGGTATCAAATCCATAAAGCTCCTCCGCTCATCCCTGAACAATCGCGTCCCATAAGTTGGGCGATCATGCCCTACGGAACGGGCAATGTAGTCAGGCACAAACCTATGCGCATACGCATTGCGGAACACTCTTAACAACTTTGCAAAGTTGTGTAAGGCGTCTAGATTGTTCATTTCCTTGGCTTTTGCCTTAAAACTCTTCATAAATGCTTCGTGGCCAAAGGATGCTTGCGTTGTCTGGTTTATCTCGTGGAGATCATCTGCCAAAAAAGCGAATGCTTCTAATATTGCGAAAAGATCGACGACAAGATATTGGAAGCGAGCATAAGTAAACAAGTCCTCGGCACCCCTCTCGAAGGCTTCAAGGCTGGTTGCGAGGCCCGCGGTTGAAAAGAGTAGTTTGTGCTCTATGCCACTCACGAGATCAAACTGCGGCTGGCCAATTTTGCCTTCTTTTAGTATGGCCGCATTTCTGAATTGCCAGAACTGGAGCACTCTTTTTTCGAGAATACATCGGTAGAGTTGTCCTTGGTCCCTCGCAATGTCAGGAAATACTGGCGGCATTTCTATTTCGCCAACCTATAAATCTCAAACGGCAACTGCGCAAAGTCGATCCGGAACTCATCTACGTGCTCCTGGCTCAAATACTTAGTCGGTGCAAAGACCAACCGTCGTCGACCGCCACGCCCTTTACCCAAGCCGCGCGCCCACTCCAACGTCAACGCCGTCTTCTTCAAATAATCCAGATCCGGCTCGTACATTAAATACACATCGTAATCCTTGGACGCCCCAATAAACCCACGCTTGAGGTCGATGGCCTTCTCGTTAAACTCCTCACCCGTCGCCGTGTAAAAAATGTACCTCGCCAGCTCTTCGTGCGCCGGCAGCCGGTCGCCCGACAAAATACTTTCAAGTTCAATCGGCTCACCCAGCTCAAAGTAGCTGAACGTCCCGCCCAACCCCTTCTTGAGCTGCTCGTCCTTGGCCTTAGGCACACCCTTACTCACGCGCCGAACCCGCTCCGCCGTAATCTTGTCCGCATAGTCTTCCATCTCCACCAGGATGAACTTCCGGTTGCCGCCGTCTTCTTTATTGAGAGCAAGTACTGCGTGGGCGGTTGTGCCTGAACCGGCAAAAGAGTCTAATATCAAATCCTCCTCGTAAGCTACTTGGCTGACAAGCTCCTTAATTAACCATGATGGCTTAGGAAAATCTAATATCCGCTTTCCGAATATTTGTTCGAGTTCCAAAGTACCGTGTCGAGTGTAGATATTTTCACCTACTATCGATGCCAAGTTCGTAAAACTGCTTCTCAGTTCCTTCTGGAATACTTTTCTTCTTGGTCGACCGGACGTTTTTTTGGGCCAGATAATTCTATTTTCAGCTATCAGCCGTGACATAGTATTTTTATCGTACCTCCACCCCATTTTTGGCCGTCCGTAATTTATGGCAGTTTTTGGATCAATTAAGTCATAATGACAGTTAGGTCTTAGATGGGCTGGGAGTATGCCCACCATGTTACTACTAGACCAAGGCCCCCTAGGATCATTGTCAGGGTTTGTATATTGTTCACTTTTTCGTGCGGTGCCCCTGAGCGCGCGCACCTGCTCATCAGTATAACCGCCCTTTGTGAAACAAAGTATATATTCGTGATCGATAGATACGCCTGTTAAATTTCTATTATCCTTATTTTGTCGCGATTTCCATATTAGCTCTGCGATGAAGTTTTCTTCTCCGAAGATCTCGTCCATAAGCATGCGAAGTCGGGCCACCTCATTATCATCGATCGAAACAAAGATCACGCCGTCCTCGCGAAGCAGTTCACGCAATAATTTGAGACGCGGCATCATCATACAGAGCCACTTGTCGTGACGGGTGAGGTCCTCGCGATCGACCACCTTGCCGAGCCACTCCTGCATCATCGGCGAATTGACGTTGTCGTTGTAGGCCCAGTGTTCGTTGCCGGTGTTGTAGGGCGGATCGATGTAGATGCACTTGACCTTGCCGGCGTAGGTTGGCAGCAGACTCTTGAGCGCCTTGAGGTTGTCGCCGTGGATTATTACGTTGTCGTGCAGGCTGACTTTTTTGGTCAGGCTCTTGGATTTGCTTGGAACGAGCTCGTGGTATGGGACCGCGAGGTGGTGGTTCTGGACGAAGGATTTACCTTTGAAGTGGAGGGAGGGCATTGTCTTGTAGTTTGCTTCTGCCGGTAATGGCTTTATGGATAGTTGACTCAAGATTGCGATACATTTGGAGTAACGTAAAGTACTGGGTAGCTATTTTTTTCCACGCATCTAGCTTTGACACAAATGCGAGAGGCTCTTGGGTTAAATCGACTTCGTGGGTTTTATGCCATTGAGCTCGAAATATCTCATTCCCAAACGTAAGCGCAGCAACGCCCGTAACTGTATTGCCGTCTTTTCTAATGATTTTAAATGGGCCCTTACCGAACTGAGCATCTACCGCTTCGTTTACAATTCTATAGTGCTCAGACATTTCGGATTCGTATGTTTTGAGTTCTTCTTTGAGCGAGTTTAATTGATCATTAATGTCTTTCCCCAGGTCCTCTTCGGGCACATACTCAAAATCCCACAAAAGCCACAGGGTAGATCTATTTGGATCTTCGCGTTTAACAGGCTTACCAATGTAACCAGACGGCATGTAACCGCTGTCATCTTCGATAACTATCCTGTCTCTGACAACCCGGGGGTATAGTTCCGAAAGCCGTACTTTTTTTCTCTTGTTCTTTTCAAGTCTAGTTCCGAGCCAGAAGGATAGATATGCCGTCACCGCAACCGAAACAGCCGGCACTATAATGTTTAGCCAGTCCCATGCATCTCTCGTTACCTGGATTGGGTAGCCCAACTGAGACACCTATTTCCTTTTTTCTAACTTAAAACTGATTTTGTATGTGTAAAAATTAATATTAGTCGTCACCGACAATGCTCGCCTTAGGCGCATGTCTTCCTCTAGCGCAATAATAATTCCCTTTACAATTTGCCGCTCTTCGGCAAGTTCTTCAGCTACGTATCCCATGTACCGTTGTATCTGACCGACAACAACATCTGTAGCTCGGCCTTTCTTAAGTTCGACGACTAGTAACTCTTTTTTGTCTTTGCTTACGGCGAGAATGTCGATAGGGCCTGTGTCGCTCGGATACTGTTGCCCTACTAATTCGCCTTCCTCCTGATAAATATCATAATGCTTTCCGAGCTCGGTGCTGCTCCAGTTTTGTACCAAGAAGTCTTCTAGATGTTTCTCCATTGCGAAGGCAACTGGGTCTGCAACCGTTTCATCTGTCGAAGTAATGATAATTGCTTTGTTTTCCGAGCCAATTAACTTTTCAATTTCAACCGCATATTTTGTAACATTGCTAACAGTGCCAATAGAGCCAGCAGAATGGCGCAGAGCATCGCTCATTTGGTTACGCTGTACCTTGTTCGTAAACCACTTTACATTGCGACGATGCGGTAATTTCCCGTCCTTATCAAAGTAATATTCGGAAGTTACTTCACCCACATAATAAGCTGACTGGCCGTCCGGGCAAAGAACCACGTCTCCTACTTGAATTTCCTTTCCAACGGTATACAGGGAGCCGCCAGCTAGACCTGCGGCTATCTTACCTTTATTGGGAAAACTATCTTGATATAGCGGAATAAAATACTTATTAAACGCCTGCCGGTCCTTATTTAATTCATCGGTGAAGTCTAGATAATATCCAAAATCAACACCAATGAAGTGACCCTTGTAAGCTTCTTCCGCGTGAGCACTCTTTTTTCCCAGCATTATCCGATAATAGTTTTTCATGGGTTGTACTTTGCGCATAGCGGATCTGGCTGTCCGTCTGCTTCTTTAATGGGATATGGCTGCCATGAATCGGGCTCAAACAACGAAGTAGAGCCCACGAGATGATTGTGTCTCAGGTCTTCGGTCGAGCACTTAACTACGTCTGCTTCGTCGTATTTGAATTCTCCAACAAGACGGTCGTATTTATCTTGAGCCTCGAACGCTTTACGGTCATCCCAAATCTCAATATTGCATTGTATATCGCACTTTTCTTTTCTGTACTTGAACGCAATCTGTTTGAGAAGGTCTTGATCTTGACTCTCTACGAATAGTGCAACATTGATCCATGGCTCCGTCCCTCCATTTTGCTGATGCTTAAGCACATCGTACTCAGGCTCACTTGCGGCGGGTGACTCTACTGCGTTATTGGAGGCGCTTGAGGCTACAGGAAGTGAATTTGTTGCAACCGGCTCATTGCCAGAACTGACCACTACAGCAGAAACGACGATGACCAATATTACTACACCACCTGTTGCCAATAGAAGTTTCATGGCTTTACTGCTCTAACCTCTAGCTTGGTCCTCCCCTTCGTATTGTGCCCTGGTGCCTGAAAGTTAATCAGGAGTCCGTGGTTCACCCCGAGGATCCTGAGGTAGTTGCGGATTTGTTGCTCCTCTTTGTCGCCGAGTTTGCTGGTGGCTTTGAGCTCGAGGATCAGGCGGTTGCGGCCAGTGCCGACAATGAGGTCGGGGTAGCCCTCGCCGACATAGTGCTCTTTGTAGGTGAGCTCGACGACTTTTTGGGCTTGATATGGGACTTTGGCGGAGGTTGGCATGAGGTTAGTTAGGGGTTTTTTATGAATTATCTTTACATCGTCCATGTTACCAATGATGCGGACATAGTCCTCACAACCATCAATCGCTATCTTGCCACACTTGCACTCCACAAATGCCTTGTGCGTATTGCCTGGAATTTGGACTCCGCAATGTAGACACTCGTAGTAGTCCTGCTTGGATTGTTCTGACTGAGTCATAGTTTTTTGTAACGCGTGGTACGGCCCTGGCCAATGCGTTCTACCTTTTTTAGGCGCATCAACTTTTCGAGAGCCTGGTTGATGGTCGGCCTCGCAACGCCAGTGGCCTCGGAGATTTCTCCGGGTGACGCCTCTGCGTGTTGAAGTAGATACTCCCAAACGGCACGCTGCTTTGGAGAGAGCAGCTTTTCGACGTTCTCCTTGGAGAGTAGCTCAATGGCCATCTTTGACTGCTTCAATAAGATACCCAGGAAAAACTTGAGCCATGGCACTATATCCTCGCGCTCTGTTTTGAACGTCTTTTGGCTGCGTCGCAATGCCAGGTAATACTGAGCCTTGTTATCCTCGATCAATTTTTCGTGCGAGACGTACGGCATGTACTGATAGCCTGCACGCAGTAATGAGAGATTGGTAAGAATCCGTGACAGCCGACCGTTGCCATCCATAAACGGATGGATTTGTAAAAATTCTACAATGAGGTTGCCGACGACAAGCAGCGGGTGAAACTTTTTGTCTTCAAGCTCATACTTGGTCCACTCAACCAACTCCAACATCTCTTTGGGAGTGAGGTACGCGGGTGTGGGATTAAATAAAACACCTACTGTCTCACCAGCCTCATTTTGCATTATCACTTTGTTCTCACCTTTTTTGTACTCACCGCGATGCCCCTGATCCTTTTGTACGAACTTAAGCAACTCCTGATGGAGATGTTTGATTACGCTCTCCGAGAGCGGTAGCCGCTTCCAAGAGTCAAAAACATGATTGAGCAACTCGTAGTAACCCTTTACCTCCTGCTTATCTCGATCCTTAAACTTTTGGATGTCGAGCCCGCCAATATATTTTTCGACGTCCTCATCGGAGAGCCGCGATCCTTCTATGCGGGTTGAAGCACCTGTTGAAGTAATCAACACAGACCGCTTGAGACGGCCCAAGACTTGTGGCGAGAGGCGTGCACCCGCAATCCACTGCCCTTTTAGTTCGTCTATTTGGGCAATCAAGGAGAGGATTTCCGTTGGCAGCTGCTCCAGCCGTGCTGTTAAACGATGTTTCTCGCTGTTTTTAGGGCTATCATGAGCCATTTTCTAACTTTTAGCTAATCTTATACATTAACTATATAAGATTATATAAGATTACGGAAATCCCGTGTTGGCGCCTCGCCGATTCTCAAGTAATGCTGGATAGTTTACGTTGTCTCTCAACATGTAAACTATGTCAAAACATAGTTTCTTTTGAAGAAATTTGAGTCGCCCATTAAGAGCACAGTGACTGACTCATTCCGTCAGCAATTCAACCTCCAATATCCGGGCCACATTGAAGGTGCGTTCTTCCTTGCGTAGATAACAATAGGCCGCTAAACCCAAAAAGGGATGCCCCTCGTACTCCATCTCCGCCAGGCGCAGGGGTAAAATTTGCCGACGAGATTTTTCGTCGCGGGATTTGAGCTAGGTCATTTGAAGCGGTCGTTTATCGGCAATGGCGCGCTCAATCAGCGCCAGTTTTTGTTCGGGAGATTGCTCGCGGCTGGAGAGGCTGTACTGCAGGCTAGTAACAAACTTCATCACGCGATAGTCCAACAAAAGATGTTTGAGTGTTAGCGGTTGACGCAGCACTAATCCCTCCAGCGTGCGGCAGCGACTCAATGCGACGTAGGTTTGTCCCGCGGCAAAAGCTCCCCGCTCCATGTCGATGATCACGCGATCAAATGTTTTACCTTGACCTTTGTGAATAGTGCTGGCCCAGGCTAGTCTCAAGGGAAGTTGTGTAAAGCTGCCGAGATGTTCGCGTCCGAGACTTTGCGTCGACCTATCGTACACTGATCGAAACAATGTCCAGGAGTATTCGTCAACGTCAACCGTTGCGCCATTATCAATGTGCACGCGAATACTCACATCATCTTTCTCACGGTTGCTCGCACGACTGCTTGCACGACCAAGTTTGCGCACCGTGCCGAGACTGCCATTGACCCAGCGGCCCTGACTGTCATTTTGCACAAACATTACGCGCGCACCGACTTTGAGTGCCAGATCTAGATCAGTCGGCAGATCACGCTCAGGAAAGTTGCCCGTAGTAGTGCCGCGGTAGTGCACCTCGCTTCCGGGGAGTCGTTGTAAGTTGTTGGCGTTAATGGTGTGCGCACCGAGATTGGTCGTGGTAAGACAGATGTATTGTTGCGCACGATCAACAAACGTCGGATCACAGCGTTGATTAATCGCCGCAAAGTGTTCGGGCGTGGTTGTGCGGTTACGAACAGCGTTGAGGAGTTCGATAAAATGCGCATCGTGCTGGCGGTATATTTTTTCAAGTTCGACAAAGGCGAGCTGGTTTTCCGCAAGTAAGAGTTGCATTGCGTGAGCTGAGAAAAAATAGGGTGTAGGGTAGATTTTTTGCAGAGCTTGGCGTTCGTCCCGTTTTACCACCGGCGGCAACTGATACAGATCGCCGATCCCAACAAATTGCTTGCCCCCAAATGGCTGCGGTTTTTTTGTCGCCGCCCGTAAAAACTCGTCAATGCAATCCAGTAGGTCAGCACGAACCATAGACACCTCGTCGATCACGAGCGTCTCGAGTTGCTTAAATACTTCATTGTCGCGCTGTTTGACGCCGAGTTTACGCGCCTCTTTTAATGTGATCCCCGGCTTAAAGCGAAAAAATGAATGAATGGTCTCGCCCTGTACATTGAGCGCAGCGACGCCAGTGGGGGCTAGTACCACGATGTTCTTATTGGTATGCCCGCGAAAATACTGCAGCAAGGTCGACTTGCCCGTACCCGCGCGCCCCGTCACAAAGACGTGCTGGGAGCCTTCAAGTAGAGCGAGCGCACTTTTAAATTGTGCATTGAGTTCAATTTTGTCAGTGCGAACCATGGGTTTTTTAAGCGAAGCAACATGTTTGACCTCTCCCAATGTGGCACGAGCTTCCGCTAGTTTATTTTTATTGCCGGTGATGAAGGTGAGCATTAGTTGGAATGCAGATACTCTATCAAATCGCAAAAATTATAATTTCTCTTTGGTGTTCTTGTGGCCGAGTCCCTTAATAGGATTGCCTTAGTGTAAAAGCAATGCCACGCATACATCCAGACGCCACATGACCGACGCTAATCCACCTCGCCGGTTCAATTTGCCTCCTATTCGTCATTCAGTTGCAAGAACTTCGGCACAAGAATATTCTCAGTCTATGACAATGCTAAAAAATTTGCTTTTTTTCGCGGCCATTACAAGTTTTGTCTTTGCTGGTTTGTCGCATCAAGCACAAGCAGAAAGCGGCACGACTTTTG
>CAZCZY010000026.1:0-6506 GCA_964503525.1 uncultured Candidatus Saccharibacteria bacterium
ATCCGCCAAGGCGATCTCACTTCGCGCGGCGAACATCTCCTGACGGCTTGTACCGATTGGCTCAAGAAGAACGATACAGCGACAAACCTGTGTCAGGCGACGCTCGACCAAGCAATCTGTGGCTCGTCGCTCACTCGTGATCACTTTCTCAGGCACGGTGCCTGGGTCCAAACCTGCCTCGCACATCTGTTCGCGGACGAAAGTTACCAGGAACTTGCGCAAAAGGAGGTAGCGTCATCGTTGTAAACGGCCTAGGGATAACTCGGGTTTCTTGGTGAAGGAGAACCACCGCTCATGCAACTCGCTGCGTTAGCACCGCCAGTCCCATTTCCAGGACCAGGCAATGAGGCCGATCGCCTTTTTCAGCAGTTCCACCTCGGTAAGACATCGATGTGGCAACTGCGATTGGCGTTCGATCAGATGGCCAGTCCCGTTTTGCGGGGTCAAAAGGATCCGTACGGTCAAGAATCGTTCGCGGCAAGTAAGTTCTTTCTTGCACGCGCCGTCGCAACTCAGAACAACGTACGGAGAAAGCAAATCCTAAGTCAGACCAACTTTGACACGTACCGTCGTGCATTCATGTTTGCCACGCTCGTAAACGTTGGCATCCAGGGAGCGTACAAACGCTATATGTCAGGCAAGGTCTCGTCGGCGGACGTGATGCTCGTACTGGAACCCGAGAGCCTTTTCGTACGGCTACTCTTGGCGCCTGGTACCAGACGTACCCCGCTCAACCACAAGCGTCTGTTGAACTTTGCGGAGGTGGCGCGTTCGATTCTGGACTCCCGTGATCCCGACATCCTGGGGGCCGGAAAGTCCAAGTTACAGCGACCCGTGCTGGTGTCGCTGGTAGCGCGGATCGAATTCATCGACCGCGAGCTCATCAACGCAGCGCCGCTCTAAGGAGTCCGCTCTAAGCGTGCTGCTCGGTTCTGCCCACTTGAGTAGCTAGAGCCAGTCAATCTTGACTGGCTCTTTTTTTAATTTCCGCCTGGAATTGTGGAAGGCACGCTGCCCGTTGCTGGTGTGGTCGTCGTGGTATCGCCCTCTTCTTCGGGCGCAACTGGTGCGGACAATAGAGCCGACACGTCCAAACTCACGAGTGCGTTACGCGCGCTATCAAAAAAAGTCAGGCGCGTATTGTCGGAACTTAAAAATGGTTGCGTTGCATCAGTAATATTGAGTGGAACGTCATATAAGCGCTGTGGCTCCGCAGTAATTGCATCGATTGACCACAATTGATCGCGATATGTTAGACCTGCATCATCGTCCGGAAATTCAAAGCCCGCGGGCAAGTCGCGTGGAACAAAGCAAACCACACGCGTACTGTCGGACGTCCAGGTACATTTTTTTACCCAGGTCGTGAGTGGCACCTCAGTGACCTCTTGATCTGCTATCGAACCGACAAAAACAACCGGCTTACCCGATACAGGGTCGTTGCTGCCGGTAAAAAATGATTCGCCGTTTGGTGAAAATATAATGTCTTGGGCCTCGAGTGGAGCCAAGAGCTCGACGGCCTCGCTGCCATTGGTTCGCATCGTGACAACACCAGAGGGACGGCGACTGTCAGGCTCTAACCAGTATGCGATGTCATCCGGGGCAAACCAACGTAACTGGGGATCTACTAGCACAAAATTATCGCGGATAGTCGTCGGCTCAAGGCCCGCAAAGGATGTCACCCGCAATTGCGGGGCCGAGCCATCACGCTCAACGTAATATACGAGCTGTTTTCCATCGGGCGACCAGTCAATCGCTTTGATTCCGTTTTCTAGGCGAACAGCCTCGCGCACACGAAAATCATAGATCAAGCTGATCTGCTCGTCGGTAGCCGGATCCTCAAGCTGCAGCCATGCACGATCTTTGGTGGGAGCGACACCCATAGCAGAAACACCAGACAATGATTCCGATAGATCTTGCGCGCCTGTGCCATCAAACTCAGCGACTTTTATTTTGTTGTCCTGCTGATCAAAATAAACTAAGCGCGCGCCGTCAATGCCAACGGTCGCTCCCAGCGTGTCGCCCTCTCGCACGGTTAAGAGGTCTATCGACGTGGCTTCATCGGCGGTGGGAGGTGCCTCAGTTAAAATGGTCGCGACAGTCGGCTCAGGCTCGGGTGTTGGATTTATACGGGTATAGGGATTGCGCAAGATAAAAAAGAGGATAGTCAGAATGATGCCGACGCCACCAAGTAACGCGATTATTAGAAAATAGCTACGTTTCATGGCGTTATACAGCCTTGTACTGTAAAAATGTTGGGGTTGAGAAAGTTGAGAAACACTGCAGATAGAATTGCCAGAGCCAAACCAAACAGCGCATTAAAAATGGTTTTTTTACCGCGCTCGACAAGGCCAGAATTTCCGGCCGAGACCACTAAAAAGTATCCGCCGACCATGGTCATCAAGATCGCGGAAATAATCGCGAGACCGATCGCAATGTTGTAGTACTGCGTAACTGCGTCAAGAAACCCCTTGCCAATGCACAAATCAGCAGCGGCGTGGACTGCGCGGGGCGCAAGATGTGCTAGCACGGCAAAAATAACCGGCAAACCTAGCGCTATTTTTGGTGCCCATGTATGAGACACAGACTTGGGAAGTTTAAGAGATGACATTCTTTTTTTTGTGAGTGACTATCACTATAGCAAGGCTGCCCGCTAAAACCGCACCAATGATCCCCAGGCTGCCAAAAGTGATGGGGTGCCCTTGTAACGCTTGGCGCAAGGAGGCAAGGGATACCCGGGACGCGCGCGAACCTAAATAGGCCAATACCGACTCAGGTGTGCGCGGCAAGACGGCCGCCGTCGGTACCGGTGCGGTCACGGTCAAGAATTCCGTGGCGCGCGCGGTTTGCTGTTGGCTGCCGGTAGTTCTAACCGTGACTTCTATCGTAATGACATCATTGATATCCTCGCCTTTGGCCTCTACTTTGGTCGTCTCGAGGGGAACATCCTGTGTTTCGCCGTTGATCGTCCAGCGATACTCCAGCTTCTCGCTTTTGAAAAACTTTGGGATCGCGACCAACTCTACAAACTGCCCGGGCTCCGGATAAGAAGTGGTCGCAACAATATCGACTTCGGGCTTTTGTTGGTCGATACTCGCGTTGACTCGGCCAAACTCTTTAGAATCATTAGGCGTAGTGACGCGCAAATCTACATCAAACGTTGAGCTGCTCTCCTCGTCGACATCGAGCGTCAAAGTAGTTTTGCCTTGGCCAGACTCGCCCGCGATCTCCTGCCCGTCCACACTCCAATGATAAACCAATTCTTCGGGATCAGAGTTGCTCACCATTTGCGCAGAAATAGTAAATGATTTTCCCGGGACAACTTCGGTGGGGTCGTATTGTAAACGAACCACTTCCCCAACCCGCACTTCAAGTTGCGCTGAGGCTTCTTGGCCCGACGCAAAATTAAGTGCTTGCACAGAAAAGCTGATGACATCCCCGGGTATAGCGTCCGACGGAACCGTAAACTCAAACGTAAAGGCGCTCTCTCCAGAGGCTTCTTCCTGCAAAACATTATTCACAAACCAATTGTAGGTCAGAATTCCTTCGTGAAAATTAGTTTGGCCAAGCGTGGTTTCTAACGTGATGGCCTCGGCTGGGGTTGGATTTTGATTTGAGACGGTAAGTTCTGCAGAGACGCGTTCGCTCGTATTGGCAGCAAGCGGAGTAACCGTCGAGTCCAACTTGACGAGTGGAGTGTCTCGATCAATGTGTTGTATCGAGTGCCCAAGCGTAGTTAATCGCAACGAAAAACCCGCGCCGGTGGGTGCCCCTGGCGGCACGACGATCCTCACCGTGGTTTGTCCAAGGCCCGCAATATCTTGACCGTCGCTAAAACCATCCCCATCCGTATCCGGATTAGTTGGATCCGTGCCCCAAATATATTCTTTGAGATTGGTGAGTGGACCGCCGGGGTCCCCAGCGCTAGTCGCTGGCTCAACAATTAACACTTCGCCAAATGCGTTTTTGTAGACGTCATTGGTAAATCCATCACCATCCGCATCTGAGCCGGCGTCACCCGGGTTACCAGGATTTAAGCCGTAGCGAACTTCCCAGGCGTCATCCATCCCGTCACCATCGCCGTCGGTTTGCGTTGGACGAGAGTGTTCGCTCCGAGGAGATGCTGCTTGAGGCAAATCGAGTGGGTCCCCACCGGCCGCGACGCCATTGAGCGACACGGTGTCGAGCGCCCAGGCATAAAATAAATCGGCACCCTGAGCATCAGTCAAAAAGTTTTGCGGTTGGGCAAGCGCTACGATCTCCGAGCCCGGCTCACTGTTGAGCGTTGAGAGCTGAATATTTGAGCGCGGCGTTTCTTTTTCTGACTCCTTTTTTTGGAATTGCTCCTCAGGCGTAAATTGCGGAATTATTCCATTGGATGATGTGTCCGTGTCAGTCTCGGTATTGCCAAAAAAATCCGCATCGACATCAAAACTAAATTCAAATTCAAATTCGAGCGGAGGATAAAAATCGCCTATTGGCAGAACTTCTAATCCATCTTCCAGAGCGCCATTGTACGCTTCGGTATCAAAGATATCATCGTTTTCTGGTGCCTGTATTGCAGCAACATTTTGCACAAAGAGTGGTAGCGCGCTACCAAAAACGAGTGCGACAACCGCGATTAGTAAGCATGCGGTGCGCATTTTGTTAAGAATCGCTCGTCTCATGGCTGCTCCGTATTTTCGGACCGGGCGCCGTTTCGATGCGTCATCCATAGTGCGCTGCTTAAAAGCCCTACCGCCAGTAACGTCCCAAAGATCGCTAGACGAGCGGCCGATGGAAGCCCGGTCAAGGCTTGAGCGAGAAGTACGCCAGTACCTTTACGAATCGTCCCGCCGCTGGCTGTAGCGCCTGGCTTTGTGACAAACGATAATTCTGCAGACGCATTTTGAGAGCGACCCGCTGTAGTCGTGACCTTGATGGCGACTTGATGTTGCGTGCCTTCATCGCCCGCACCAAATCCAGCAGTCGATAGACCCGCTGCATTTTCTTCCGCGGCTAGCGTGACGCCATCAATCTCCCACACGTACGAGAGCGACGTGGCATCATCAACGCTATCTTGATCGGTGTCTAGATTTAATGGGAAGTTTTTTGGCTTGGCGATGGTAGTTACATTGTCGCCCGCGATCGGTTCTGCCGGAACCAAGGTAATTTCCACTTCTGGTTTGGCCACACCCACTTCTACCTGTTCGCGTCCCATGGCTTGGTTATCATCGACCGAAAATAACTGCACGTCAAAAGCCAATGTCGTACCGGTCGACGTCGGTGCCGTCAGGGAAATCGAATCCTTGCCAACCCCGGAGGCAGACTCATCCAGTTGCGCATCGACCCGCCACTCAAACAAATAATCGGTTGGCGTTGTGCCGCTCGGCAAGGTGGCGTGCACCGTCAGCGGTCCACCAGCAATTGGTTCGGTTGGCTCTGGCTGCAGGGTAATTTTTTCCCCAACCCGGATCACCCCGCGCAACGTCGCGAGTTGGCCGGACTCAGTATTGACCGCCTTGATCTCGTAGGGAATTTGTTCGCCCGGTTGTCTCGTACTATCGACGGGCACTTCCAACTGATGGCGCCCCGACGACGGATTTTCAACCTCTTGGCCATCTACTATATAAGTATAGGCAAAGGAGTCCGGCTCCGCCTCGGTGCCAACAAATTTTGCCACAAGTACAGTCGACTCACCGGGCTCCGTAAAATCTTGCTCAGTTTCTACGCGGCCCTGCAGATGCTCGCCGTTTCCTACAAACACAGACTTGGTCGAACTATCCAATTTGACGATAAGCGCTCTCTCGCGCGTTGCATCTGACATGAGCGAGACACCCACTGCAAAGGCGCGGAATTCTAGGGTCGAACCAATTGGTCGGTCGTTTACCCAGGTAACCGTCGGGCCACCAAAGCCCAAGATTTCTGTACCGTCTGAGATTTGGTCCTTATCAGTGTCTGGGTTGCGCGGGTCAGTATCCCAAATATATTCGGCTAGGTTACTCATGACGCCGGGTTCGCCACCATCGGTGCCGGGAGAAATGACCAAGGTCTCGCCGAGAGCATTGGTGTAAAACTGAAACGCGGAGTCACCATCGGGATCCGCAAAAGCGTCACCCGGGTCGCCCGGATTTAGACCGTGCACACTTTCCCAAGTATCGTCCATGCCGTCGCCGTCGCCGTCACTGGCGGGTGTGCGCGACATGTCACCACAAGGTGAGTTGCCCTCTGGTAAGGTCCGTCCTCCGGCCTGAATCCCCTGCAGCGACACCTCATCGACTGCAAACGTGAGTCCGATCGCCTGGTTTTGCGAAATATTTGTATCCCTAAAGTCACTAGGTGTAGCTATAACGGCAACTTCCTCGCCAGGCAGAACCTCGGTTGGCGCCACTTGTACCGTCACGGTCGGCTCAGTTGCTTCTTCGGAGTCACGGTTAAATTTTTGCTTGACCTCCTCGTCGCTAAACGGAAAAACGTAGGCACCGCTAAACGTTCCCCCACTATCATCACTGTTATCCTCGGCACTAAAT
>CAZCZY010000027.1:0-5623 GCA_964503525.1 uncultured Candidatus Saccharibacteria bacterium
TGGCAGGCGAGGAAGGAATCGAACCTTCGACGACGGTTTTGGAGACCGACGTGATACCACTTCACCACTCGCCCACAATAAAACATGAGTAGCCTACCGTGTCGCTAAGCCGACTTCAAATCTAGGCGGTGCCGCGCCCCTTGATGATCAGTTTTACCGTTCGTATCAAAATCGCGAGGTCCAGCGCCAGCGAGCGATGCTTGATGTAGTAGAGATCGTATTGGATTTTTTCAAGTGTGTCTTTTTCTGAGGCGCTCGTCATTACGTTTCTAACCTGTGCCCAACCCGTCAGTCCCGGCTTGACCATATGCCGCTCATGATAAAACGGAATTTTTTTCTCCAAGTCACGAACATTCTCAACCAACTCCGCGCGTGGGCCGATAAAGTTCATGTCGCCCCGTACGATATTTATCAGCTGCGGCAACTCATCCAAGTGCAATTTGCGTAGCACGCGGCCCACGCGCGTAACGCGCGGGTCATTTTCTCCGGTAAGTAACCCAGCACCCACCGCATGTGCCGCCGGAATCATCGTTCTAAATTTCAAAATTCTAAATGGCGCGCCTCCCAAACCGACGCGTTCTGATTTTTCTACAAAAACCGGCCCTCGACTGGAAGTTTGTTGCGCCACCACAACCACCGGCCAGGCCAGCGCACTGATACCCAAGGCAAGCAAACCCAATCCCCGATTAAAAATCGACTCGAGCAACTTCGTTAACTCACTTCGTTGGGCAAAGTTTTCAAAGACCATTTTTAACTCTCCAACATATTGAACTGGCATCATGCCAGTCAACTCCTCATATAATTCCGTGAGCTCAGTTACTTTGGTGCCGTGGCGTTTTAATTCCATAATGGCACGAACCAAACGATCTTCGGTTCGTCCATGCATGCCGAGGACAATTGCATCAAGAGGCTGTCGTCGAATAAGCGCTGGCAATTCTGCTAGCTCAATAATTTTGTGGGCAAACTTTTGTGTCGCGCCATCGCCAATACCAACGCCATCGGTTTCAAGCGGATTATTAAGTAAGGCAACTACACGGTACGGCGAATGAACGCGCGTGCTGATCACCTCAGTCAACCGCAGCGCACTCTCCCCCGTTCCGATGATAAGTAAATTCTCTTTTAGTGCTCGTGAAGTCAATATGCGTCCATACAATAATCGAGCCATCCAAAGCAACCCCGCAATACTTACTGCGGACAAAAGCAAAACCTTAGCAGAAAACTCCGGCGCGCCAGGAATCAAGAAAAACAAAAATCCAGTGGCCACAACTCCCGTCGCCGCTGCGAGCGTCATCGCTCCCAAGCCCCGCCAAGGCGTCACAATTTCTTCCAGATGGTACCCCTGCACAAAATAGACCGCGAGCAAATTAACAACGACTGGCAACACAAAAAACCAGGGTTGCCCAATCACAAACTCATCAAAATATCCTGGCCGTGCTACCAGCCAGATCGCCGCAACTTCTGCGCCGGTGATAAGCAGTGCATCCACAAATAGCAGCACGAACTTACGCTGCAGCGATTTTGACGCCATGTTCGCGCCTACTTCTTAGTCTCTTTGTGTGGCTGGTGTTTGTGACAGATACGACAGAATTTTCTGATCGCCAGCTTCTCCTTTAGAAGCTTAGATTTGCGCGTGTGGTAGTTGATGTTCTTACACTCAGTGCAAGAAAGTTTGATTAATCGATCCTGTGACATTGCCCGAACAGACTAGAGGCTCGAGCCCCGCCCGTCAAGCCGATCACCCTTGCTGCAAAATGGGTAAAAAAAACCGACAGATCAAGTGACCTATCGGTTGGTTATTTTCGAGATTTCTTGGCTGCGCCTACCAATGTCGACCGGGTACTCACCGGTAAAGCAAGACATACAAAGTTGATCACGGGGAATGCCAATGGCGCTAAGCATGCCCTCTAGCGACAAGAAGTGCAGCGAATCCGCTCCTACAAATTCGCACATTTGCTGGATATTCATCCGAGAGGCCAGCAAATCCTCTTGTTCGGGCGTGTCTATCCCGTAAAAGTCCGGGTAACACACGGGTGGCGAACTAATCAAAAGGTGCACCTCCTTCGCACCCGCCTTGCGAGCAATCCGCACGAGCTGTCGCGACGTTGTCCCCCGGACAATCGAATCATCAATCATGATGACACGCTTGCCACGAAAAACATCAGGGATGGCGTTGACTTTGAGCATTACGCCTGCTTCGCGGTCAACGGGACGAATAAAGGTCCGATGGATGTAGCGATTGTTGAGCAATCCGTGATCCAACCTCAGGCCCAGTTGTTGTGCATAGCCGAGCGACGCAGGAATGCCAGAATCCGGTACGGGAATGACAACGTCTCCCATAACCGGTGCTTCTCGTGCGAGCTCCGCTCCGAGACGCTTTCTAACTTCATGCACACTAATCCCCGCCAAGAAACTGTCAGGCCTTGCAAAATACACAAATTCAAACACATCCAGTTTGGGGTTTGGTTCGCGCAATTGCACGCTCTCAAGTCCAATTTCACTGATAGCGACTAGTTCGCCCGGGAGAATTTCACGAATGTCACGTGCTCCAACTGTGTCTAAGGCGCATGTTTCCGAAGAGATTGCATACCCGTCGTCGACCCGGCCCATTGCTAATGGTCGAACCCCAAACGGATCGCGCACAGCCACCAACTGGTCTTGTGTTAGCAGAAGTAAACTGTACACGCCCGTAAAAAGTGGGAAACACTGCTCGACGGCCTCCCGAAGCGACTTGCCCTTAACGAGGTAATGCGTAATGGCGAGATGCATCAGTTCACTATCATTGCGGCCATTGGTGCTGATGCCATGTTCGCGCAAAAAACGTTGCAGGAGTGTTGTGTCCGGTAGATTGCCATTGTGGGCCAATGCCAGTTGCCCGTACCCGTCGTATACGGGTTGGACGTGATCAGCAGCAGCACCACCGGAAGTTGAATAGCGATTGTGACCAATGGCGATGTGACCTGGCAGATGGTTTAGATCCGCTTCAGAGAAAACCCGATCGACCAGCCCCGCCCCTTTGTGGACTGCCATACCACTGCCATCAGCGCTGACAATTCCCGAGCCCTCCTGGCCCCTGTGCTGCAATGACCACAAGCCCGTGTAAACCAGACGAGCGGCATCAATTTTGTGGCCGTAAATACCAAAGATCCCGCACTTCTCGTGCAGTTCGTGCATGCTCACCCCCTGATGAATGCCTAAATTCGTGGAGAGCAAAATATCAAAGAACTCGATGGATAAGTCTTACTATATCCGCCGCATCCCCGGAAGTGTGTAACTTGTTCGTATGTATTTCTGGAGCCCACGCGCGGGATCGAACCACGGAGATTGGCAAGCTCTAGCTTTTTAGCAAAAAAAACTTAATATGACGGAGCCCTAAGTGAAACAATGCCAAAGTAGTTCAGTGGTAGAACGCCACCATGGTAAGGTGGATGTCGGGAGTCCGATTCTCCCCTTTGGCTCCATTTTTAAAAAACATGGGCTGTTTAACAGCCACTGGTGGGCAGGGAGGGACTCGAACCCCCGTAGACCTTTCGGTCACGACGTTTACGGCGTCGTGTCGTTGCCGCTGGACCACCTGCCAGCACGGCAACTGAGTTTTTGATGCATTTTTGTAAAACAGACTTACCCGCCTTGCTCCATCCTACGAAGCAAAACCCCAGAAAGTCTTTCCACTAGTGTGAAGTTTTGCAACGCGCGTCTCTGCGACAAACGCAAGTGTGTCCCGAAGTGGCCCAATATTCGGCTCTCTGTACGGAGCAAAATCAACTAGGACTTGCGTTAATGCCACGGCGTCACCGTGGGCGCGTTTTCCAAGTTCCTCACGGGGAATTACTATGGGCTCCTCTGAGGCAGGCCGCATCCTTTCGGCTCTAATACAGGAGCCCATGGCAGCATCATAACCATTATTTTTTATGATGCTCTCAACACGCCCCCTTATTGCTGGCCAAACAGGCGCAATAACTTCATTTTTAAAATCATCCCCAAACACATCGGCCGCATCAGCAAGCATGGGCGTCATATTTTGGAGTTTTGCGGATTCTTTTGGCAGGGATTTTACAATCTTTTGCCTCACCTTATCAATAACATCGTTGTTTTTTGCAAAATCCACCGGCAGCATTTGTTTCTGGATCCACAAAAAACCGAGCTGAGTTTCCGGCACATAATCAGTCTCATCAATTGAGCGTTGCAGTTTCTCTCCAAAATCAGCGAGAAGCGGCATGTATTTTTTTTCGAAGGCTTCCGGATAGAGTGCCTGTACACCTACGAGCATTTTCCCATATAGTCGGTCAGGAGACGAGGATGAAATATCGTCAAGTAAGTCTTCCGGGTTTCCCATACTTTTGAACAGTTTCTCTTCCGCCCCATCAACACTTTCTTCAAAGAATTTTTTTACATCCCCGACATAGTCGAATGTTTTTTTCGCTTCAGTTTCTCGGAATGATTCTTGTGCCTCAGGTGGAGGCGGCATTTCACCAAACATATGGGAGAGATCATATCATATGAAACACCTGGTGGGCAGGGAGGGACTCGAACCCCCGTAGACCTTTCGGTCGCGACGTTTACAGCGTCGTGTCGTTGCCGCTGGACCACCTGCCCGTGATGTCAGAATGACATACTAGAGCTAACGACCGCCAATTTCAATAAAAAAAGCCCGACCGGTTTATACCGATCGGGACTTCCGGGACTTCGTAAGAATGCATTGTCGTCGGGCTTAGAATATCGGCTGAATTAGCTCCAGCTCGCGCAAGCGCCCCACGATTGAATTGAACTGGTCCTCCTTGCCAGGATGGGGAGTCGCCTCATGGATGCCGTTGTACCCCTCCAGCCTGTACTCAGCCGCCGGTTTGCCCGCAATCTGCTCATCGGTGCAAACGGCACGCACGTCCGCACACCCTCTGAGAACTGTTTGCGGATATTTGCTGCTCATGATCGACGTAAAGAACAACGGCACTGATCGCACCTCCTCAGTACGTGTCGTGACGAACCAACTTTATAGCAATCGCCAGCGTTACAGTCAAGATTTCTGTGACGCGATTACAATTTTCTAGTTTTTATAGAGATCCTCGGCCGGAATAAAACCATGGGTTTCAAACACAGAGGCATCGTCGCTATAAGAATCCTCGATAAATTCCATCGTCGCGGTATAAAGCTCGGCGCTATAGATAATTGGACCTAGCCCCGAAGCATTATGGAGCGTTCGCTCCGTACCCAAAAACGCAAATGTGTCCGCGTCGAAGTAAATAGAATTTTCGCCTATGATCTTGGGTGAGCCGTTAAGCTGCAACACATGCACATCACGTCCACGCCATTCTGTTCTACCTGCATATTCCAGGCGAGGCTCAGACTTCAGGGTTTGGAAAAATTCAAAGCGACGAACAGGATCAAACAGCGTTTCTGCATTGGTCAAAATACTAAGCATGCGATAGTCAGCCATCTCTTCCTCCGTGGGCTCATTTTGCGCATCCGTGCTGGGCCCACCACCTCGACCCCACGCCGTTGGCCCACCACCGAGGATTTGCGTTTGCAATGCAACATCCTTTTGTTCTGCCACAAAGTTTTCAGCTTGCTCCATTGCAAATTTTTCCAGAGGCCCACCCGGTTTCAGAATGGCACCAATTGGTAAGAA
>CAZCZY010000028.1:0-6926 GCA_964503525.1 uncultured Candidatus Saccharibacteria bacterium
CGGGCACGCTCACCTACGAGATTGTCTCGCATTTGTCGGCCGCCGGCCTCGGGCAAAGTTCGTGCGTGGGAATTGGTGGCGACCCGATAAATCTTTTCAATTTAGAAGAAGCACTACGCGCCTTTGAGACTGACGACGCCACGCGCGCCATTGTAATAATCGGCGAAATCGGCGGGCGCGGCGAGGAAAACGCAGCCGATAAACTCTTAGGAACGGTCATTAAGAAACCGGTCGTCGCTTTTTTGGCTGGTCGCACCGCACCGTCTGGAAAAACACTTGGGCATGCAGGCGCAATCGTCGAGCGTGGGGCGGGGTCTATTGCATCTAAGGAGACGGCATTAACACGGGCAGGTGCGTCAATAGCTCAACTACCCTCTGAGGTGCCCGGATTAATAAAAAAAGCGTTACAATAAGTCGCACTATGATAGACGCTACGTAATCCCAACATGACATTTACTTACGACATCCCTAAGGCAATCATCGTGGTCGGCGCCTCACGCGACCAAAATAAATTTGGCAATCGCGCTGTTCGGGCCTACAAAGATGCGGGTGCTGACGTGCTGCCAATAAACCCCAATGCAGAAAAAATTGAGGGGCTTGCATCATATGCCGCAATAAAAGATGTGCCCGCAAAAAAAACTACCGTGGCGACCATTTATACACCGCCCGCAGTGACTACAAAAATCCTGCCGGACTTAGCGAGCTACGGCATTAAAACGCTCTTTTTTAATCCCGGAGCCGAAACGGATGAGTTGGTTGAACAAGCGCGCTCTCTTGGAATGGAGCCACTCCTGACGTGCAGTGTTCGTGCCATAGGAAAAGATCCGGCAGATTACGCACCAAAATGAGCACCACACAAAAATTTGGGTCAGTACGAGTCCAACCTGGGCAGCATAAGCGCGGAAAGTTAGCAGTCGCGTTGTATCCGGATGGGCGCAAAGCCTACATTCCCGTTGACGTCTACCGTGGAAAAAAAGCTGGCAAAACAGTTGCGCTAGTAACCGGCGCACACGGCGATGAAATCAATGGTCCAGAGGCGATCGCTCGCTCGCTTAGCGTGCTCGATCTCAAGAAAATCCGAGGCACGGTCGTTATTTTGCCGCTGATGAATCCCTGGGGCTTTGTGGAACGCAGTCGCATGATCCCGATTGATCAACGCGATCTAAATCGTTCGTTTCCCGGACATAAACACGGCTCGTTTGCGTACCAAGTGGCGCACGCGATTATGCACGAAATCATCGCGCATGTGGATGCAGTTATTGACGTACACGACGCCGGTACTCGCATGATCGGCATTCCGCACACACGCGTGCATAGCACTCCAGAGCGTGATCCATCTCGTGATCTAGGTTTGGCTTTTGGTTCGGACATTGTGCTGTTGCGCCGAGCCTTACCGGGCATGTTGGCAAAAGAAGCGCGGCAACTGTTTGGTACCACCGTGGTAACGATTGAAGTTGGTGGTGCAATGCAGTTAAACGAGGATTTTATGCAACTAACCGTCGTGGGTATTACAAATATGTTACGGCGCCTTGGCGTATTAACTGGAAAATTAATTGTGCCCGCCCAACAACAATTGCTTGAGAAGCGCAAAGGCTCTCCGGCAGAATTGACCGGTGTCCAAACTACTTGGGCCAACCTTGGCGAAGTTGTTCGTCGTAGCGAACCGCTCTATCGAATCTATAATCCCAATACAGGGCAAACCTTTACGCATGCCGCTAAGTATTGCGGAGTCGTTTTGTCTAAAAATATTTTGGCGCGTGTTGATCGCGGCCAAGAATCAATTTCTATCCTCAAGTTTCGATCGTGTTCGGATACAGCTCTAGAAACTGGTCGGGTCATACGCAATCGCTCGGACAGTCGCTTGCAGGTGGTTCGTCCTGGAGTCCGCTTTATCCACCGCAAACATCGCGATATGATATAATCTAGTCAGTATGGATACACCATCTTCTTCCAAATCAATGTACGAACATAAAGGCCCGCACGCGATGGCGTGGTTTGTGGTGGCATTTGTGACGCTCGTTTTTGGTGTGGTTATTGCCTATATCGTGTCGGCACAGGGCGATACGCGGGTGGTTACCACGGGCGGCGCACAAAGTGTTGAAGGACTGGAGAGCACGGGAGAGGGTTTGGTACGAGCCGCTCCTGATCAAGCGGAAATTACAATCGGCGTGGACTCGCGCGCGGCAACACCAGTAGAAGCCTCTGAGCAAAACGCACAAAAAGCCGAGAAAATTTTAGCAGCCGTAAAAAAGTCTGGAATCGCTGACAATGATGTACAAACCGTTAATGTCAGCCTTAACCCCGAATACGACTACACGCAAGCTGCTCCACAAGTCACCGGATATATAGCGAGCAACACGGTCAGAATAATTGCGCGCGAGGTCGATCAGATTGGCCCTGTTGTTGATGCTTCGATTGCTGCGGGTGCGAGCAATGTGCAGGGGATTCAGTTTACGTTTAGCGACGATTTATTGGAACGCCTACAAGATGAAGCGCGTGAGCAAGCAGTATCCGAGGCACTTCGCAAAGCAACATCGCTGGCGCAGTTAAGCAATATTCGTTTGGGAAAGCCAATCTCAGTGATTGAATCTACATCTAATCCTGTATTACCCGGACCATTTTATGCGGTGAGCGATATCAAAGCTGGCGGTGGCAGTCCAGAGACACCGGTCGAGGGCGGACAGCTAGAAGTTCGCACTAATGTAACGATTACCTACGAGATCGAGTAGAGCGCTCGTGTCGGAGATCACGCATTAAGTTCACGATCCCGACCATGCCAAGCACGGTTAGGGCGAACAAAAACAAGAATTGCGATTGCGTTTCAGTAGAACCAGCGTCGATCGTTGAGTCAGCCTGGGCGATTTCGGTCGTGCTTTCGGTTGTTTCTGTTGCGCTGGGCGCCCCATCAGTTTGCTCAAAATCAACGTCTACCGTTTCTACGCGAACACTCGCCGCAATACCTTCAACTTTGGCTTCTGCCACTTGATATGCCGTTACAATCCCCGCAGCTGCAATAGACGCAAGCACTGCAGAGGTCGCTAGATGCTGTTTAGTGTCCTTTGGCATGGGAAGTTAGTTAGCAAGCGAGAATCTACCTGAACAGAGCATTGTAACACGTATGTGGATAGCTGTCAATGAATTTCGATCAAATACGCTAATAAAAAGGGGCCGCGAAAATTTCGCGGCCCCATCCAGCCAGATCCGTTCGTAATTTCCTTTACTCTGTCCCGAGGACGGGTATCAGCGTTGTCAGATCGGAGCCGTCTTCGTTTGGCAATGCCAGGTCAAGATTCGCGGTGTTCCAAGCGTCGATGCCTCCAGTAAGGTTGAAAACATTTTTATATCCGGCGTCAAGCAACGCTTGCACAGCAATGCGCGAACGGTTTCCTTTACGGTCATATAAGACGAGCGTTTTGTCCCGTGGAATTAATTCTTGTTCCATGGCTGCAGCAATTGCATGCAAAGGAATATCAATCGCACCCGGAATAAATCCAGTCACAAACTCAAAAGGTGTTCGCGTATCGACAATAAATATGTCGGGCTCATCTTTCTTCTTAGTCAATTCGTCTACAGTCATCTCGGGTACTTCAAAAGAAGTTAGTACGTCGATCAAATCGTCCTGTATTAGTTTGGCCTGAGAGGCCAATGTTAAGTCCGCTTGTTCGTACGCAGCGATGCCACCTTCTAGACGTTTAAGATTTGTGTAGCCGGCCAATCGCAAATCACGCGTCGCTGTTTCCATCCCCGGGCAAGAATCATTTTCACAAACCAAGATAGTCGACCAGTCCCTAAAACTTTCCAGTTCGTCACCCTTAAAGGAAATTTCGTAATACGGCAGCGAGACCGCATCCGGAATATGTTTACTTAAATAATCATTTTTGGAACGGATATCGTAAATCAAGATGCGCTCACCTTTGACGAGCATATCTGCAAGTTCGGCAACAGTGATAGTTGCTAGCACCACCGGCTCATCAGGCTCTGCTCTATGCGCAGTTCGCCACCACCCATATAAACTAAGCGCGATTATGCCGCCCACTACAATGAGCACCACAGAACCAAGACGTGAATTATTTTGAGGCGTTTGAGTCATGGGAAAGTTAGCAAGGCCCTAATAGTGCGGTAGTAAATTCCTTGTGTCCATTAAGAAATTCTGGTACCTCTTGCGGCTTGGATCCCGCTAGTTGAAGCCGGAGTATTTTGAGCAGCCCGTCGCCGGTGGCAACGCTGATTTTGTTGTCGCGCACGATCACTGTGCCAGGTTTATGGGCTCCGGCTATTGCCTCGGTCTGAGGGTGTAGTTCAGCAGCCAGGATTTTTAACCGCATTGTTTTCCAACAGGTAAACGAACCAGGCCACGACGTATACGCCCTAATTTGTCGCTCGATTTCGGCGGCAGATTTATTCCAATCTATTGCACCGTCGTCGCGCTTTAAGAGTTTTGTAAATGTCGCCTGCTGGTGGTCTTGTTCGAGCAATGTACTTTTCCCGGCAAGGAAAATTGGCATAATCTCCAGCAACAGTTTTGCGCTCAAGTCCGCAAGCAGGGGAGTGAGGCTTTCTGTAGTTGCATTTGGCGGAACGGCAAATTTTTCTTGCGCAATTATTGGTCCATGATCAACCTTCTCATCAAGTTTTATAATGGTTACCCCCGTTTCTTGATCGCCCGCAAGAATAGTACCGGCAATGGGCGCAGCACCTCGGTGTCGCGGAAGCAGTGATGGATGAATATTGATAAACCCCAGGCGCGGGATCGCTAGCACAGCCGACGGCAAGATCCTGCCGTATGCAGCTAGCACCGCAAGATCAGGTTTAAGCTCCGTAAGCCATTTCAAAAAATCAGGATCTTTTAATTTTTTCGGTTCGCCCAATTGGATAGATGCGATACGCGCCACGTGGGAAATCGGAGAGGGCGTCAAGATTTGCTTACGCCCAACGGGTTCGGGCGGTTGAGTAACTACGCCAACGGGTTTGAAGTTGATCTCAATCAGCGCGGTAAGTGCTGGCACAGCAAACGCAGGCGTACCAAAAAATACTATTCGCGGTTTTACAATGCTGCGTGGATTGGACGCAGATTGGGGTGTAACCATACGCGCAATCCTAACACCGACTACAGTTTTTTGCCGATGTAGACGACCTCAGGAGCGTTTATTTTTTCCTTGAGCCGATCGGGCAAGAGAATGCCATTGAGATGATCGATTTCGTGTTGGATGACTCGCGCGTCAAAATCTTGTGCTCTAAATTTCAAAAACTTTCCATCACGATCATACGCCTGGACGTCAGCCCACTTATGTCGCGCAACTTTTCCATACAGCCCGGGGAATGATAAGCAGCCCTCGTCCCCAAGTCGTAGCTCTTTTGAAGCGCGGATGATTTTAGGATTTATGAGGCAGGTTGACTCCTGTCCTTGCATGACAATAATAATGCGTTTGCTGATCGCAATTTGCGGCGCTGCCAAACCGAGGCCATCAGCCGTTTCCATTGTCTCGAACATATCATCAATCAACGCCTGCATTGCAGGTGTTGGAATAGTTTTTGGATCGACTTCCGCTGCCTTTTTCCGCAGCCGGCGATCGTTTCCTACGAGTACTTTACGAATCATAAAAAAGTAAGCACGAACTGTACAAGAAATATTTGGTTCTGTCAACAAAACTTCAAATAAAAAAGGGCCCTAAATTGGACCCTGTCGACGTGATTGGCTCAACTGAGCATTGTTCACACACCTCCTTATCTGCGATATTTGGAGGGAACTGGCGAACTTACACCTGCTCAGGATCTACGTCAAGAGTCACAGTTGCTGGCATTGCCCCAAAAAATAGTGTGGGGTCGGGTGTTAGTAAAATAATTTGCGACACCTGTTTTCCGCGCGGGAGAATAATTTCATCCGTTGGTAAGATCTCAGTGACTTTTGCGAGCGCTGGAGTTTGAGATAAAACCTTTGCAATCTCAGCGCGAATCTCTATTTCCTGGTTCTGTCGCACTCGGAGAGAGCCGCTGATTTGTATTTTAAGAACTCGGCGATAGGGAGGATACCCAAACTTCTTACGTTGGAGTAGTTCTTTCTCGGCGAAATGAGAAAAATCATGTGACTGCAACGCCTGCAACGTTGGGTGATCCGGATGCATAGTCTCTATCAAGACGAGCCCTTTGGTCTCGCGGCGACCAGAGCGACCGGCCACTTGCCAAAGCAACTGCATGGTCCGTTCATGTGCTCTAAAGTCTGGCAGCAATAAGCCTTGGTCCGCATCGAGCGCTACCACGAGCTCCAATTTTTCGAGGTCCCATCCTTTGGCGATCAACTGCGTGCCGACTAAAATATCAACACGGCCTGACAATGCCTCATCGGTCACTATTTTTAATCGTCGCGGCGAACGACTAACATCACGATCTAGTCGCGCAACTCGGGCGTTAGGAAATTGATTGACTAATTCTTTTTCGATTCGTTCTGTGCCAAAACCGTGTGCGAGTAGTTGCACACCCTGACAGGACGCGCACTGTTTTGGCAGAGCAAGGGTGAGTTCACAAAAATGGCAAGCCAAATGAGGAGTAGGCGATTGATGCACAATCATTGACCGCTCACATTTATTACAGCGCCAAATATGTCCGCAATCGCGACACATCAAGACGCGGCTACTTCCACGTCGATTGATCAAAACCATAACTTGTTTTTTTTGGGCGAGCGTCTTGGTTATGGCTTCGAGTGAGGGAGGGGATAGCGGTGTTGGTGGCAGGCCACGCACATCAATAAATTCCACGTCTGGTAAGACCGCACCACCATAGCGATCCGGTAGCTCGAGCTTTTGAATTTTCTTATTGTTCGCCAAGTACCACGTTTCTAAACTTGGCGTGGCACTTCCATATACCACTGGACAACGTGCGTGCAAAGACAGTATGCGGGCTACCGCGCGCCCATGAAAGCGTGGTTCCTG
>CAZCZY010000029.1:0-20084 GCA_964503525.1 uncultured Candidatus Saccharibacteria bacterium
CGTGATCGGGATTACCGCGTGGCTCTCGTCCGGGCCGCCGTAGGTTCCCATCTGCATCCGGTGCTTCAGGACCCCGATGACGGTGTAGGGCATCCCGTTGATCAGGAGCTGTTGGCCGACGGGGTCCTGCGCGTCGAACAGGTCCTTCGCGAGCTTGTC
Organism: uncultured Candidatus Saccharibacteria bacterium; assembly: GCA_964503525.1. GTDB lineage: Bacteria > Patescibacteriota > JAUYIX01 > JAUYIX01 > JAUYIX01 > CAZCZY01. The sequence goes on from CAZCZY010000029.1 coordinate 160, forward strand.
TCCCAGGAAAACGACCCGCCGCCGCAGCTCGACGTCCTGCTCGTTCACGAAGCGGCCGCCGGCCATCGGCTCGTGGTTGCGCAGGCGTCCGTAGTCGGCGTGAGTGCCGTTGAGCTGCGCGTTGAACGTCTTCTTCCCGTTCACGAAGCTGGCGCTCCAGGTCCGGTGCTCGCCGATCACCCCGTCCAGGAGCGGAACGCGCGACTTCAGGAGTTCGACGTCAGCTATAACTTACTCACGGGTGCACTACCCGGTGAAATCCGCAAAATGACCGGCCTAAAAATCTTGGACGCAAGCTATAACGAGCTCACTGGGATTCCCGCGGAAATTGGCCAGCTCAAGAAATTGGAAACGCTCGATCTCAGCAATAACAAAATTGATACGTTCCCCAATGAGTTCGCTAACATCAAAAATAATTTGAAGACGCTGGATATTTCTGGTAACACTTTTACAGAAGAAAAAGTACAAGAGTTGCAAGCACTGTTGCCAAACACCAACATCATCAGCGATTATTAGCTGATGGTTCAAAGGAGTGCTCGAGTCAAAGGGAATATAATTTAATGGTCCCGATTTATCTGCTGCTGCTTACTGTCGCGATGTGTGCTGCATATTTGCTGCTGTATTTTGGATTTACGTATTTTTTCACGAACAAAATTGCGAATCTTGGATCTGGTTCGCTGGTATCAATCGTCTATATCTCGCTTTTTAGCTTGGCCTCGTATGGTGTGAGTGTGCTGATCGCCGACTTAGAATTGGCGAACAGAATCCTGCATGTATTTGGTGGAGGATTTCTTGCGTTCTTGGTTTGTTTTTTGGTAGTCCGCGATAGCAAAGTTGCTGTCACGCGCTTTCAATTTGTCGTTTTGAGTTTTTTAGTCGTGGTTGCACTCGGTGTTGCCAATGAGATCGCGGAATTTTTCTTGCAAAACTATTTGGCATATACTGCCGCACTCACGATCAATGACACATGGCTCGACCTGATCAGCAACGTAGTAGGCGCATCACTCGCTGCATTTATTTTTACACCGTTTGTTACGAGCACGCATATAAAGCACACAGAGATAAAAAAGAGCCCCGCTGGTTTGTGACCAAACGGGGCGTAGTGATTATTGCAAACCGGGGCGTGTCGTTGCGCAGACCATAGAGCTTGAGTTCGCGCCGATTGGCCTGCTTGTGAACGATCTGCTCGAGGCGTGGAAGATGCTCCTCGTGCCGATGCATCCACGCGTCAAAGGAAACCCGAACGCGCTCATGTGGCTTACGGATGCGGTACCCGTAGATGTACCAGATGCCGTTGATCTTAACGACGCGCGTGGTGTCGTTGGGCTTGCAGACCGTGTACTTCACGCTCCAACCGCGGCCGACATCAAGATCGTCAATGACGTCCTTCCAGTCGGGCTTGGGGCGGAGCAACGGCACATTGTTACCGATGACGCGCTTGATGCTCTTACGATAGCGCGTACGGTAACTCTCGGGCTCAATGTACTCTAGCGTCCGCGTTGCCGGATGAACGTAGAAGCGATCGACAATTCGTCGGCCATCGCTCTCCCAAATCCGACCGTTAACGTCGCTAATGCAGTTCTGTTCGACCTGGCCCTTGATGTGCACCTCGTAAATGTGACGAACAGGCTCCGGCGAGTTGGCAGGCAGTGCCTGTCGAATCTCGCTATAGATGTCGTCCCACTTGTCTCCAACCCGCTTGAACAAAAACCCTTTGATCGGGCCGAGCACGTCGGAAAAATCCTTGTAGCCGTCGCCCTTAGGTCCCCGAAAGTACCGAACCATCTTTTCGGAGTGTGGCATTGAGTCGAGTGCGTCTTGGAAGCATGCATCGACATCATGTACGCGAAAGTGCGTCTTGCGATTGCGGTTACGACTTCCCTGGCGGGGTCGCTCCGTAACCACGCGGTAAAAGTCCGGGCGCATTAAGGCTCCCTTCAGCTCACGTTGAGCAAGGTTGTATTAGACACTTATTGGAGACACTTGTTGGCGTCTTGCATGTCAAAAAAAGGTACGACGCCGTGTTGGAGCGAACCTACCAAGCCACGATTTTTTTGTCAAGTGTTGCTTTACAAAAAGTACCTTACTGAACGAACTACTTAAACCAGTTCGTCCAAAAGGAGCTTGGGAGGATGCCGTGGGCTGGAGCCGCTGATTCTGTATGCGCGTGGACATGAGGTTCCATTACAAAGTCAGTAAATATGTTGTTTTGCGGCACCGAGGATGTACTTGAGCTTGAACTGGCAGAAGTGCTTCCTATGTAGTCGGGGTTTAGAAGTTTGCCGACCGCAAGATCTACGGCGGCATTTACCGCAGTACTACCACCAACCACCCAGGCCAATTGAACGGACGGTTCGTACAGACTGACCAAGCTGCTCCCGGCCGAGGGAAGACTCGCTTGTTTGGTTAGAATCACAACGCCGTTTTGTGCAGCTGCTAGAGAACTCACCGTGATCGCGTCGGGGAATGCTTGTCCTGTTGCAATCGCAATGTGCGTTGGGCTAGATACGAACATTTCTCCCGTGCGTCGGTTGGTCTCATACCGATCAGCACCAAAAGTCCGGTCAATTTGCGCGGTCGGAAGTGCGGCGCGGATATCGACCTCTATTTGGGACGCGACTGCCGCCGGACCACCCACGATAATTACGCGCGTTATGCCCTGCTGTACCAGATACGTGCGCGTTTCTGTGCTGAGACTCTGACTATTGGTTAGCAAGATTGGATAACCGAGCGTGGCGCTCGGCCCACCCGCAGAAATTCCATCGGCAAATGCCGTGTCGCTCACCAAAAAAGCTGTCGAGTGCGTCGCGAGTTGTTGGGCAACGCCAACAGCGGTCTGAGCGGCCGACCCAGTGCCGATGCGCGTGACTACATACCCGCGTGCGCGCAATAAATCCAAAACTGGCTCACTAATACGGCCGTTGTCGCCAATTGCATACACGGTTCCGCCCGACGGTAGAACGCGATCAATCTCCTGAATTGACGCGCTAGGCAAACCCAACCGTCGCGTCAAAATAATCGGTGCATTTTTTTGCCTGCTTAAACTTGCGGAGGCCAGCGCACCAGTAAATTCTTCGCCGCTTGCAAGGATCACCGCTCCAGCGCTATCGCCCGCCGGAAATATTTGTCTACTGATACCAGCCGCGGTGTCATACCGTGTCGGCGCTGGCTCGGGTAATCGTAAAACCTCTGTAATCCCAGCGCGCCCCGCCACATACTCTGACGCCGGCTCCCACTGCCGTAGCATCGCTGAATCTCCAAAACCAAAATATACCCAAGGACTACTCACATACGTCCCACGTCGCAAGGCAAAATGTAAATGTGTTTTCCAGTCGCCATTAACCGTGCGTGACCCTAAATGTCCGATCAACTGACCTCGACTAACTACCTGCCCCGGCTGAACTCTAAACTTGTTCGGGTCAAGGTGACCGTAGAGTGAGACGACGTTGGATCCAGTCACATTTAGGTGTTCGATCAAAATTACTCCGCCGTAATCGTGATAGGCGGGAAAATTTGCCAAGCGCCTTACAACACCATTAGCAGCTGCATATACGGGAGTCCCAGCCGGGCCCTCAACATCCTCGCCGAGATGTAAAACGCCCTGGTACACGCTGCCAAACTGAAATTCTGGATCAATGTTCCAGGCGAGGTCGAGCGGGAATCGCCATATTCCAGCCAGCGATGCCTGCACATTTTTTGGTACGAAGATAAAAACGACGGTCGCCAATGCGAACGCGAGCACCAACAGCCTAGCAAAACCTTTTGGCATTAGATCATCTTACTATGGCCCTACCTTCAACACACCTTTTGACGATATGTTGGTTGTCTCGCTATCATGTCTTCACGTTTATGACACAAGCGATCCAGGGTTCGTCCAAAAAAACACAGTCACGTGAGTTAGTGGTGCTTCCTCTGGCCGCCGTTTTTTTGGTGATTCTCGGTGGGATATTGTTTGTACCCCATCGCGCTGACGCCGCACTCAATCCTGGCCAGGCTGTCTCTCAAATCCTCGAACCAAAAACCATACCCGAGGCCACGCCAACACCAGCCGCGACAAGTCCGACCATTCAAGCAAGACCGATTGATCCCGCCTCAATGCAAAGTGCGCGCATCGTGGCGCCATCCTCTGTTGTCGACACCAACATCTCAACCGCACCAGCAACTTCTGGCACGACGCGCACAACAATTCCACCCAAGCCCCCTCCAAAACAAAAATGGGTGGTCGTCGATATTTCTGAACAACGCATTTATTTTTATGAAGATGGCCGGGTCGTTCGTACCAATTTGGTATCAACGGGCCAAGCAAGTACACCGACTAATATCGGCACACATTATGTTTGGTCGCGCATTTACAACGAGACGATGTCTGGCGTCGACTTTTACCTGGAGAATGTCTACTTCACACAATATTTTGATAGCGAAGGCGAGGCCTTACATTATGCCTGGTGGCATAACAACTTTGGCCAACGCATGAGTCATGGCTGTGTAAACCTGAATTGGGATACCGCAAAATTTGCCTGGTACTGGGCTCCGCCACGCATGAAAGTAATCGTCAGAAATTAATGCGTCGCATAATTGCCCTCGCAGCCGCCAGCGTGGCGGGTCTAACAGTTTTGGCCGGCTTGGCAGGTTTGTCTGGTGCACTTTTGTCTGCAAGCGCACTCGTCGTGCCGCAACAGGCCCATGCCACGGTCACTGCCTATGCCGAACCAGTGGCACCTGGTTCGCCCATAAATATTGGGGCCTTTCCGGCAACGCTCACCGCCAGTGACCGCTTTACGATTTTTTGGACAAACCCAGCCGATGATTCTGGGATCGCAGCGGCAAGGTACAAGTTTGATACGGCGCCGACATCCAATACGGATGGCACGCGCATTGCACCGGTGACGGATCCTGGTAACGCCACGATAGGAATTATTCAAGCGCTGAGCACGGGTGGTCGCACCGAACGCGACATTTTTATTTGGCTCGAGGACGGAATCGGGTTGCTCGATTACACAACAAATGTGATGACTCGTCTCCGGCCGGAAGGCGCACCCGAAGACATGCTACGTGTGGCTGGTGCAGAGCGATACTCCAGCTCAGTTGAGACGTGCAAGAAAATTTTTCCAGCTGCTGGCTCTGCCTCGGCAGTTTTACTCGCTAATGGTACTGCAGTTGCTGATGCGCTCGCCGGTGTTCCACTCGGTTATGTCGCCAGTGGCTGCATTTTGCTTATTCAAACCGGATCCATTCCATCCGTCGTGATGACGGAAATTCAACGCGTACTACCAGCCGGTGGCAAAGTCTATGTGTTAGGTGGTACTAACGTGATTCGTACGGGCGTGGAAACGATGCTTACGTCCGCTGGGTACACAACCAAGCGGCTCGCTGGCACCCGCCGAGAGAATACCGCCGTAAAGATCATGGAAGAGCTCGACGCAGTTCGCGGCACCGCTCCCTCTCGCGTCTACTTAGTCAACGGCTACACCGGGACCCCCGACGCCATTTCGGTTGGACCGCTCGCCGCCTTTCAGCAAGCCGGTATAGCCTTGACGGAATCGGGTGATCTGTCACAAGTGGTTCGTGACTATTTAAATGCAAATCAAGTGACGATCGCCGAGGTAAATATTGTTGGTGGCACCTCGGTTGTCCCGGCATCGACTGCGACACTCCTGGTCAATGCGGGCTACACCGTGCCGCGCTACTCCGGTCGCACGCGCTATGACACATCACGAGTACTCGCCAATTTGTTTGTCGATGATGTGCCACTGTCACCACCCGGAATTGGAATTGCCAACGGCTCCAACTTTATTGATGCGCTGCCTGCCGGTATCCACTTAGCGGCACAGTTGTATCCATTGCTACTAGTGCCGCCGAGACTCAGCAATTACGTTTGCAATCCAACCTACGACTTTATGAACGACAATAATCTGGCAATTACCGGTGGCTATGCATATGGCGGAGAGGCCACGTTACCCGCCGCATTAGAGTTTGAGACAGAGGCGGTTATCAGCGGTATTCGGCCGGGCTGTTAGTTCAACTCGTTGGCGACTCGTTTTAGGAAACGATTTCGACGGTAATTGTGCGCCGGCCAAATTTTCTGGCGTCGCCATAATGTTGCATCCAAACATCGACGTGGTTGCAACCAAACCCGCCGCGATCGTGGACCTTAAAGACTTTGGAGCCATACATGCTCGGAATTCTGACCTTGGTGCCAAAGGGCACGCAGTTCATGGCCACCATGCCCCAGTAAGTATGCGTACCATCGGCAGCAAAAAACGGCGTGGCATCAGTTTGAGCGGCTAGGCTGTTATAGGCAGTCGCACTTGCTCGCATGGTTCTAATAACTTTTGGAGCGGGCTTTTTCTTTGGAATCGCTTTTTTTACCGTTGTTGACTGAGCGGCAATCGGTGCAATGGGTTTGATCCCTGCCGGAAAGACCAGTGCTTGGCTGGACGTAGGCAAGCTCGCGGCCAACGAGGCACTAATATTGGCCTCAGCATTATCCGGATATAAACCAACTGCGCCTGCATAGGCAGCAAGGCCCAGCGTGAGCCAGCGTATTTGTCTTTGTCTTTTTCCTCCCTTTCGCATAAGCGCGAAAAGCTTCATTTGTTTTTCCCTGTTTAATAGTAAAACTGGTTAGTACTAAAAACAGCCTGCAAGAAAGCAGACTGAATCTCGTTGCTACCAACGAGAGCGAGAGCCTAACAGCTACAACGCAAAAGGGTCAAGGAAGTTTTACCCAACCAATGCCTTGCGCAAACGAATATTCTACGGATGGCTCAGTGTAGCCACCGCTATGCCAGCTCACCGATTGCTAGTCAAGCAGCTCGATTGTCTCTACGAGATCCTCGAGGTCAGACAGTGTATCTTGTCCACACACGGATCGAACGACATAGTTATACTTTTCGCCCAAAACCTCGACATACGGAATCTCGCAAAGTCCGCTCAATACGTACTCGACCGCTTCAAGATCCCCAATTGTCTTCTTTTTTGGTGCTTGTGTGATTAATTCAGGGTCATTCGCATCCTCAATGGCCGACACGATTTCTGTGTAAGATCTTGTATCCCTAACTTCTACTCCTAGATTGCGATACCAACCACAGCCCTCACCAATGGAGAACGGACCGGCGAGGATCACCGCGTCAATTTTCTCTCCGGTAAATTCGTTTTCGCTGCCAGGTAGTTCTTCAAATGGCTTTATGCGATAGTCTTCGTTCGCCCATTTTGAGTTGAACGGAAATTCGGCGGAAAAGCCCCATTTGTTGCTGCTATAGGCTTCTGTTGAGTTCGGCGCCGCCTCGCTAAAGTCGACCTGACAGTCACCGAGCCGCTCAATTTCTGCCTGTGCATTTTCTAGCGTCAAGAGTTTACGAGAATCAGCTTCCTTAGTTTCAACGGGTAGGGGCTCAACGGCTTCTTCCTGTGCTGCTTGCAGAATCAATATTTGTTGCTCAAGGGCTGTTTTGGTCGCTGCAAATTCTTCTTCGAGCTTGTTTGTGTCCTTAGTTTGCCAGGCATAGACGCCCAATGCGCCAAGACCAATACCGCCTAGTGCCGCGACAATGAAACCGACTACGAGAAGTTTTTTTGATTGTGCCATGTACAGAAGGATATATGCCTTTGCAGGCATCAGCAAATTCCTCATCCACATGAGGCTGTACCACCCTTCTTAAAAAAGTTTTTCTGGAGCGGGAGACGGGATTCGCACCCGCGACCTCTTCCTTGGCAAGGAAGCGTTCTACTACTGAACTACTCCCGCAGCGTAGTCCTACTAACTGTACGTTTGCGTAGTCTATCCGCGTGCGCCCGGCTTGTCCATATTACCGGGCTTGACCACATTGGCCCCCTTATCCATCCGCAGTCGATAAATCGCATAGTCATCGGCAACGCCCTTAAGCGGTACCGTATCTTTTTTAGCCAACAGGTTTGCGCCGCCAATTACGTCACGAACACGAGGCGACCCATAGACCGCATCCGTCACGACGATTTCGCTCGCACTCGCCACACCTTGAACGCGCGCGGCGATGTTTACGGTTTGGCCAAAGTAGTCGAGACGTTCGTTGAGTTCGACGGCGATACAGGGACCAGCGTGAATCCCAATTTTAAGTACCAAGTCCTCATCGCGGCCCACCTCTTGAATTTTTTTATTCATCGTCGTTGCCGCTTGGAGGGCTTGTGCTGGATCGGCAAAACTCGCCATGATCGCATCGCCAATTGTTTTTACGAGTGCACCACCTGATTCGCCTACGATAGTTTTGAGAAGTGCAAAATGTTCTCGTACCAACGCATACGCCCTAAAATCTCCGATGCGTCGGTACATTTCTGTCGATCCCTTAAGATCAGTAAAGAGCAACGTTAAATTTTTGAATTCTAGTCCTCCCTCCGCCGGAATGCTTTCTGAGTGAAACAAATCGCGAAATGTTTGTGATGTCACCAGCCGTTTGCCGGTCAAAAAAGGTTTGAATTTTGCAAAATCTGTTATGGCATTGTAGTCATGTTCCAGAACATCCATGTTGGGACTGCTCATAAAGTTAAGCTGGACGTTGCGCGAGGTGCGATTGCGAACTGTCAGCACGACCTTCCCAGGCTTGAGTTTTATTTTGTTCGGGACAAATTGACCATCTTGTAACTCTAAGATGGCCTCGCTGCTTGTAGCTTTGTCAGTGATCTGAATGTGTGCAAACGCGTGATGTACGAGGGCGGCCAAAATATACCCGCCAGGTTTAAGGTCTTGTTGCATGTCTGCTCGCGCACCGCTTGCGACTCGGACCAAGTCTATCTGTGCGGACATAATACCTTGTATGAATTTTTCTGGTACATCTAAACTCGTGGAAAAGTAGTATTTGATCCAATCCTTAGAAAAATCTAGCGCGTCCGTATCGTGATAGCGAATTTTTCTTACGGTTGGTGAAATGGTAAACGCAACCTCGACAGAGTCATCGATGCTCCCTGGAATTACGACCTGGCATAGTTCGCACTTTTGATTGAGCGTCAGCGCTTTGAGTGCACTCGCCGTTGTCAAAAAAGCGCCGCACGAGGGACAAAGTAAACCCCAATTAAATTCGAGAATGCCGGTGTGCGTTGCATGCAAAAAAAGATCAATAGCCTGTGCTTCTGTTAGCGCGTGTGCTGCGCCATATCTCAATGGACTCATGCGGTAGAGTTCTTCCTCGCTTGCCGTGTTCAAAAATTCCGCAAATTGGTCGATGACCTCCGGAGCAAATTCGCCATTGGCCCGGACGGCGTCGAGTCGGGTGGTAAGCGCGGTGAGTGCCATCGCTTCGGCAACGCGTTCTTTGTAACTGACCGCTGAGCTGATCGTTTGAGACATAAAGGCCACCCTAGCTTAATTTATTGTCAGTGCCAAGGATGTGGCTTCACTCAACGCACACTAGATGCCCGCTTGCATGAGTTGTTCGTCAAACATGGGCAGACGCTTGAGAATGGCAATAGATGCTTGCCCTGCCTTTGATTCGGTCGGATCAAACTTACCAATATTGAAAATCCTCGTGTACGCCACGGCTTTATCTCCGCGTCGTTTGATCGAACGAAATAGCAGGCGTCGCCCTTCCTCGTAAATAATATCTTTGGTAAAGCATATGCCTTTGGACTTAAGATTTGTTCCGCGGAATGTCCGGGCCATGTGGTATTCAGCCCATTCCTTGCCGTCCTTCTTGGCTGCCTCAGCTGTTGCCCCGCGTAGTCTGCCGCGAAGTTCATAAAATGTTTTCATAAAATCGTACACCTCACGTGCATCGCGTGGCTTACCATCGGCGCCACGAGCCAGGGCAATTGCCATATGGCCCATGGGAATGTCCAACTCAACCTTGCCGCGTATAAAATATTCCCGAGCCGTAGTAATTCCTTCTTCACCTTGTTCGTAACTGCGTAGGCCCGGGCCTAGTAACTTTAGTGCACTCTGTTCACCAGTAGCACGTCTCCAAACATGCGTTAGAATCTCGTGCACATACAATTCCTTAAAGCGCTGATAGGTAAGCCCACGTTTATCCGGCATGTCTACCTTGCGTCGCTCTTGACTTACACTAAAAGTCCCGCGACCCTCTTCAATTTCGGCGGTCCAACCCTCGGCAAATCGTTTTAATGCTTCCACGACAATATCTTTTTGCTGCTCAGGAGTTAATTCAAAGTTTTTTCTTTCTTCTTCTGGCAACGAGAGCAGAGCCGGGATTTGCTCTTCCGGAATTTTTAAATATTCCTCAAATTGCTTAACGAGATCCTCATGCAACTCAGCAAACTGTTTTTTTGAAGGAAATTCAAAAACTTTTGGCGTAGGTTGTCCCTGTACATCGGGTAATAGCCCGTTGAGCTTTTCTACAAGTGTACGAACTTCTGGATCCTCAGAGCGTGACAATGTCGCACGATTACGCGCTCTAATTCGATCAACGCTCCAGGTAAAAATGTCTTTTGATGGTTCGCCATAAACATACGAGCTGTACTTGCTAAACTTTTGATAATCACCACTTGATGCCGCACGCACCATGCGGGCTTCGGCAAGTTTTTCGTTGATTCGTAGTAAGTAGGCGACATCGACTACTGTTTTTTCATTCGCCTCAATATCTTCTGGCCAACCCCTAGCCATAATATCTCGAGCCAACGGATTTTCTTTACGAATACGATTCCGCGCATCACTGAGAGTTTTTTCGAAACCTGAAATTTTTTGCATATCCTCGCTGTCAGGCCTGAGCTTTGGGTAATCAAGCTCGGCGACATACTCTGGATCCTCATCCATCTTGCGATATTCGTCGTTCCGGACCTTACTGGTACCTGCAAAATATTCGTAGGCCTGCCAGGTGATGGCATCTTTAAGCTCCTCGTAAAGCTTTTCGTCCAGTGCTTTTGGTCGTTCGCTTTTTGAGACTAAACCAAGCTCTTCGGGTGATGGGCCTTCTGTATCGATTGCCATTTTAATAGTCTAGCAAAGAAAAGTCGTATGGCACTTAGGCTTTTACCGCGTCACCCTTGGTCATGAGTGCCGCGATGAGGGCCCAAACACCCAGCGCTAAGTGAAGCAGCGAGTCAGCGGGATTCTCTAGGTTTGCGCCAAGTAATGTTGGTGAAAAAAATGAGTAGATGCCTATTGAAACGCCAATGATGCCGAGCAGCATGACAACCCACTTTTGTACTGTCATGGGAATCGTGTAGGCCAAGACCAAAGCTACGACACCGACAAATGCGAGTGCCCAGTTTTCACTATTATCAAACCACCAGGCATCGCCAAAGACGGATTGTTCTGGGGTAGGACCAATGATGCCAAAAAAACCTATCATCCCGATGAGCAATAAGACTGCGCCAGCGACCACGAGGAATTGTTTTGCGTTCATGTGAGGAAGTTTTTAATTATTTAGTGTCTATTTTTACCTTGTCCCGCATTATCTTCCGGTTCAATCGCGAACACAAATTAGGTGCGAGAAGTTTTCCACATCGACACCTAGTACCGCGTGTCAGCTCGCTTTAACACGTGCTCAATTTGCTCGTAGGCCAAGTTTATTCTGCGCATGTTTTCTGCGGCATTGGGGCTCTTGTTGCGATCGGGATGAAAATCGCGCGCTAGCTTATGGTACGCCTTTTTTGCCTCAGCCATTGTCGCTGCACGTTTTAGACCTAAGACGTTCCAGGCCCAGTCAGAATCAAACGAAGTGCTTTCGAAGCGCTCTTCGTCTATAGATTCTCCAGCGGCCACTTTCTGTGCATGGCTAAATAGTTTTGTTAGACGGTTCACTATCTTGCTGTGTTCAAACCCAAGCTTCTTGGTTCGTTGAGCTTGTAGTCGCGCACTCATCTGCTCGTACTCCGCTGGGGCTACGTCCTCGCCATCTTTAAGACGGATCAATAAATCTTTGAGCTCTGCTTCAAGGCCAAGCAATTCTCGCGGCGCATCGTTTTTTTCATTTAAGTATTCCGCTTGTTCGTATAAACCTTTTGCGCGTGCTTGTGCCTCGTCACGAATTGATTTTACGAGCATTCTGTCGGCAATTTCTTTCAGTTGATGCCCAGTACCCAAAAAACCTTCTAGTCTTTGCGATTCTAGCTGTCGTGCATCTGGACTTTCAATGACAACGCGCTCGACTGTAGTTCGCCAATACTGCTGATCCTCGTAGTCGAACATTTCTCGCAATAGTTTCTGTTCAATTTTTTCAAACGAAAATAGAGTCGGTTCTTGCTCATAACGGGTAAATTTTTCCTCGAGTCGGTCAAGTTCAGCCAGATAGTCAATACGTTCTTCGGGGTGAATCTTGAAACTCTCCACAACTGATCGTGCTCGACTAAAATGATCACGCATTTCTTCTGCGTCATAGCGCGTGTGTCCATACTTTTTTTCTAGCGGCGAATTGGCCCAGCCATACGCCTCAATTTGAGAACCTATATACGGAATAAACTGCGAATATATCCTTTCATCCGTTTTGGTGATTTTTTCTGCAAGCTCCTGCTTGAGTTCCGGATCTTTTATTTGATCAAGAAAGTCAATACGTAAATACGCAGTACTAGTCCAGAGAGCATCTGGGTCTACGACGGGATAATCCCGTTCGCTGGCCGATTGGATTTTTTTACTTAGTTCGTCCTCAATTTCGTATAGACTGCGCACTATATCTTCCTTGTGTTGTAGGTCCTCGCGTATTTCTTGGGGTGTTGGAGAATGCTCCGGGTGTTCCGGATTAACAAACGTGCCCCATTCGCCCGGTGGAATTCTTGGCATGATTTTATTGTAACGTAATTTGGAGCGGGAGACGGGATTCGAACCCGCGACCTTCTCCTTGGGAAGGAGACATTCTACCACTGAACTACTCCCGCATCGGTACAAAGACTAACACTACGTAATAGGCCAAGAAAAAACCAGCCGCGAATCGACTGGTTATGGTTGACGATGAGAGTTGATTTTGCGACACCGGCAGCGCTCTGGCGCCCAAACGGGTAAGTGTTCTGTCACTAGGGCAAAGAGTTCCGGGGCATTGACCTGGTGCAGACGTACATCTCCGCGATTCCAGAAAACTGCCGCGGCACGAACTTTGCCATCGTGCGTTTTCACAAATTCTGCCACGCGTCGGAGCGATCCGCCCGTGGTCGCGACGTCGTCCACGACGATTACGCGCCGACCACTGAGCAGCGCAACGTCGTCGGGGACCATACGGAGTTCTCTGTTGAGGTCGTCGACGGTACCGACAACTTCGATCGTGTGCGCGGCAAGAACGTTGTAGTTGAGCAGGCGACTCAGGTACATCGCGATAAAGCGCGTCATGAGAATCGCACCACTCGCTGGACCGATGATCATGTCCGGACGCGCCTCCGCAAACTGTTCGGCAAAACGACGGCAGAGTTCGCCGTAGAGAATTGGGTGAGTTGAGATGACATCCATGTCGACTTTGACATCGGAGTGCATTGTAGAGTTGAGGATACAGTGACCGCGCCTGAGAGCACCGCCCTGCATTATGAGTTCGCGCGCATCAAGGGTTTGAAGCGTTGTCGTTGTCATTGCACACTCCTAAGGTTCGGCCTGAGAACTTCCCAATCGGTTGGCGCCAATTGAAAAAGGACGGTCCTCTAGTTAAGCACATGTTGGATCTAGCGCAACTAGGTGCACTAGGCCCACGTATCGAGTTGCATGCCAGCTCGGTCAGCGACTGCACTCGACTTGGCCTGCTTACCAGTAATAACATCCTTAAGACGGATCTTGCGACCCGCAATAATGGCATTAAGTCCATAAGTTGCAGCCGCTCCAAGGCGGGGATGCTTAATTAAGAAACGGCCCGTGTTAAAAACAGGACGATAGACAGAACGCGGCACTTTTAAAACACGCATGAGCGCGGCCGAACGCGTGATTAGTTTTGCGCCCAGCATGCTACCCTTTCCCGCTTTAGCGAGTTTAGTTGCGACCACACCGTACCCGGTTAAATCTACTGCCGTAAATACAAGACCTTCTGTACCATGCAAGAATCTTTTCCAGCCCTTTAGGGTTTCTCCACCAAGAGTTTTACCAATGGCCGCCTCTACCATCATTTTGCCTGGACCTATTACTGGAATAAAGTCGGCTCCATCAGCAGCAAGTTTATACAGTTTTTTTTGAGCTCCCGTATCATCCTCCAGGACTGCTTCGGCAAGGACTGCTTTTACCTCGGCGTATTTGGCTTTTGTGGCAGCTGGTAGATCTTTGAGCCCGGCCGCCTCAACCTGCTCTAGCAACTTATTTGCCGATGCGATCGCACCCTTGACATCACCTTTGATCAGGGCGCCATTAGCAGTTTCAATCGCCTGTCCAAATTCGTTTCTAAGTTTTGTAACAGCCTCAAACAAACGTGACTCTGCTGACTTTGTATCAACCGTGGTCCCTTCAAAAGGGTCTTCACCCTTTGCAAAACGCGCGCTTTTAGGGAGGGCTTCGCCGCTTTCTGCTGCTTCACCGTCAATCGCGCTTGAAAATTCTGTGTTCGAGACTGGAGTTTCTCGCTTAGGCAAGCCAGTGCTGATTCCCTCGGCACTCTGCGTAAAAACTTTGGTTGATTCCCCCGTCTCACCATCGGGGCGTTTCTCAAAGCTGCTCTGATATAACGTATCAATCTCCTGGGGTGAGAGTTTAAATGAAGTTTTTTCGCTTTCACTGACATATTGTGGGCCAAGGCTGTCGGCGGCTTTTTTTACTGTTTCGGCTGCCCTAGACTCCCCAATGTCCCCGAGGATGTCAGGCCAAGATTTTGTTTGCGGAATTTCGCCCGTGAGTATAGCGCCAATTTTTTTCAATGCATCAGCCGTTTTTTCTTGTCCTGCTTTTTTTAGGATCTCTTCGATGAAGGGCAACGTGTGTGAACGCTCGTCAATCACACCAGGTATACGAATGGGGCTTTTTTCCGGTGCGAACTTCTCAGGAGAAGAAGGGCTACGAGATTCATCAAACATAGGTGCGTAAGTTAAGAGTGAGATACGAGAAATAAGTTAGCATACCCTTTCTGAATCAAGAATTTTTACGCCTGCCATGCTCATGGAACACTTTTTTCGGAAGCAATTTCTTGAATGATCTTGAGCCGTCTGGCTTGAGCTTTTTCAGCATCAAAAAGGGGATCACCCTTTTTCAGCCGGCCCTCAACTATTGCTACTTCAATGGGCGATGCCATGTTTTTAAAATGCGCTGGGTACGATAAATAATAACGAGTCAGTTCCGCCCAATACTCACTTACTTTACTGTAGCGTTCGACGTTGACATCAGGATTTTTGATTCCGTCGATATACCCCCCGCTGTCACGAAAAGATCCTGCTGTGTTAAATGCACGCGTAACGTCGGCTAAGAAAGCTGCCCGTTCGGCAAGATCTAGGCTTGGATCGTGCTCCCAGTCATTAATGTGCCCAAGCTCATGAGAGAATACCCAATCGACACCGATCAAATTATTTTCGAGCGGGACGATAGGGTCTTCTCCGACCGAAAGGTGAATCTCATTGGTCTCCGAAGTCGTGCGGCCATGCTCAGTGCGGATCTCATGTCCATATGCGGAGGGCTTGGAAAGCGACTCCTCGACAACACTGATAAGCGCAACTTTGCGGTTGATGCTGCCAAGAGGATAGTTCTCCTCGCTCCACAATTTCCGCATTTGTTCGAGCTCCAGAATATCGGACTGGGACTGCCTTAGGCTAAGACTCGGCTCCTCCGGTAATTTATCCATATCTGTGGCCCCACGATGTGCGGCACGAGAGAGATGTTGCAAGATCAGAGGAGAATACTGCTCGCTCAAATAGGAAAGATTCGCGTGTAGTGCCGCGAACTCTTTTTGACTCAAATTGTCATGCTCAGATACGCTGCGCTCAAGAAATTCCTGAAATGATGGTTTGACGGTGCCGCGTTTTAGGTCAAAGTTAGTCTTAACGCCCCAGGTGAGAACGCCGGCTGCTAAAAAAGTAGCGACAGTACGCTTAAGTCTTTTCTTATAGTCGCTCATTGATTCGCGGACAGGTGACTGTTCGGACGGTTGCGGATTTTCACCGGATTTCATCTGCCTACAATAGCAAGTTTTTTGTGGTGCCGAGGGCGAGAATCGAACTCGCTACGCCTGCCTCTTCAGGGCAGCGCTCTACCAATGAGCTACCTCGGCACGCGAAATAATCTAACAGTCATTTGCACCATTGACAACGTTCGCGCAATAAAAAAAGGCTCTTACAGTGTAAGGGCCTTGATTAACTGGGTTCAGTCGTTGCCGCAACCCAATCGTGAATGCATCTTGCGCTTGAGCCGAGTACAAAGGAGCTCGACTTCACGGCGCGACTCTATTGTTTCAGTAACTTGTTTCCTGGGCAGTTTGTACTCCAACAGAAACGTCTCGACGCTGGCCGCGTCAGCTTCCGACATTGGAATCACGTATAGCGATTGGAGCAGGCAAAGGATGTAAAAAAGGTTCGCCTCACTATTTTGAGGGTAGGCCTTATTTTGCAATTCATCTGTTAGTGAGACGATGGTTTCACAAAGCACCTTGGACGCCGGCTTGATCTTGAGTGTCGCTTTGACAGATTTCTTCACGCTTTCTCCTTTCACAACCATGCAAAGAACGGATCGAACACAGTAGTTCGTCTAATAGTTTCTGTCAATATTTATTTGGTGGGCACTGTAGGATTTGAACCTACGACATCTTGCGTGTAAAGCAAGCGCTCTAACCGCTGAGCTAAGTGCCCAAACCTCTATCTGCAATTGCTTCGGTCCAACCTCTAATAGTCAAGAATAAGGCAGCATCGCACACATATATTTCAAATGTCCCAAGCGGCAGTGTATTTCGAACATGTTTGCTGGACTTATTGAGTATTCTGTATGTTTTAAAAAAATTCTCAAGCGGTATGCCGGATACTTTTGACCAGAATATTTCCGCTTTTCGATAATCTAGATGTGGGTGTATATGAATATATCCCCTAAATTTTGTTTCCGGTACGAGACAAACCTTGCGAAAATAAAGCATCATGAGCTGAATCATACGAGAATCACTGTTTGAGAAACCAACCATATTCTGCGGACTTTTTCTACCCTCCGCCCAATACAATGATGTTCCCAGTAGCCAAAGCTCTCTACGAGAAATTTTTTTTATCTGAGCATATGCCCGGTCAATGATAATCTGACGCCTAATATTTTCCCTCGAAAGCCGGGTTTGTCGCCGCCTTTCAACAACTTCTTTACTACTACCCAGTGATTTCAGGCGTTTCTCTTGCTCTTTTGTAAGGGGGATATCCCTAACCCAGATACTTACGCTGCCTTTTGCAACGCTAAGAATATTGGAAATCTCTCTAATCGACCGTCCTTTTGAACGAAGGTCTTTAGCCCGGCTTTGTTCCTGTATTTTCATTTCGAATGGGTATTGGATTCACTGTGATGGAATATTAACACACGTTCAAAATTTTGTCTCAAGGGATATTGAGGTGCCATAGTGTTCGTGACAACTTTACAAAAATTCACAAAAAAAGATAGGGTGCGGTATACTCTAGAACTCATGATTCTCTCGGACCAGACATTAAAACAGATGCTGGGCGATGGCCGCCTTTTGGTCGAACCACTGAGCCCAAACTCAATACAGCCGGCCTCGATTGATTGTCGCTTGGGGTCGCACTATTTGGTTGTCGAGGACAAAAATATGGAGGTACTGGCTTTTGATCAAGAGATTAAATACCGCGAACTAGAAGGCAGCGTGATCGTAATTCCGCCACACTCTTTTTTACTCGCCACAACCGAAGAATTTATTAAGTTGCCCGACAATCTGACCGCATTTGTTGAAGGCCGTTCGTCGATCGGGCGCATGGGATTGTTCATCCAAAATTCTGGGTGGGTGGATCCGGGTTTTGAAGGACGTATCACACTTGAACTTTTTAACGCCAACTCCTTGCCAATCAAGTTGACGGCGGGGGTTCGCATCTGTCAATTGGTTTTTTGCAAAATGGATCAGGCGGCTGAGTTTCCATATCGTGGAAAATATCAGGGCCAGCGACGCTCAACAGGCAGCCGCATTTTTTTGGACACCGATTTGTACGGATCAACAATTGAGTCGAACACTGCCGCGGCTTCGATCGAGTAGTTCGGCAAGCAAACGGGGTGTAGCGCATAAAACAAAAGTCTCGCGCCCACATTGGAACGAGAGACTTTTATGGTTGCTTGGTTCTAGGGCATCAGCTTTACCGAAGTAGACTTTGTGACGAGATCGTAAATTACTTCTGAGAAGATTGCGGTCTCAAGTTCGCGCATGGCTGTGAAGAGAGCTGTTCGCATCGCCTGAAATGTCTGCTCGGTACTGCCGATGATCTTTGTGATTGAGAGCGGCGCCCGTCCAACAGCTCGCGGGTCCTTGGTATTAAGGAAAAGCTGATTAAGTAGGTCAGCACTCCACGCAAGAATGAGGCGGGCGTCAGAATCTGCCACAGGAGCCGGATCATACAGACCCAAGCCTTCGCTCGTTCGGATGATCTGCAAGAGTGGGCGATTTCTGCCAGAGGGATCTCGGGGTCCGATTAGCCGAACCTCACACGTCGGATCCTGTCGGAGTCTGAATTTGAGCTTTAGAGCCTCGGTCCACCAACGCCAAATCTCGTGACGGTGGACGATCGCGGTAACGTTGGTCTGTGTTACCTGCACAGCGTATTTATCCAGCCGCACCATGTAGGGTATCAACAACCCACCTGCACGATTGGCAGCGTGGACAGCTGCTTGATAGTCGCGCCACTTTGCACCGCAACTTTTGCATTGAACTTTGATCGCCTGATCGGGTTCTCCTTCACCAATGATGCGATCTTCTAGTCGACAAGAGCTAACGGGACATTGTCCGATAAGCCGTATAATCCCCATGTTCACCTCCTGTATTGAAAAAGAACCACTGCTAAGTGGCGACATGCTAGCGCTGCCCTGAGTAATTGCAAATTTAACGGGGTTGTTCTTTGTTATCCTTGGTGCAGTATTCTTGAATTAGTCCGAACGCATTTCGCCGCCTGCGGCGGCGAGAAAGTCCCCCCGCGAAAATTCGGAAAGGCGGCGGAGCCGCACCGCTCAAAACCGCAAAAGAACCCGGAGAAAAACATCGGCTCGAACCATATTTTAATTTTGGGGGAAGAAAATTTTTTAATCCAATACGGGAACCCAGAAAAAGCCTTAAAATAGAGGCTTTTTCTGTTGAGCTTGACTAACAAGCTCATATATGCTATGATGTGGCCAGTAAGAAATCGGGTCATGGTGGCTCGATAGCACATTCCAAACAACATCAACCAAAAAGGGAGGCCGAAATGAAATGGTTTACTAAGTTCGTCGGCAGGCTTCCCTTCGCTGGGAAGATGTCGATAAGACAGCTTGTCTTTGGTCTTTACCACAGCACAACGGCGGTCGAGCGTCGAAAGAGCTATCTGTACATCCTGACACTCCTTATTTTCTTCGTTCTGCTTCACGCGGTGCAGGCAAGAATGGGGATTCAGGCGTTGGGCTTCGATTCGCCGATTTACGCGAAAGCCATCAGTGCTCTCTACGCTCTCGCTAACGTCTTTGTCGTCCTGACGCAGTTGCATCTTGGTTTCCGAACGACACGCTTCTTCTTCGGGGGTTTGTATCCTCGAAGCAAGAGAAGTTATGTCGACTATTCCGGAGCCGAGGTGGCAATCATGCTCGCGGTGACAATCGGCGGTCAAATCGTTTTCCTGTCGCTCTACAGCATTTACAAGTGACAAGCGACACGAACGCGGTTCGCAATCACGGGGCTCCTTGCAGACACAATCTGCTCGGAGCCCTTTTCTATTTTGATTTATTCTCTGATTTTTCATATAATACATTTGTATTCGCTTTGCGAATACTTGGATTGAATGCCGCCAAAGAAAAACTTGAAATTGTCAGCGGTGCGGCTCCGCCGCCTTTCCGAATTTTCGCGGGGGGACTTTCTCGCCGCCGCAGGCGGCGAAATGCGTTCGGACTAATTCAAGAATACTGCACC
>CAZCZY010000030.1:0-2682 GCA_964503525.1 uncultured Candidatus Saccharibacteria bacterium
GATACGATCCGTCCGCGCTTACAAAATAAGTACGAACGGTCGCTTCGCCTTCTACGCGACGCCGAAAAATTATTGCTGGCGCCGCATCCCGACGCTGATGGATTTTCTGCAGCGGCGCTCCTGGTCACCGGTTTCAAGATTCCAGACAAACGCTGGATGTTATTTCCAATTAATACGCCCTCGCGGTCGTTTACGCGTGAGGATTTACGTGATGTGTTTAGGGTTCGACCCGATATTATTTGTTATTTAGATCTGACGCCAAAAAATGTTCGACAGTTACAATTACTCAAACGAAAATCGTCACTGGTGCTGATCGATCACCATCACCCGTCCGAGCCAGCGGTCCTAAAAGAATTTTTGCTCGCAATAAATCCTGAGCCAGATATTCGTGAGTCGGCGGGAGCATATCCCAGCGGAAAATTGTTGTACGACTTGATCGGCGCATCAGCCCGTAACGACCTGGCACTCGTGAGTGTCGTTGGTGATCGAACCGAAGAAGCCTGGCGCGCATTTATGAAAGTCTTTACGTCTGACGAAATCGAACTGGCGCGGCGCGTGGCGCGACGCCTCTCAGCCGTGGGCACCGCGACACGAGTCGACACTCGCGAGCAACGCTTTGCGACGCTCAAACGGCAACGCGCCTTGTTTGGGTATTTGGTTCATACCAAAACATTGGCCGGCTTTATGGCCTCATTTGAAGCCACGCGCCCGCTAAAAGATACGTTTGAAGAATTAGAAGAGGGAATCGCGGCATCGGCCGGAAAAGCTCAGCTTTCAGTAGAGTCAGGTGTCGAGTTTATTCATGTGCCGATAAAAGTTACGCAACGCTGGTCCGTAATTAGCGGCGTGTTGGGTCGTATCGAACTGGTTGCTCCCAATCAAACGGTTGTTATTTCCGAGGAATGGCATCGCGGCATTGAGTTACGGATTATTTCCAACGATCTCGAAATCGATGTACCGCAACTATTGCAGGGTTTTGGAGGGGGACATGCGCGCATTGGTGGGGGACACTCGGAGGCGCGTTTGTCAGAAATAATTGATCTTTTGCGCGAACGCTGGTCGACGCTCAAGCGCAAAGCGCATCCGGACTAAGATGGACTTACTCGAATATCAAGGTAAACAGTTGTTTCGCGAGGCGGGGCTGCCGACACCCTGGGACGCACTAGCCAAAACACCAGAGGAGGCAAAAAAACTAAGTGCCGGCCGCAAGCGGGTCGTTTTGAAGGCGCAAATTCCAGTCGGACATCGGGGAAAAACTGGAGGGATACTCAAGGCGACCTTTGCCCAAGTAGAAGAAAAAGCCGGACAATTGCTCAGTGCGACAATTCAGGGACATCGCGTCGAGGCAATTCTCCTGGAGGACTACGTAGATTTGGCGCGCGAAATTTATTTGGCGTTAGTGCTGGATCGGCTCGATCGTAGTATTTTAGTGTTGCTTTCCGTAGAAGGTGGTGTCGATGTTGAGGAAATTACTTTGCATGGAGGCTTGGTTCGGATACCAATCGACAAAATTGACGAACAAATTCCAGCCTTAACCGCAGCGTTGCCACAACCAACTCAAAAACAGCTGCTCGAAATTATCAAGGCGTTGCACAAGTTAATGATCGCAAAGGATGCAACATTGGTTGAAGTAAATCCGCTCGCGCTTTTGCAAGATGGTTCGCTCATTCTTCTTGATAGCAAGGTAACAATTGACGATAATGCACTGTATCGACAAAAAGAAATTGCGGCTTGGCGGACTCCGCTAAGTGGGATCACAAAAACTGCCGAGGAGTCAGGCGTTGCTTTTGTGCCATTGTCCGGCGATATCGCAATAATTGGCAACGGTGCTGGACTAGTGATGGCGACGCTCGATATGTTGGCACGTTTTGGTGGTAATCCAGCTAACTTTTTGGATGTTGGGGGCGGTGCGCGTCGCGATAAGATGGAGCAAGCGGTAGATATCGTGCTGTCACAAAAAAATGTGCGTGGGCTTTTGATTAATATTTTTGGCGGCATAACGCGCACCGATGAGATTGCGCAAGGCTTAGTTGCATATGCCCAGAAGAAAGCGATTGGCGTGCCGTTGGTTGTTCGTCTCATTGGAAATCATGACAAAGAAGGCGCGACTATTTTAAAAACTGCGGGCATCGATACTTTTAGGGACATGGGGCAAGCGGTTGAGGCTATTGTTAAAAAAACAGCAAAATAACGTACATGAGTATTCTCATTAACGAACAAACGCGCGTCTTGGTGCAAGGCATCACTGGCCGAGAGGGAAGCGCTCATACTGCATCGATGCTGACGGACGGAACAAAAATTGTTGGTGGAGTTACACCGGGCAAAGCTGGACAAAAAGTTGCGGGCGTTCTCGTATTTGATTCAGTTGCGGAGGCCATAAAAAAACTTCCAGCGGCAAAACGTCCCACGTGGACGATTGGATTTGTGCCAGCGCCGTTTGCTAAAGCGGCTGCACTGGAAGCGCTCGATGCTGGACTCAATACCGTGATTATTTCGGAACATCTTCCGGTATTTGATTCGCTAGAAATTCATCAGCGCGCAAATAAATTGGGATTAATTGCCGTTGGGCCAAATTGTCCGGGTGCAATTACGCCGGGTCAATGCAAATTGGGTATCATGCCGGCGGCCGTTTTTACAGCAGGGCCAGTTGGCGTCATTTCGCGCTCGGGCACGCTCACCTAC
>CAZCZY010000031.1:0-2363 GCA_964503525.1 uncultured Candidatus Saccharibacteria bacterium
GGTGCGTCTGGGAAGTGCGCATCCAAAAACGAGGGGCCTTTGACTTCGCAAGAAGTCGCTCCCTCTAGGTAGAGCCGCACGGTGTAAACCGCGCGGCTTTTCCTTTTATGGCGGATTTTTGCATCACGAGCGCAGGCTTGGTTCTGGCCTGAGTTCTTGATTATGTACATGTCCGTTATACTTGCCGCACAATGGCAAACATTTCCGCACCAAGCCCGACCGCGTCAAAAAATTCTGTCGAACCGCGTCTACTAAAAGGCTTCCGCGACTACTTGCCTGCGGATGCATTGCCGCTACGCCAGCTCATAAAAACCATCGAGCAGGTTTTTGAATCCTTTGGGTACGAACCACTACATACCCCAACGCTAGAATACGCTGACATTTTACTCGGCAAATACGGCACCGAAGCGGACAAACTCATGTATCGCTTTGTGGATGCGGGCAGTCGACAAGTGGCGATGCGGTATGACCATACTGTGCCACTCGCACGCGTGATGGCCATGAATCAAAATCTCCCCCTTCCTTTTAAGCGCTACGTAATTGCACCAGTCTGGCGCGCAGAAAAACCACAACGCGGACGACTACGTGAATTTTATCAGTGTGATTTTGATGTTGTCGGAAGCGATGAGGCGCGTGTTGATGCAGAGGTGTTGGCCGTCGCCAACCAGCTGCTGACAATACTCGGTGTCAAAAAATTTAGCCTGCGTGTTAATCACCGCGGAATCCTCGATGCGCTGATGGCGACAGTTGGTGTCGGCAAAAGTCAAAGTGGTGGCGTTATGCATGCCATGGATAAATTTGAAAAATATGGCGAAGAAAGTTTTATTCGCGATACCTCTAAACTTGGTCTCGAACAAAAACAGATCAGCGCGCTACTTAAATTAATGTCGCAGCGCGGTACGGCCGAAAAAGTTTTGAGTGGGATCGCAAAGTCTCTTGCTGAAAACAAGGCTGGGACCGTTGCGGTCAAACATCTCTTGGCAATTGTCGAGCACGCCTTTGCGCAAGGTGTTCCAGAAAAAAATCTGGCTGTTGATCTGGGAATCGTGCGTGGCCTCGACTATTACAACGGCATGGTGGTGGAATCGACCATTGCGGACTTGCCACTTTTTGGGAGCACGGTTGGTGGTGGTCGCTACGATAACTTGATTGGTGTTTTTTCTAAGCGAACTATTCCCGCGGTCGGGGCCTCGCTCGGACTTGGCCGACTTTTTGACGCCCTGCACGAACTAAAACTTGCGCCAGAGTATCACCACCCAGCACAAGTTATGGTCGCAATTTTTGATGCGACGGCCGCTGGCGTGGCTGAAAAAATTTCAGCAGATTTACGCGCGGCCGGCATAAATACGTTGTTGTACCCAGGCGACGTCGGAAAGTTCGACAAACAACTCAAATTTGCCGACAAACTTGGTATCGAGTGGGTCGCCTGGCAAGGACCAGAAGAACTCAAGAAAAAAACGATCGCGCTTAAGAATCTTCGCACGCGCGAGCAAGAAAGTTTCTCATCGCCTGCCTTGGCGCAACGCATCAAGAAATAGCCGATAAAAGTTATACTGGGAGTTCGTCCTGGGAGCTCAAACTGGGAGCTACTGAATCGGGAACGGTACTTCAGGAAGATTCTCCACGGTAGAATTGCCTCGGTCAACTGGCTCAATACTTTTCTTCTCCACAGCGTTATTTTGCGGCACTACAGCTTCTGAATCATCTTGACGGGGTGTATTTACTGCTCCTTCATCGCTGGTTGCATTAGACGTATTTTGGGTTGTTTCCTGATTAGCTGGCGCACGCTTAGTGTCGATCTGACCGGTGCTTTTTGCATTATGAACAAAGTAAATAGCGACGATTTCGACTACGATAAGTGCTATCGCAAACACGATCGGGACTATTTTTTTGATTGAAGAATAAATCATATGTGTTCGACTACGCGAAGTTTTGCACTGCGAGCCCGGGGATTGGTGGCAATTTCGGTGGCGGAAGGAACGACGGGCTTGCGTGTTATATCAATAACTAGCTGACGGTGATCACATTGGCAAATCGGTAAACTCGGGTCACAGATACAATCACTCGCAAAGCGCCGTAAGGCTCGTTTTACTATGCCATCTTCAAGTGAATGAAATGTGATGACCGCGAGGC
The DNA here is from genome assembly GCA_964503525.1 of uncultured Candidatus Saccharibacteria bacterium. Classification (GTDB taxonomy): domain Bacteria; phylum Patescibacteriota; class JAUYIX01; order JAUYIX01; family JAUYIX01; genus CAZCZY01. The sequence continues at coordinate 2,134 of CAZCZY010000031.1, forward strand.
GCCCCCCCTGTTTTAATGCATGCACGGCTGCCGCCAAACCTTGCTCTATTTCTTCAAGCTCATGGTTGACGGCGATTCGCAATCCCAAAAAAACTCGCGTGGCTGCATGTTTGGACGGCGTGCCACGACTGGGGCTGCGTCGCGCGGCGGCTGGAATTGTTTGCTCAACGAGCGCTACCAACTCTTGGGTAGTCATAAGGCGTTTATTCTTTCTGGTTTGCACAATGGCG
>CAZCZY010000032.1:0-2388 GCA_964503525.1 uncultured Candidatus Saccharibacteria bacterium
TGCGTGCGCGCCGACCTGGCCGCATCGTGCTTTCGAGCGCAGTTTTAGTCGAGAGTCGTTCGTCTACTAACTCAATAGGTAGGCCAAGATTTTTCTTGAGCAATTTTGCCAACGCCTCGGCATGTGCGGTCATAGGAATAGGCGTTAGCGAAAAACTCACCGGTCGACCAACGACAATCGTCGTAATGTTTCTGTCGTGCACGAGTATTTGTAAATCAGCCAACATTTTTGCAGTCGGTGTTCGATCTAAAACTTTGAGGGGAAGCGCAATGCGCTCATCAGGATCGCTCACAGCCACACCAATATAGCGCGTCCCAGGATCAAGGGCCATAATTGCCATTTACGTTTACGTTAGAACCACTAGACTTGCGTTAAAATTTCGTGGCCGCGCTCGGTCACAAGTACCGTATCCTCAAAGTGCGCTGAGAGTGATCCATCGCGTGTCTTAAATGTCCAACCATCGTCACCCAGTACAACTCTGTGCGTCCCTTTGTTTATCATGGGCTCGATCGCCAGGACCATACCTGCAACAAGTTGTTCACCGGTATTGGGTTTACCAAAATTAGGGATTGCCGGGGGTTCATGAACCGCGGTACCAACACCATGACCAACCAAATCACGAACAATGCCATACCCTTTGGGTTCGGTAAGCGACTGCACGGCATGGCCAATATCGCCGACTCGATTTCCCGGCTTAACCGCGGCAATTCCGCGCGCAATCGCCAACTTGGTAACCGCAATGAGCTCGTCTGCTTCTGGGGAAACATTGCCAATCGGCACTGTTCGTGCCAAATCGGAATAAAAACCGCGATACTTAACGCCAAAATCTAGCCCAACAATGTCACCAGTTTTAAGTTTTCGCTGAGTCGGCAAGCCATGCACCACTTCATCGTTGATGGAGACACACAAAGCAAACTTAAAGTCTTGATATCCGGTAAAACTTGGTACGGCCCCACGTTTTTTTGTGAGCTCCGTCGCGAGCCTATCCAATGCAAGTGTTGTGACGCCGGGCTTGGCTGCCGCGATGACTTCCCCAAGTACCTCACTCGCGATACGACATGAAACTCGTATGTGTTGAATTTCTGTATTGGTTTTAATGTAACTCATGTTAATGGGGGGTAATTCATTTTGGCACGAACCCTAATTTTTTTAGCACGGATCGGATATCACGCTGCACCGCCGTTGGACTTTGTTCGCCGTTAACTTTGTAAAGTTGCTGCGCCCGTGCATAGCCCTTAATTACCGGTACGACTTCTTTTTTAAATATACCGAGACGTTTTTTAATGATCTCGGGGCGATCATCATACCGTACGACAATTTTTCCACCACATTTGTGGCAGGCCAATGCCGATAGATTTTTTCCGATGGGTTTGTCACCACACCCCGAGCAAATCTTTCGCTTGAGCAACCGCACAAATGCCTCTTTTTCTGAAACATCTATTAAAATGTTGATTGGCTTTCTACCAAACTTTTGCACAAGCACATCAAAAAGTTTTTTTTGGGAGACATTCCGTGGGGTGCCATCGTAAACGACGCCGCGCGTTGCCGGAACTTTGTTCAGGGCTCTCGTATTGATGATTTCCCAGACACTGTCCAAAACGAGTTTGCCCGCTCTAACGGCGCTTTCCATTTGCCGCCCGATTTTTGTCCTGCGACGAATCTCATCTTTAAAAAGATCTCCCGGTACGATGTGCACTAAGCCAAATGCTCGCGCCAATAGTTCCGCTTGCGTTCCTTTACCGGAGCCGTACGTGCCTAATAAATTAACATTTAAGACTGTGCGAGATTTGCGCATATCAATGTGAGTGTAGCATCGCCTGGCCGTGAAGCCCGCCTATTGTCGCCAGATCAGTTAAAACGCACGTCTAACGCTACTGGTATATTCTTGGTCAACCAGTTGCGCTTCTATTTTTTGAAGTGTTTCTAGTACAACAGAGACCACAATCAAAAGGCTCGTGCCGCCGACGCTAATGGTTGTGACATTGAGCGCTCCGCGTAAAACAAATGGCAGAACAGCAATCGTACCAAGAAACAGCGCTCCAACCGGCACAATGCGGTTCATCACTTTGCCAAGGTACCGAGCCGTTGGTTCGCCTGGACGGATGCCGGGGACGAAGCCACCCTGTTTTTGAATATTTTCTGCGATCGATTTTGGTTCGAAACTGATTGAGGTGTAAAAATACGTAAACAGGATGACCAAAATAAAATACGCTATCGCGTAGTACGTCTGATTATTGAAAAAGACAACAACTTGTTGTGAAAAATCGGCGATTGTTTTGTTATCAAAATTGGCCGTGATATTTGCAATCAACCCAGGAAAAAGCAAAATCGATAGTGCAAAAATAATCGGGATCACGCCGGCCTGGTTAACGCGCAGCTGCAAATGCG
>CAZCZY010000033.1:0-3755 GCA_964503525.1 uncultured Candidatus Saccharibacteria bacterium
GCCTCAACTGCAATCAGCTCAGCCAGCTCTAGAAGCTCCCCTGCCTCGCGTTCGAGATTTATCCATAGCTCAACCTGCTCTCGTGTGTGTGCGAGGCGCTGGGTCATTTCTTGGGCTTTTTTTGGATCGCTCCAAAAGTCCGGTGAAGCAACTTTTGCTTCTAAATCCGCTATTTCCTTTTTTTTGCTAGCAACGTCAAAGACACTCCTGGGCCGCCCGGATCTTGTCCTTCAATTCCTTGAGTTGGCCAATGGTGTCTTTCATAAGAAACTCATTATACGATAGCAAAAGCTATTTGTCAAACTTTTCGATCGCACAATACAGCCGCTCAGCTACAAATGCTATTTTGCAATCCAAACGACTCGTGCAATTTCGTTATCACGGTGGCCAAAATCAATGTTGAGGTCGCCGCCAAAGGCACGCTTGGTTTCGTTGCCAATGGCCACAGCCAATTGGTTTTCTGAGGTATACACCTGTACTTCGTTTCCTTTATCCATGATGCGCATAATTCGATCCATTGGGTCTCGCTTTCTCGCACGGTCTCCTACGTTACGAACCAACTGTAATAATTCTTGTTTGCGCTCAACTGGAAAAATATCCAGCGATGACATTGTGACGATACCTTCTGGTAAATCAAGTGCCGTTTTGCGGCAAGCCGGACAGGTTCGTGCCAAATCAGGTTGCCGGGAGAGCACATCAAATTTGCGATCGTCGTTATGCCAGGCTTTACGAAACCACACGGCCTTGCAGGTCTGGCAATAAAACTCCCCCGCATCAGTCTGTAACTCTGCGGGTGTCATGCGCCGCGGCTCTGATTTTGTTTGCCGAATTAAGTTGTCATCCGGCGTGTTGTCGAGCGAAAAGCCTGCTTGGCCGGGATTTGTTGGTTGAGACATGAGTATTATTTGTTCTAAAAGGTATATATACGAAACCTACACGTACCCTAGCGCACGAACCTTTTCCCCAGCTACCGATTGGTATGTGTTCCAAAAACGCTCAGGCGTCGTGATGTCAGTTTCTCCAAATTGTTCCAGGGTAAGCAGGTGCTGGTCGCTCGTGACGATATAATCAGCATCGCCGTCTTGGGCCAATTCAACAAATTTATCGTCGTCGCGATCAGCGGTTACGCCGGCGAGGCGGGTATGCGTCTCAACCAGCTCGGCCTGTTTAAAAAATGTATCAATCAATTGTTTATACTCAACATCAGCAACAAGGGCGTCGACGACATGCTCATATTCCCGTTTGGTTCGTGTCGAAAAAACGGGCTGCAACTCTCCAGCCAGGGCCAAGCGCATAATACGGACCGGATAACTGTTCGGATCTTTGGCTCCTTCGATTAACACGTTGGTGTCTAAGATGATGCGCAACATCTATACGAACCTTATCAAGAGTGTGCAATATCGGCAATAGTTGCGTCCCGTAAAATGGCACTAAAAAATTCCCGAGTACGTCGGAACTGCAGTTTGGATAGCTTTATCCAAGAAAACTGCGACAAAAAATAAAATCAAAATCACGGCGAGGACTAGCCAAGCTTTGCTAAATTTTTGTTCGCCACTTCCGCTTGCCATGGGGCGAGTTTACCACATTGACGTGAGCGCTCGCAAAACGTTAGAGTTCTGGCGCCAGAGGGCTTTAAATCACCATTTGCCGACGTAGCTCAGCTGGTAGAGCAGCGCATTCGTAACGCGCAGGTCGTGAGTTCGAATCTCACCGTCGGCTCCAGTATTAGGATCTCCTGACGAGGCTATTTATGGCGCCTCTTGCTCCGCAAAGAAAAAAGTCCACCAACGCTCGGGATTGGTTTGGGGTTCTGTCACAACCTCGGCGATTGCTATCTGCGTGGTTGGCTCGCCGGAGGGTTGCTGCACTTCTATGACTTTTTCGCCGGGGCGCTGAACGTTTAATTTTGCGCGGGCCTCTCGCTCAGTAAACGTATCCGACTCAAAATAGTCGATCAGGCCGGCCAATTCTTCATTGCGTCGTTCGAGGCCGCCTATTTGCTGCTCGAGGGCCGTAATTTCTTTACGAATGCGTGCCTTGCGGATGACATCTCGGGTTAGTGCAATGCCAAGCCCAACAATAACGACTAGTCCACCAAGAACAATCCACCGTCCGCCATGCAAAACACGATTAATTGTGGGCTTGGATTTTAGCGAAAATGGAACGCTCATGCGCTAGAAATTCTGTTACTTATTCCTCAACGTCAGCTTCTGGGCTCTCGTCACTGGCAGAAATGTCATTGCCCCCAGCAGTACCCTCTGTTTTCTTGGCTAGCTCTAGCAATTCGACCAGCTCGTGAGCCGTCAACTCCTTACCATGTCGCTCCTTAAACAATTTTTGCGCTTCGAGTAAGACTTCTTGTACGCGCCGTGGTTCGCCCACATGATCAAGCTCAATTCGCGCTTCTGTGCCACCTGTTTGTACCGAAACTGTCCCGTAGTTCATGGTCGTAGCAAAAATGCCCACGATGGCGTAGGTAACGTCCTGCACTTTATCAAAAGTAGTTTCTGATACTACCCGTTTGAACAGACCGCGCTGGTCAATATCAATAATGCGCATGTCGGTAACGATAAAACTATCAAAGTAGTGCACCGCCCAGTTAAATGCCGCAAAACCGACTACAGCGGCGAGCAACACGACCCACACAATGAGACTCCATTGTGCCGCAAAAAAGAAGTCCAAAAACGCAACCAGCAGGCCTATGCCGACTAGGACAATAAAGACTGGCCATACTAGCGTGATCCAGTGTTTACGAATGATCGCAACGACCGTTTCGTCTTTCTTGAGAGGTTGGGTAAAATAGTCGGCGATACTCATGTCAAAAGGAATCAAGAAAATTTTACTGTGGGTTATTACCGCGATCCTAGTGGCCGGCGTGGTACTGACCCTGCTCGTGCCCTTCTTCTAGGCTTAAGCCGGTCGCAGGTACGAACGGCTGTATCTTAGCATTTGGCGCAACCCGTGACGTCCTTTTAGGCACGAACCGTAATTTTGGCCTGTTTTTGGGCGTTTTTTACGGTTTTAGCCAAAAGGTGGCCGATAGATTTTGCCGAGGCGGCTTTTAGCGCAAAGGCAGAAGCACGGCGTTGAGCCAACTCCGTAGCGACTTCATTCATGTAGAGGGCTCGCCTGATTTCGATTTGAACCGCAAATATTTTTTGCTTTGGCCGTCCAAAATGCTTGGTTATGTCACCCCCTGAATAGGGCGCATTACGTGACACGACGAACCGCGCCGACCGCAAGGTGCGCTCTATCGCGTTTGTCACTGCGTTGGGTGAACTTTTTCCCCAGGCATCACTGACCGTAAAATCCGGTCGGCGCTCGCCCGGGTCAACGCTTTTTGCGCCACCGATAGTGTTCATGCTGTGAGCGTCAATGAGCAGCGCATACCCAAACTTTTTTTTGGCCGCGTGTAGTAAGTCGGCAAGCCCCTCTCGATATGCGTCGTAATATGTACGAACAATAATTTTTTTAAGTGCCCGCGGTAATAGCCGTCGATGCACGGGGCGTCCCGTTAGGAAATTCATCGGTATGACCGGCTGCGTCCGACTTTTTTTGCTGCGATTGACGTTTACAATATACGGATTGACGGCGGTTTGAATGGTACTCGCAAAAGACGAGACCAATCGATATAAAACATCCGTATACAAATCTGTGTCGATGAGCAAGAAACGCTCGCGATGAATATACGGCACAACTTCTGGAGGAATCCAGGTGCCCGCATGAGGTATCGAGACAATCACCGGTGAATTATT
>CAZCZY010000034.1:0-54544 GCA_964503525.1 uncultured Candidatus Saccharibacteria bacterium
GTTCGGGCGCAAGCGGGAGGTGAAGCGCACGGCTGCCGTCGCGTAACGGGAGGCCAGAAGCCCCGTAGGCTTAAGCGCACTTTTGAGGTGAATTTAAAAAGCCCCAAGTATCCACTTGGGGCTTTTTCTCGCCCTGAAAATTTTTTTCGGACAAAATAAGACAAAATGAAAGGACCGCATCATGGTTATGATGCGGTCCTAGGTGCGACGCATTGCGTCGCGATGTGTGGAAGTCCCCCGTGGTGCATCCCGGGGGACTAAAGTGTGAGCCCCATCTCGGTTCCTACTTTCTTGGCTCAAGACACTCGCTTGAGCGGAAAGGGGAGCGCGGTCCGTGCGCTCAGGTAGTGGTGGTCGCGTTGGCCAACGGTGCCTCGCAATTACCGCGCACTGTGCCATGCCCGTGCCCGTTGTTTTTGGGCGGAGTGGTGCTAGCGCCTACTGACTTAAGTCGTGCGACGAACCGCCAGCAATTGTTCTGAACAACGCCCTGCGTCATCTTCGTGACCAAGTTAACTCGGCCTAGTGATTACCACTCAAAGGGTGGCGCTCCAGCGGTTGGTGTTTTTGAGGCACCGAAGGCTTTTTGGGAGGGGTACTAGTGGCTATGCCGTATTTTTTCGCCCTTCCTTGCGCGACTCCAAGTTTTTGAAACGAACGACCGACCGACACCGACTGCGACCGACGAGGGACCACCGCAGCGACCGAAGATCTAGAGCAGGTTGCTCGCTTGACCGGATGCTTTCCGGGTGCAATCACCTCTAGTGGTTCCGAGCACTTTAGCAGAAAATAAAAAATTGTCAAGACCCCCTGTACGGACAATTTAAAATACGGCCTAATTAATGCTTTAGAAGGCCAAAAAGCCATAAAATGACAAATAAAGGCGGGCTTGACAGAGGCCGTTTTTATTGCTACGGTAGCGTCCTTATGGCCTCGTCAGAGGTCTGTTCTTTCCAACACAGGAGGCAAATCCATGTACTCGCGTTTCAGCAATCTTTGGCTGCCCGCCGCAATGCTTGTCGCAGTGATCGTAATTGCGATGAGGCCCACTCGGTTCGAGCAGGTACCCGATGGGACATACAAGATCAAGGCCAGTGCCCTGACCTACAACGGGCGGCGAGCAATGGCCGGTCAGACCCAGCCGGAGTTCTGCTTCATCAGCTTCCGATTGCCGGATGGTGTCCTGTCGCCGAGTCTCGCACCCTACAGAATTCTGGTGAGTGCTTTTCCGGGGGATCCTCAAGTGCGTGTCTACCACGATACGTCAGGCACCAAGCACGTCGAGCTTGTTGTTCCGCCCAGCATCATGTGGGCAAGCGAGATTCCCGAGCATCAACGCCTTGGTGGCAACCTGACATTGGAGGTGCGTCAATGAGCCTGGTCAACATTCTCATAGTTCTCTTTGTACCGGGACTTATTGCAACGCTGTTTGGAGCAGTGGGATTGCTCATCTATCTGGACGAAAATGTCCATGGTGGAATCAGTCGCGTGATCCTCAACGGGATCCTCGAGTTCCTCGAACTGTTTCCCGATTATACGGCCAGCGAATCTTCGCCGGCCGTTTTTGTTTACGCGCAGTTCCAGGTGGTATGATGCCGCTATGGAAATACGACGCTCACCGGAAGTCGCTCGGCCCACAGCTGAGAAAAAAAAGCCCAGCCTTACGGTTTGGATTTGGGTAGCTATTGCGATTCTTGTAGTAGCCGGCATTGTAGTGCTGGCTCTTTTTGCGTTTGGTGTTTTTGGCACAAAAACCAATAAAACAACGGACTCTTTATCGAACTCAGGCTCGCAAACATCTAATGACACGAGTGAGGTCGCCACGGGTATCACGGTTGAGCCAACCCCCGACGCGGATGAGTTGACGCGCCTTACATATGGCCGTCAGTTTGATTTACGAAAAGATGAAGATGCAGAAAAACCATTTCGATTTAGTGTGAATGCGGTAGACACAAAAGTTTCAGCAACAAAAGATTTAGATCAAGGCACCCTTTTTGACTTGAGCGGTACCTCAAAAGACATCCCGCTTACGGCGTGGGCGGCACCCAACGGAAAATTAATCGCGGTACTACAGGATCGCAATTACGAAAAAAAACAGGGCGAAGATGGTGAGCAGACGCTGTACGTCACCAGCGTCGATGGACGCGCACGACATAACATCGCAGAGGGCACGCTTAATATATTTGGCTCGCCGGTTTGGTCAGAGGACTCCAAGTTTTTATTTTACTCCGAGTTTTTCACGGATGGAGATGGCACCGATTTTAAAATTACCAATAAGCTGCACGTTTTTGACGTTGCTAACGGAAAGCTCAATAGTTTTGAGCGGCCGCAAGAGGATTCGGACGGCACTGGCCTGCTACCCAAAGCAGTGCGCGGTGAGGACCTTTTTGTTGTACGCGTTAACCCTGGCATCGAAGATCCGGGGGAGCTTGGCGTGATCAGTCTTGGCGCCAACGCAGCAGCCGATGGCGACTTTGAAAAACTTATGGATTTCTCGATTGCTGGGCGAGGGTTTGCAATTTCTCACGATGGAAAATCGGTTGTTGTGGCACGGGGGACTGGAGAAAGTTTGGGATCAGAGGCGGAAGGTCCATTTTTGATCGAACTGTTTGATCGCGCCACGGGCGAGTTGACTGAGTTACGGAAAAGTCCGACTGAGCGCTACACGGCGCCACTATTTAGCAAAGATGATGAGAGCATTGTATATGGTGCCATCTCTGGTTTGTGGCGCCTGGATATTGGCACCAAAAAACGAACCAATATATTATCGAGCGACGAGGCAGATAAAATTGGTAAGAGCGCGGAGGTGACGCCGGTGAGTGTTCGCCCCGATGATGGCTTACTTTTGTTTACCGTAGACTCGGCGGGATCAGTTGAATTTATGCTCGTAGATTTCGATGCTGATGAAGCAAAGGTCGCTGACTTACTTGATTTGGAATTGAAAGACGACGAACCTGACAATTTTTACGGCTGGATACAATAATGGCTCGCAACGCAATTTCAGCTCTGGCACTTGTCGGGACATTACAAACAGGTACGGGCCTCACCAATACCGTTGAGCTTACCAACGTGGTGCTGGGCTATCTAGGGAAGTTGGGCGTAAGCACGGAGATGGTTCGCCTCGCAAATTTGAATTTACCCGCAGGCATAGATGAGACAATTGACGGCACCGGCAAAAACGACGACTGGCCGGCACTCGCAAAAAAAATTCGTGCGGCGGACATCGTAATCTTTGCAACGCCAATTTGGTGGGGCGAACATTCTAGTTTAATTCAGCGTGTGCTTGAGCGTATGACTCACTTTGATGAGAGCTACATTGCTACCAACAAATCGGATTTGTATCACAAAGTCGCCGGCGTTGTGATTACCGGCCACGAAGACGGTGCGCAACACATCATGGGCAGTTTATTTAGCACGCTGCAGTGGTTTGGATTTGTCATTCCACCGGAAAGTTTTGCCTACTGGATTGGTGAAGTCGGCGGCTCGATGATCGAGGATCCAGACAAACGCCGCGCTAATGTAAGTACCGACCGGATGGCTCGTGTTATGGCGCGCAATCTTGCAAATTACGCGACGCTGATCACAACACATCGCGACGAACTAGAAAAATTTGCAGAAACTCATCCCGCGCGCGTTGGTTCGCGTGGGGGAACCTACGTTACGCCTTCCGATTGACAGTCCGGCCCAGTTTGATACGGTGCCCAACTTCTGATTTTTCTGGCTACGCCGTTTGCAGAAGGACGGACTGTTCGTCCCTTACAAACTTTTTGCGAAAATACACAGTCGAGAGGAGCGTGACATGAGTAAACAACTACCGCGGGTAAAGATAGAAGAGGCTGTCGCCGAGATTCCAACAGCGGATCTCATTCCAGATGACTATCACGCGCGGCCCGATAGGCATGTGGTCGTGCCAGCCAAGGCTCAGGCTGCAATGGCCCCAGCAGTCGACATCGAACCAGCTGGTGGCATGGAACTGGCAGGCGGTGGCGGAACCCTGGTGCCAAGTCCGGACGGTGACCAGTCCAGCCTGGCCGGTGAACTGCCGTTGAATCTTGACGCACCAGCGCAGCGGTCCCAGCCGGTGCCGCATCGTACTTCAAGCCCACGGGCAATCCCAGCAATTCCGCCAAGCAAGACTAATTACTGGGAATTCTTTTGGCAGACGATCCTTCCAGTTTGCGGGCTCTTGATGATCTTTGCTCCACTGTTGGGCATGATTATCACGGGCGTCGTAACGGGCAACACTACTCAGGCCTGGGCTCCCACGGTTGGCATAGTCGTGATCGCCATTGCATGGGGTTTGTGGGATAGCATCGGTGCCGGACTTTTGGTTCGAGCATGTAGCTGGCTTGTCGTCCTCGGATTGGCGGCTGGCCTAATGCACCGCAACTATCTAGTGTTGTGGGTTGCTGGCATCTCGATCGTCGGCTGGGCGACTTCCAAGTGGGCAATCGGGGCTGATGAAGACGATAAGAAATCGTCGCGCCGACTGGCACTCAAGGCGGCGTTTCTTGCACCGGCGGCAGTTCTCATTGCCGCATCGTCGATGTATTTCTCGCCGCTCGGAACTGGGCGCGGCTGGATCATCAATGACGAGACGGTGGTGATGTCGCAGGGGCATGCCTTCGCGATCCCATTTGTTGCCAAGATCCGGTCGGTCGCAAAGTGGTATGACATTTCTGTGGCCATTGACCAGCTCACGAGTGATAAAGTACGAATCACCGGCACTGCTGTGGTCGACGGCGCATGGTTGACCTCTGATAAGGTTGCACTCATGGCCGTCGTCAATCAGCATGCACGCGCAGATGTTTTCATCAACGAACACCTGACCGATTTTGTTCGGGCACACGTTGAAGAAGAAATCGCAAAAACCCTCGCTGCTGACTTTCGGGGGGTCACCGCTTTGAACGTACCAGTCGAGGAACGATCGGCCATCAACAAGGATTTGGCGCTCACTTGGAACGGTCGGATCGAACTGGCCGACATCCAGGCCAATTTCAAATAAGTGCAGTCGCACCACTGCAAGACTGTGTCTCGGTCGCGACTCGTTCTGCATCACAGGGCTCTCCAAAATTGGGGAGCCTTTTTTTCTACTCGCCGGCTTCACTCGCAAGCCGCGTCCGCTGACGACTTGTCACTCGAGGGGGGAGAGTGCTAACGTGGCGACGTTGTTCTTTTGGGTTTATTGACGCTGGCGTTGCGGCCTTTTGGTTCCCCTCGGGGGCAAACCGCGAGAAACCAAAAGCCTGACATGGCTATGAGTGTCCGGGCATCGGCGATGCATGGATACGACACGCAACCACGTTAAAACCTACATTTCGACAGGGCGAACAGGGACTTCCCGCCCGTGTGATTTTTTGTTTGCTTGAGTACATCGTTTTGTACGAACGCAATAAATAAGGCACGGCGAAGTTTTCTGTTCGTGACAAATTTATTTACTAACCATACAAACATATGGCACAAAGTTTGCGACCGCTCGGTGACAAGGTTGTCATCAAAGCGCAGAAGCAGGAAGAAAAAACTAAGTCGGGCATCGTCTTGCCAGCCACTGCAGAAAAAGAAAAGCCGGAGCAGGGCGAAGTCATCGCCGTGGGCCCGGGCAAGATGAGCGACGACGGCAAGATTATGCCGATGTCTTTAAAAGTTGGTGACACGGTGTTGTTCCAAAAGTATGGTCCGACCGAAATAAAAATCGACGATGTGGAGTATTTGGTGGTATCCGAAAACGACGTACTCGCTGTTGTCGAGAAATAATTTTTTGCGGATTTACAAAGTTATATTGCGGATTTACGAAAAATAATCTACTAACGAAAATTTTATGGCAAAACAGATTGTATTTGCAGAGACGGCGCGACAGGGCCTCTTGGCCGGCGTCAATAAATTATCCAACGCGGTCAAAGTTACACTTGGTCCCAAAGGCCGCAACGTAGCTCTTGATAAAGGGTTTGGCGCACCAACCATCACCAATGATGGTGTTACGATTGCCAAGGAGATAGATCTCAAAGATAAGTTTGAGAACATGGGTGCCCAGTTGCTACAGGAAGTTGCGACCAAAACTAATGACGTCGCGGGAGATGGCACTACCACTGCAACAGTTTTGGCTCAAGCGATTGTGACCGAGGGAGTTAAAAACGTCACGGCCGGAGCCAATCCAATGTTGATTCGGCGTGGGATTGAGCGCGGTGTTGAGGCCGTGGTCAAAAAGCTCGCTGAAATTTCCAAGCCAATCAAGACCAAAGAAGAGCGAGCACAGGTCGCGTCTATTTCTGCTGGAGACGAAACTGTCGGTAAGTTAATTTCCGAGATCATGGAACAAGTTGGACCCAACGGAGTCGTCACGGTGGAGGAAGGTCAAACACTTGGACTTGATAAAGAAGTTGTTGAGGGAATGCAGTTCGACAATGGGTATATTTCTCCGTACATGATTACCAATACCGCTCGGATGGAATCAGTGTCTGAGGACCCGATGATCTTGATTACAGACAAGAAGATTTCTTCGATCGCTGAGATTTTACCGTTGCTCGAGAAACTCGCTCAAGCTGGTAAGAAAAACTTTGTGATTATTTCTGAAGAAGTTGACGGTGAAGCGCTCGCCACGTTGATCGTCAACAAGCTCAAGGGAGTCTTTAATACCTTGGCGGTTAAGGCGCCTGGGTTTGGCGATCGCCGCAAAGAAATGTTGGCGGATATTGCGACATTGACCGGCGGTACCGTAATTTCTGAAGATGTTGGTCTTAAGCTCGACAAGACTGAGATCACACATCTTGGTCAAGCGAGTAAAGTTATTGCTGATAAAGACAACACCACAGTCATTGGTGGTAAGGGTGATAAAAAAGCCATCAACGAGCGGATCGAACAAATTCGCAAACAACTGGAGCAGACCGAGAGCGAGTTTGACCGCGAGAAGTTGCAAGAACGCTTGGCAAAATTGTCAGGTGGCGTGGGTGTAATCAAAGTTGGAGCTGCAACAGAAACAGAATTGGAAGAAAAAAAGCACCGTATCGAAGACGCCGTGTCTGCAACCAAGGCAGCCGTCGAGGAGGGGATTGTTCCGGGTGGTGGCGTGGCGTTGATCCGCGCAATCCCAGCATTGAACGATGTCAAAGCCAAGGGTGATGAGACGGTTGGTATTAAGATATTGCGGCGCGCACTTGAAGAGCCGCTACGACAAATTGCCGCTAACGCTGGTCAAGATGGCGCGGTTGTTTTGTCAGAAGTCGTTAAGCGCGAAGGTAATTTTGGCTACAATGCGGCCGACGATAAGTTTGAGGACTTGGTCAAAGCGGGAATCATTGATCCAACCAAGGTGACACGTTCGGCATTGCAAAATGCGGCTAGTGTATCGGCAATGTTACTGACGACTGAGGCAGCCGTCACGGATTTGCCCGAGAAAAAAGATCCAGCGCCGGGCGGAATGCCGGGTGGAATGGGTGACATGCACGGTGGTATGGGGATGTAGACGTGCAAGAGGGACGACAACGAAAAATGGTCGTAGCAAGAAGGGCACACGCTGCCCTTTTTGTTCGCCCAAAAAACTTGACAAACGTGTTAAAATGCTGTAGAATGCTCTTGTAACGCTGTTTAAGGCGTTTGGAACACAGACCCAAAAATAAAAGGAGTGCAGCGTCGTCATGGCCAAAAAAACTTCCCAAAACAAACAACGCGTCTTTTTGTGGTTCGGGCTAATTGCCTTGGGCTTGGGGCTTCTTGTTTTGACAGTGTTCGCTGTAACCGGTGGAACACGCGAACAAAGCAGCGCGCAAACAACCTTTACGTTTACCGAGGATTTTTCTACGACAACGTATCAGGATCTTTCAACCACGGCAGATTGGGATACGAGTGACGGCGAGGCCTCACTCTTTCATGGCGAGTGGACAAATATTCAGGACCACTCGATTCCCGGGCAAAAAGCGCTACCGCCCAACACCTACGCTCAGAATCCTGGAACTGTGACAGTAAATGTAGAAATTGGACCCGACAATCAGCCGCACCTTTTTATAGTATCCATTGAGTTTCCCAATTCCACGTACTGGTATACGCATTGGGACCCAGATTTTTATGGGCCCAATCAAGGTGCGTGGCTCAAGGGTGATAATACACCTGGTGCAGACCACCTTGCTCCGGGATTTCTTAGTGTACAGGCGTCAGGTGCACACCGTTCGTGGTTAATGTTCGATAGTAATAATTTACCAGTTGTAGCCTTTTGGGATCGCCCGATAATGTTTGGAAATCCTGTGCGGCCATATGCTATGCGCTACTGCTCAAGTACAACACCACTGCCGACGGCAACAATCTTTGATCAATTTGGCAACATGGATTGCACTGCAGCAGTGCCGCACGATGCATCAACAAATCCTAGTACGACGTGTCTCACCGATGCAGCAATGGACAGTCAAGATAGTCTGCATTTTTTGACTGCCTACTGTGGTTCCGCACCTCTAGTAGCTGCAACGGATGAATATACTCGCTGGGATCCGGTAACCAATGCCTGGGTAAAGCTGGCCGTGCCTAGTGTTCCTGGTGCGGATATTATCGTGTCAGCAGATCAGACTATTTCTGAGGTATTAATTGCCGCATTTCTCGCAGTTGATAGTAATGACGTTGTACATATCGGGTATAGAAATGCAGCAACAACTGCTGCACCAAAAGAATTTCGAGGCATCAAAGGAGATCCGTACGGTGCCGGTATTTTTACTGCGCTAGATGGCACACCAGGCTACACAATAGTAAAATCATGGCCCTCGGGCAGCGTCAATTCTATTTCAATGGCACAGAATCCAGTGACGGATCTGCCGCACTTTAGCTGGACAGTCACCGGATCTTTTTTCGATACCAACTTTGAACAGACCGCTTGGGATGGACTTCAATTTGTAAAAATAGATGGCACTCCTGGTATGGATGCATTTAGCCTCGATGGGATTTTAGTTGCCGCGGGCGGCACCTCGTCCTGGGTTTTTGACCCTAGTAGACCTCGGGGGGAGCCCTCAATAATATTTAGGACAGCCTCTGGCCCTCTTCTGACGTATTTTGGTCGTTGGGATGGTACAAGTTTTTCCTCGCATGAGGACAAGGCGCTGCCCGAACCAATGCCTGTCGTCGGTAGCGGCGGTGGTTTTTCGCCCTTTTTCTCCCTGGCCATCGATAGTGAGGGGATTGCATATGCCGCACGAGGTAAGGCGGGAAGCGATCCAGAGATAGGCATCGTCCGATGGACAGAGGAATTTGCAGATGTCACAAGGGATGTTCTTGCATCAACTGCAGTCGACGCCATTGCTGATCCAATATTGACCGCGACACTTACCGTTACCGGTGAGAGCCGGGGACGCGCTGGTACTGACGGCCTGGCAGTACCCGTACCCTTAAATCAAGAAGGTCGTAATCAATTTGTGGACGTTGATTGTTTTATGGCCAACAATGGCACAGATTATTTTCCGATAACTATTGGTCAGGAATTTACTTTCCCGACGGTTGGTTCGCGTCTGCAATGGAAATGCGAAATGGACTCGGCAACGTTACTGGATCGACCCGTGCTCGATACTTTGAGTATTGCGTACCAAATCGCGCCAAAAGTTCCCAATCTATCACTCTCAAAAGTGCTCGACACCGATGGAGACGGTGTATTTAGCGATGACGGCCAGGGAGTTAAACCAGGACAAGTACTATCGTATCAGTTACAAGTTGCAAATAGCGGTGAAGAAGCGGCTAACAATGTTGTGCTAACTGATGAGATGCCAGTCGGCACGACGTATATCCCGGGTACAACCAAAATCAATGGTGCGCCGGTAGCAGATGTCAACGGACAAAGCCCACTGGTATCGGGGCTACCGCTTGGAGATATCTTAGGCGGAACCCTTACCCAAACGGATTGGAGTGGGGGACCAGGCCAGACACTATTTACGGATAGCATCAAATTTGAACAATCCAGTGGCGTCAACTTCAAAGTACCGGAAATTCTGCGCATTCCAACTGAGCCGTTGTGGGTCGACGAAGCATTTGCATTTCCGAACTCTTCGACCGTAACTAGTTCTGGGAACGTGCGTGGTGGGTTAGATTCTGTTGTAGCCCTGGCCGATGGGCGAGTCTTCACGGTCTGGACTCTTATAAGCGGTGAGATTCGTGGACGCTTCTTGGATGCCAATGGTAACGCATTGACCGGCGAAATATTGTTGAGTAGTGCTGCGCCTCCAATTGCTAATTTGAGACCGGCGGCGCGCCAATTACCCAATGGCGAAATAGTTGTTGTCTGGCAAACAGGTTCGTTCGGTACGCCGCAAAAAATAGTGATGCGACGTATCGACCTAAATGGGGCCTTGCTTACTGGTGAAGTAGTATTGGCAAGTGAACCGTTTGTATTTTTTCCGGCAGGATTTATCGGCTTGGACACGCAGGCTACTTTTGGTCTTGCCGGAACATCAAAAAGTCCACTCGCAGTAGATGCCGCCGGTGATATCTACGTGAGTTTTATGCGCTCGGATGCGACGGCTGGCTGCCGTGGAGCATTTGTGGCCAAGTTTGATAGTGCAGGAAATCCTTTATGGCCTGGTGTACCACATCCGGAAGTGCAAGTCGACGCTGGTGGTTGTACCGTCTCTCGCGCGCCATCAATTGCGGTCAACGGACTTGGGCAAGTCCAAGCAGTTTTTCAAGAAGGGTTATCTGCATTTGGTCCATTTGATTTGATAACGACAACGCTTTCGTCCGCAGGGGCAATTGTGTCGCCGCCGACAACCATCATTCCTTCTGCTGGTTTGTCTCTTGCGAGCCTTGCAAGAGCACCCGGCTCCTCGACAGAAGTCTTGGCAATGCTGATTAATGGCGACCCAGGTTGTGGAATAGTATGCCTGGTCCGAGTAAATAACACAGGATCTATTACGGGCACCGCATCACTTGGCAGCGCGACCTCTTTTTCGCCCGATGTCGCGGTTGACCATACTGATGGAAGAATATTTGTCAGCTGGTCTGATGCGATTAGTGGGCATGTCACGCAGATGCTCGATGTCAATCTAGTTCCGCTATCTGGTGAGGTAGTCTCGCCAATTTTTGGAATATCGTTGTCGAATAGTTACATAGATGTAGACGATGCAACAAATTCTGTTTACGCCGATTGGTTAGAAGGGGTGCCGTTCTTCGGTTTGGACATGCACGTCGGCAAGTTGCAATACGAGCCCATACCACACCAGCTTTCTTCGTCTGTGTTCGACGGCGTAGTGGCGAGCACGTGGCAAACGATGATCGGGCATGCCACTGTGCCTCCTGGTACGAGTTTAGCCATCGATGTGCGAACTGGAGACACGTCAACACCTGACGGATCTTGGGCTCTATTTACAAATATTCCGTATGGGCTCAATGGCACGCTCATGACCGGAACAATCCCGAGCACACTCAGCCCGCATCGCTACATGCAGTATCGCGTAACGATGGAGCATACAAATGTTTCGCTAACGCCAGAGTTGTTTGATATCGCATTTAATCGCACTGCATTGTTTAACGTGACGTACCAAGTACAAGTGACCGGCCAGGCGGGAACTATCATCAATAATGATGCAATTGCATCGGCCAGCAATGCGCCGACTGCGACTGCAAGCAACACAACGCAAAATTCTATATTGCCTGCGTCGACCATCGTCATTGGTGGCGATGATCGCATTGAGACATCGATTGATTTGTCACAACATTTGTTCCCACAAAATCAAACGGCCGATTGTGTTTTGGTCGCGCGCGCGGATGAACCGATTGATGCCTTGCCGGGTAGTCCTTTGGCGTCGGCATGTAATGGTTCGATTTTACTGACGCCAACGCATAATCTCGACAGCACGGTGCTGACAGAAATTAAACGCCTCATCGCACCGGGCGAGCCTGTATATCTTCTCGGCCAAGAGGCCGCGCTAGATCCAGCCGCAATCGAACCAGCGCTCCAAACTGCCGGATTTACCAATCTCAAGCGCGTCGGAGATCGCGAGCGCCGCGGTACATCAGTCAAAATTGCACGCGAACTTGACCTGTACGAGCCGCAACCATTTACCAAAGCAATCCTCGCCAATGGA
Source organism: uncultured Candidatus Saccharibacteria bacterium (assembly GCA_964503525.1). Classification (GTDB taxonomy): domain Bacteria; phylum Patescibacteriota; class JAUYIX01; order JAUYIX01; family JAUYIX01; genus CAZCZY01. The sequence goes on from CAZCZY010000034.1 coordinate 12,045, forward strand.
AATACATTTGTAGATGCATTATCGGCGTCTAGCTTTGCCAGTATCCGTGATCTGGGTGGTGCCAGAAAGCCACTCCTCTTGGTCGAACCAGAGCAGCTTTCTGCCGAGGTCAAGGACTTTTTGTCTGCTACTCCAACGATCACAACGATTTACGAGATCGGCGGACTTACTGTGCTCGGTCAAACATTGGACAAAGAAGCAAAAGCACTGCCGCAAAAACCACAAACCGAGCGAATCGCAGGTGCGGATCGATTTGTCACCACGACTCTCGTTGCCGATCGCTTCTTCCCAATTCCGGTCACGACGTTTGTTATGTCTGGTTTTGGTATCCCGGCACGAACACCCCAAGGCGCACTGCTGCCAGGTACCGCTTCTGTGCCGATTGACGCATTGCTCGCCGGACCAGCAGCAGCCGCTAAAAATGCGCCGATAATTTTTGTTCGACCAGATAGGTTGCCAACGCCGGTGCGAAACTGCTTTGAGAATCACGACAAAACCATTGGTCAGGTCTACTTTATCGGCGGCGACCAAGTAATCCACCCGAGCGTGCGACAAGCAATAATTGATCTACTCAAATAGTCGTACGATCATGACAAAAAATAACTCATCAATAAAATCAGGACACCTCATTATTTGGGCGACGTTAAGCGCTGTCGTCATTTGGTTACTCATGGTGACTGTATTTTTACTCACCGGCGGCGAACGCATATCGTCAGAGGCTCAAGATTTTTCTTTTGACGAAGATTTTAGTACGACAACATTTATGGATCCCACGACAACCGCAGACTGGGATCCGACAATCGGTGAAGCGAGTTTGTTTCATGGGGAGTGGACGACATTAGAAGATCTCACTTTAAAAGGTCCGCAAGAAATTCCGCAGCTCGTTCCGGGACTTTACAATATGGCCGGTTCCGATCTTACTATTGGTCCAGATGATCAACCATGGATTACATTCTCGTCAATTGATACGACGCTTGCTCCAACTGCGCCACATCGCCAAGCAGCATTTAGCCGCTGGAACCCAACCTTTTTTGGACCAGACCAAGGCGCTTGGGTAAAAATGGATAGCACACAGGGTGCCGATATTCTTTCACCACTCCGACAACAGGGGGCCGGACCTGGACTAGGATTTGATACCGCGGGAAACCCAATCGCACACTGGTGGGCTCGACCAACTGTGGGTGATGATACCGAACTGTACATAACGCGTTGGTGTCCGCTACTTTCCGCCTGGGGAAACATGACGTGTACCGCCACCGGAGAAGAGCAAATCACTGTAAACGCAACCGCCTCGCAAACGAGCGTTATGGTGGTCGACTCAGTGGGAAATCCGCATATCACCTACGATACTACTGCAGGAGTTGCTTACCAGTTTTGGAACGGAGCCACATGGACACCGACACCAACAGATCCGCCCGTGATCATTGCGCCCGCTGTGGGAGCGATCAATCATCGGATGTCGATCGGCGCACTTGACCAACTGTATATGAGCTTCAGCCCAGGCTCTGCCACTATCGATGTCATTACAAAAACCGTCGGGAGCGGATGGACCAACCTTACTGGAGGTGCGGGAGCGACAACCGTCATGATTGGTAACATTCACTCTCAAATTACTGATCCAGCTACAGGCGATCCACATTTCTTTACGGGCGGAGTAAAACATGTCTTTTGGAATGAGTCGGCGGCGGCTACGCCAGGAGGCAACATCGAAAGTTTTTTGAATGGACCTGGTACTGATGAGGATGTTGCACCTGGCGTCTCGGCATTCGCGTCGGCATTTAATCCGGCAGTAACAGATGACCTGCAAGTCTTGATAATTCCTTCAGCTTTTGCGGCACCAGCATTCTATCACTGGAATGGCTCGGCCTGGACACCACACCCCAAAAAAACAGATCCAGAAATAGTGCCGCTGGATCCCGCATTTACGTTTGCAACGATCGCGGTGAATAGTTCTGGTGTCAGCTTTGTCTTAGGCCGACCTATCAGCCAACCCACTATGCAGATCACCCGTTTTACTAAAGAACGGGTTGACGAAGCGCGCAATATAATCCAGAGCACATCTGTTGATTCCACGGATTTACCAATAGAATCTGCCACACTGACTTTGTCGGGTGTTAGCGAGGGAATAAATGGAACACAGCCGCTCAATGTCAATGGTCGCAATGCATTTGTGGATGTTGACCTCCAATTCTCTAATGATGGTGGGCTTAATTTTTATCCTGCCACAGTCGGTGAGCAATTTATTTTCCCGACACTCGGCACCAATCTTGTGTACAAACTTACGTTCGACTCCGGTACTTTGTTAGACAGGCCAGTCATCGACAGCGTACATATTGATTACACCACCGCTGTAGGTCAACCAAACTTGACTCTTCTCAAAGGGGTCGATACCAACAGCGACGGTAGTTTTACCGACGACGGCCAAAAAGTAAATCCAGGGGACACCCTTGCATATCAAATTCGTGTTGCCAACGATGGCACAGCGCCTCTCAATGATGTTGTTGTTACCGACAATCTGCCGCCAGGGACGACGTATGTTCCGGGTTCGACGACATTGAATGGAAATCCTGTACCGGATAGCGGCAGCACGAACCAGCTTTTCTCAAGCGGCATTAACGTTGGCACACTCGACTCCGGAACATTTGTACAGGCGGAATGGTCAAATGGTCCGGGGCAGACCACGTATGGAGATCACGCTAGGTTTGATTCAGAAAACGGTACACGCTGGCGAACCCCAGAAGTTCTTAAAATGCCAACCGACAATTTGTTTGTGGATGAGAGATTTACACCTGAGGGTCAAGCAGTGCGGCTGGATCAAACGCAAGCTGAAGGTGATACCGCAAGTGATTTATTCCTAGATTTACCGGGCCTCCAGGGTGCGGTCATGCTCAATGACGGTAGATTGTTCGCTACGTGGTGGAAAGATTTTGATGGATCTCCCGGAAGTGGACATGTTGTCGGTCGTTTCTTTAGTCGTGACGGCATTGCAACCGGTAATGAGTTTGTGATTAGCACAACCCCGCCAGGAACAGAGCTTCACCAAAGGCCTGCTGCGGTGCAGCTCTCAACGGGTGATATTATCGTCGCCTGGAATCGCGTACAATTTTTTACGTCAACGGAAGTTGTTCTGCAGCGGTTAACGAGTATGGGTACGTTGGTTGGGACCAACGAAATCGTGATCGACTCGGCTGGTCCAGGGTTCACGGAGTTTGTCGATCTTGATATGAACCCGCTGTTTTTTTTGCTTAGTCCAAAAAGCACACTTGTAGCAGACGTGAGTGGAAATTTCTATATGGGCTGGACCAAATCGGCGGAGCCGTTCCCTGGATGTGGCAAAGCATTTGTCGCTGGATTTGATGCGTTGGCGAATCCATTGCCAAATTTTCCGGCGACGCAAATTAACGAGTCGGTAGGTCCTGAGAGCTGTTCGGTCAGACAGGCGCCATCGCTCGCGATCAGCCCCAGTGGCAAGCTCATCGCGGCGTTTTCTGCCGGCACATCTTTCGGTTTTGGAACTAAAATTCGAGTGGCGTCAGTCGATTTTACTGGGATCAGCCCTATTATTTCTGGCCCAGTCGATTTGTTCTCGGGTAGCACGTCCTTATTGCTTGGACCAGTCGCGAATATGCCGTCAGGTACGTTTGTTGTTGGTTTTGATGATGATGGCGTGCAACTTCTACAGCGGTTTGATGAGAATCTCGTACCCCTGGGTCCGATCATTACGGGTACTGGATCTGGTGGCGCCGTTTTATCCGACGTAACTCTAGGACGAGTCGTTACCGCAACATTTGGTTTTGCGCGATTGTTTGATCAGACGCTCACCCCGTTGTCTGGTGTGGTTGGGCTTGGGTTTCCTGGAAGCACCAATGCAGCAATTGATCCTGGCACACAAAGTATTTGGGCAATTGGTGGTAATAATAGTGAGGTGAGTTCCATTTTCGGAACTTTATTGCAGTACGAGCCTTCCGCTCACGTCCTATTTTCTTCCGTAATTGACTCCGGCCAACCAAGCACGTGGGGGCAGCTCGACACAACACAAATTGTTCCGGCCGGCTCAGAGCTCCATTTCAAGGTACGAACCGGCAACACCTCAACACCCGAAGCGAGCTGGTCGTTGTTTACTGAGGTCGCGCCCGGAGCAGAGATTCCGGCAGCGCTCAACGGGACGCGCTATCTGCAATATCAAGTTGAATTTGTGCATAGTGACGTAAATGTCACGCCAGAGTTGCACGACTTGACGATCAGTCGCCAAGGCCTCGCGACGATTGAGTTTAAGGTGCGGGTAAATGCAACGTCCGGTACGGTCATCGGTAACACCGCGACAGCAAGTGCGGCCGGTGGCGCGGTGACCTCGGTCGCAACCACTCAAAATACTGTAGGGGAGCCAACGGTAGAAGTGATTGGCGGTGTGACACGCCTTGATACAGCGATCTTGGTCTCGCAGCAACTATTTCCGACGGCGCAATCGGCGGATGCAGTGGTGTTGATTCGCTCCGACGATCTCGTGGAAGGACTATCCGGCGCGCCACTCGCCGCACAACTCAACGCGCCGATCTTGCTCACACCTACTGACCACCTAGACGCAAACGTTCTCACAGAAATAAAACGCTTGATTGATCCGACTGATCCTGTCGTTATGCTTGGCCGTGAAAAAGCACTCTCAGAAAATGTTGCCGACCAACTACGCGCCGCAGGATTTAAAAACATCCAACGTGATGGTGGCCCAGAGCGAACCGCAACTTCTGCATTGATCGCGCTACATTTACAAAGTCTAGAACCAGCGACTATCCACGAAGCCTTTATTGCGAACGCGTATGTTCCGGCTGATGCGCTCTCATCGTCCTCGCCAGCATCGATCAAAGCGCCAACCAGCACCAGAAAACCCGTCTTATTAACTGCGCCCGATCGATTGTCGCCTGAGATGCAAACATATCTCAACGCGCATCCAAATCTCACAAAGATTTTTATTGCCGGTGGTATCAAAGCGGTGGGCAGCGCTGTCGAACAATCCTTACGATCGCTCGCGCAAGGACCGAGCATCGAGCGCATTGCCGGCCCCGAGCGTTTTGCAACTAGCACTCGCATGGCCGATCGCTTTTTCCCAAGCCCATCGCAAATATTTATCATGTCAGGTACGGCTTTTCCTGGTCGCACGCTGACTGGCCAATTTATCGACGCACTTTTGGTCGGCCCCATTGCCGCACGTAATAGCGCGCCGGCAATCTTTGTCGCCAAGTCTTCTGTGCCGGATGCTGTTCGTGACTACTTACTTAAACACCGTGGAACGATCAACAAAATCACTGTGATCGGCGGGCCAAACTCGATCGAGCCAAAAGTCTACGAAGAGATGCTCGATCTTCTAAAGTAGGCACTGCACTCACACAAATTGAGAAGCATTGACGCGCACGGGTCCGCAGTGCTATCAAAACCTACTTGTGGAGGTGGCCATTAGTGACAGAAGACTTTGGAGAGTTCGTTAATAAAAGGCGCGAACAGCAAAGACTGACGCAACGAAAACTGGGAGCGATGCTTGGTGTGTCGCCGACCTGTATCACGTTGTGGGAGACCGCCCATCAATTGCCACATAAGAATCGCCTGGTAAATATTGCACAAGCGCTCGACGTAGAACTGGAAGCGCTCATGGCGGTTTATTCCAACGGACGGGCCTCTACGCTAGTCGTCAAGGCCGACCCCTTTGTGGCGCGCGTCATAGATCTCAAATACCAACGCGTTACAGCAGATGATCTGCAGGCGCTCCTCGATGTCAAAAAGGGGTTTGCACAGGAGACGAGCTTTGAGTTCGTAACACAGTTCCTTTGGCATCGTAAACAATCCCTCTCGCCGGACAACAAATAGTTGCCGGCGTTTTTTTACTTGCCAGGGTGTTGTACAGTACAAATGCAGCAGATAGCGACAGTCCGTGGAGGGATCGCATAGTGGCCGAGTGCAATTGCTTGGAAAGCAATCAGACCGGTTTATCCCGGTCTCGAGGGTTCGAATCCCTCTCCCTCCGCCAGAAAATGAAGTCACGTGCAAAGATCATCAAGTTTCGCTAACATATTTGCATGGCAGATAAAAAAATATCCAACTCAACAGCGATTCTCGCACTGATACTAAATATCCTAGTGCTACCTGGCCTGGGAAGCCTCATCGGCGGGAAAACGACCGCAGGTGTGCTTCAACTCGTGCTGTTCTTGATCGGCATTCCGCTCACATTTGTCTTTATAGGCATTCCGCTGATGATTGGCATGTGGATCTGGGCGCTCATCACTGGAATACAGCTCGTCTCGGAATCCAAAGCGTAAGACCTGCCGTAATCAAACAGTCATTAAATTCTGGGGACGTGTTGCAGCACGCCACGACTTTTCAGCATACGCGATCGCGCTAAGTCATCGGGAAAAGTATCTCGGTCGCTTTTTCTTCTGACCAAGTCGATACCCACCGAACGATACGCTTGCGAAACATAAAACGAACAAAATGTCTAGCTCGATGGTCGGAGTGGTAAGTCTGTGGGTTCGCGAAATCGCCATAACACGTCGCGCACCCCCAACTTAAACGCCTCCCAGCGCGAATATTCTTTGCCCAGTTCTAATTGTGCAAATTGTATCAGGCGATTTCGCAGTTCAGCGGCGAGCGTTTGACGAATAGAAAACCACTCCACATCGCCGGGAAAATGATTAATACTAAACGAGAGTGGGCGCACGATCACACCGTACCCCGGGGCTGCCTCTAAGACCATCAAACGTTTATTCCACCACACCGCAATCCCGGTATGGGTATATTCCGATCCTCGCCAACCTTGCAATAATCTATCAGCCAAGCGCGTCCCTTTATACAAAAAAACATCGCCACTTTTTATTTGCTTACGCACCACTATATAATTGATCTCCTTTTGCCTGGCCATCGAGTGCTAGTAATGCGGGACGTGCTTCAAAATGCCCTTCTTGATTAGAGCCTTAGAATTGGCGACATCACCGGGCGTCGTATAGCGATCATGTTTATTGGGTGCCAAGTCAATCCCGCTCGCATTATATGCTTGTGCCACATAGTACGAACAAAAAATCTTTGTTGTCGGTTCCAATTCGTCCGGCGTCCCCGTGCCGGTCGCACCAAAAACTGCGCGAAAAAGATTGCCGGTAACTAATACTGTGGTGTATTCCTTGCCAATTTCCTGTTCGGCATACTGCACCAGCCGCATACGCTGCAGATTGGTCATGTGGGAGCGCGCGGTGTACCACTCGATGTCACCCTTATACTCTGCAATGCTGGTAGAGAGTGGAATCACGCGTATACCTGGCTTGCGTTTTGCCTCCAAAACCATGAGCCGATTATTCCAGCGCACCGCGATGCCGGCGTGCGAGTATTCTGACTTTGTGATTTTTTTGATTAGCCAAGACGAAAGCCCATGACCCTTATACATCAAGACGTCGCCATCTTTGACGTAGCGCCTAACCGAATGATAAATAATTTCCTTCCTTTTGTTTGCCATCCCTTTGCCGATAACTATACCGGCTTACTGTTTCTGGGTAAAGGTCTTACGTAATTTGCTCGGCAACTTTTTCAAGTCCAATTTTGTTGGTCTCAAACTTGAGCATTTTTATTGCAGCTTCTTTGGTTATCCAACGGAAGGCGTCGTGTTCGTCTGATAGCGTAATTACGTCAGCGGGCGAAACCTCGGCTCCATAGACATACTCGTGGATTTGCTTACCATCAGCGTCATAGTCAAATCCATAGCCAGGATCATAGATGTTAAGGATTTCTGTAATGCCCGTTTCTTCCCTGACCTCACGGCGCAACGTATCCAGGTGCTGTTCGCCCTCTTCTAAACCACCGGTAAGGGGTTGCCAAAAGCCGCCTCGCGCAGGGACTCGATGCAACAGTAAATAAAGCACGGCATGAGCCGCGTCATCTGCTGTCGTTTTGCCAGGCGACTTTTTGAATATAACGACCTCGATTTGCGTGTTTGTCTTTATGCGCGGCATGGCTTACGGGCTCAAATTAGACTAAGATCTAACGCATGTCAGAGTACTACAAGGCCCAGCGGACCAAAAACATTTTTGATCCCACAAGCCAGGAGCCCTTCAAGATCAGTCGCTCAAAAATCGAATTGTTTACGCAATGTCCGCGCTGTTTTTGGTTGGACACGCGCCAAGGTGTTGCACGGCCACCGGGATTTCCGTTCAATCTCAATAGCGCCGTCGATACATTGCTCAAGAAAGAATTTGACATTCACCGGAGTCACGGTACCAAACATCCCCTTATGGAAACGTACAAGGTTGATGCGATTCCGTTTTATCACAAAAAAATCAATGAGTGGCGAACAAATTTTGTCGGCATTCAATTCTTGCACAAACCCACTAACCTAAAAATCTTTGGAGCGGTAGACGATATTTGGCAAAATCCCCAAGAGGAATTAATCGTGGTCGATTATAAAGCGACCAGTAAAACCGCCACAGTTACCATCGATGCGCCCTGGCAAGACAGCTACAAGCGCCAGATGGAGGTCTACCAATGGCTGTTACGTAAAAACGACTTTGCCGTGGCGGACACCGGCTACTTTGTCTATTGCAATGGTAAGACTGACCGACAGGCTTTTGATGCCAAATTAGAATTTGATGTACGTGTCATTCCATATAAGGGCAACGATCGCTGGATCGAAAAAACGCTGCCAAAAATTAAGAAAACATTGCAACTTGAGCAGCCACCCGCGGCGGGTAAGTCATGCGATTATTGTTCGTACAGAGGTGCGGCCCATACAAAAGAATATTTCGCTAATCCCAGCTCTGCTAATCCAATCTCAAAAAGCAAATGACGATGCATGTCACGCCACGATTTGGCCAGGACCGTTTGACAAGAGCCTCCTATTTACGAACATTTATTTTTGGCGTGGAAGATGGATTGGTGTCGACGGTTGGATTGTTGTCCGGAATTGCGATCGCGGGAGCCCCGCGCGCTACGATTTTATTGACGGGAACGGTGTTAATCTTTGTGGAAGGATTTTCTATGGCCGTTGGTAGTTTTTTATCAGAGTCATCGGCGGAGGAATATCTTGAGAAAAAAGAGCAAACGAGTATTCGCACACCGCTGCTCGCTGGCATCTTAATGTTCGCCTCGTATGCCGGCGCCGGTTTTATCGCGCTGGTGCCATATATATTACTTGACGTTAGCCCTGCTTTTTACTTGTCGGTGGCGTTATCGCTTATTGCATTGCTCGGGCTAGGCATCGTGGGGGGCAGACTTGCGCACGTTTCGATCGCAAAAAGTGGCCTTAAAATGGTGCTGGTCGGGGGCGTCGCAATTGCGGTGGGTATTCTCGTCGGGCGACTCGTGCAAATGTAGCTATTGTTGGCAACGAAGGCTACTCCAGGCGCCACTCAATTTGCTGGCCGTTTTTTGTCGGCGTATCGCCGGCTGGTGCCGTTTGCTCCTGGCCATCGATTGTAAAGGTCCACACGGAGTCCGGAGGATTGGCTTTTCGGCCGGCTATTTTGAGCAGCTCGGCTGGGTTATTGGGGTCGACTTCAATCTCGGCGGCCTGGATGAGGAGCTCTTGTACGGTTTTCCCGTCCTGGCCGCGATAGCGGATCATTTTACCAAAATCAAGACGCTCAAAGGCCAATGCAGCGCTGGCCGGGAGTACGTACCTGTTGTTTTTTGACCCAAAAACCTCAACGCCTCGCGTAGCTGCAAAGGCGATAAGTCCTAAGGCGATAACAATAAATAGGGCACCACGTAGCGTTGCCATAGATCTGAGTTATGTAAAAGAAAGTATAGCACATCTTGTGGGTACGTTTTGTGACAGATTTCCACAGCGCGAACAAGCATGCGCAATGCGTTGACAATCCCGTCAACCTTTGCTAAAAAACCAGGTTCTAGTTCTTTGCCAGGGAAGTCCCAGAAAGGAAAACACAGTGTCGGATCGTAGCCTACCCTCCAAGACACGCACCAAAGTTAAGGTCCCACCCGTGATTGTACCTACCAAGGTCCCAAAGTATCCTGATTGCGGCGTTTTTGACATCGGGACCATGCTGGTTCTCATGGACGAAGAGGAACGCCAGGTTACGGAGGCAGAGCATGCCCAGGGACACTCCGCAGATTCTAATCAGTCAGCCGACCCAAATTCTGGCGATCAGCCAGATACGTAAAAGGGCGGCCTGGCTCTGGACCAATATTGACCCCCGATGCTTTTCGCAGGGGGTCTTTTTCTTTTCGCGTTTTAGAAACTATTTTAATTACCGCCACGTGGGCATCAATGTACTCAGCTAATTTCTTATTAGCGGTTTTAGCACGAACCGCTTGCGCATGCTCAATCAGTCGTTCGGTTGTGACGGCTCCAGTTGGCGCTTGCCCCTCCTCTGTAAGGGCGCGCTCGAGAAAAAAGCTTAATTCTATTTCCGCAGAGTCCAAGAATCTAAACATTTGGGGGGATTTGGCGAGCGCTTCTCGCGCGCCCGAGTATTGTTTGGCCTTGATCATTTGTTCGCGCATCAAGTCTGCGTCGCCCTCTGTTAACCCTAAAACAATGACCGGCATTTGGACCTCGCCATGATGCTGGTCAATATCTTCAAAATATTTTACCCGTGTCAAATCATGGTTGTCGGCACGGTCACGGAGGCGCGTTAATTTGCTACGAACGGCACGCTCCTCTTCACGCGTCGTCACATCAATTCCCAAATTAACCAACTTCCCTTGGTCATCTTCAAACGAAACTACGATATCTACACCATTTTGGAAGTCATCGGATTCAGCCGTTTTGACGGCGCGCTGCACATCTTTGCCAAACCAGGCCAAGCGTGCATTAAGCATGCCGTGGATGAGACCATATTCAAAAATATAACTTTGGGGCGAACGGTATTCGGAATACTCCTTCCGTCTCTTGAAATCTTCGACGATATCACGATCTTTTTTGATATCGTCGGCTGTGTAGGGATTATTGGTGAAGTCTTTTTCATTGAGGGCGTCGTCGCGGTAGGGACGGATAATTTGTTCGAATTCTTCTCCGAGACTACCGGTGCGGTGCTCAATATCACGGATCAAACGATCTTCGGTTGGATTGGTTCCCCGTGGATTGCCTCTAGCCATGCTCTGCATCGTAGCAATGGTGTAGTATCCTAGCTAGCCATGTCTGCGAACAATAAAAATGCCCAGTATTGACCCAATTCAGGATATTAAGGAGCGCCTACCGGTCGAAAACCTGATCGGTGAGTATTTAACGCTAGGGCGTGCGGGTATTAATCTCAAGGCGCTGTGCCCTTTTCACGCAGAAAAGACTTCGTCATTTATGGTGAGTCCTGAGAGGCGAACCTGGCACTGTTTTGGTTGTGCCAAAGGAGGCGATGTATTCACATTTGTGATGGAGATGGAAGGTTTGGAATTTAGAGAGGCCCTAGAATTTTTAGCTAAGAAGACAGGTGTCGAGTTACCCAAAAATCGGCGCGAACAACTGGGCGCCGGTCGAGCCGCGCGGTTGTTTGCCGTTAACGCTGCCGCCATGGAATTTTTTGAAAAGACGTTGCGGGCGGACAAAACAGATCGAGGGGTAGATGCTAGCGCAACCGCCGCACGCAAAGAATTACAGCGACGTAAAGTGGACGATCTTACGCGCGATCAATTTCACATTGGCGTTGCGCCAGATTCGTGGGATGCGATGACGATTGCTCTGACAAAGCGGGGATTTAGTCCGGCAGAATTGATCGCTGCAGGTGTAGTCGTCAAGCGGCAAGCCCCTCAGATAGGCACCTACGATCGCTTTCGTAATCGCTTGATGTTTCCGTTGATCGATGTGGTCGGTCGCGTAACTGGTTTTTCTGCGCGAGCACTGGCGGCGGATGAAAAAATGGGCAAGTACATTAATTCTCCGGAGTCTGAGGTGTATCACAAAGGATCGTTTTTGTTCGCCCTAAATTCTGCGCGAACAGAAATTCGCAAACGAGGTTTTGCAATTTTGGTTGAAGGGCAAATGGATGCGATCTCGTCGCATCGGGTAGGCGTAAGAAATGTGGTTGCAACGAGTGGCACGGCTTTGACCAACGAACACTTACGATTGTTGCAGCGCTACACGAGTAATCTGATCTTAGCGTTTGACGTGGACATGGCGGGAGTCAATGCCACCAAGCGTGGGATTGATCTTGCGATTGCCAGTGGCTTAAACGTCAAGGTGGCAAAAATGCCAGCGGGGGTTGATCCAGATGACTTGTGTCGAGATGATCCAAAGGCGTGGGGACGCGCCATTAATGAGTGCGAACCAATAGTTGATTACTATATCCGGCGCGCGACTTCTGGGCGCGACATGAGCCGTGTGGAGCATAAAAAAGCCGTTGCACGTGAAGTCTTGCCAGAAGTCGCGCGCCTCACCGACCCCGTCGAACAAACACACTACTTACAACAATTAGAAAAAATACTCGGTGTTACCGAGCAGGTCATGCGGACAGCGCTAGAGCGGGCGCGGGCTAGCAAGTTCGCGCGTGGAAGCAATTCTGCGAGAGGGGCTTTGCCTCACACCGGACGTGGCGCGTCACGAGTTTCTGGCCCGGGCATGCGTAGTGGCGCACCAATACGCGCCGGTGCATCCACGGCACAGGATAATGCCACACATCGCTTGGCGCGATTGGTTGCTCTGTGTATTCGTTTCCCGGGATTGTCGCGGGACAAATTAAAGCCACTCGAAATTCTTGAGGATAAAAAAATTCGCCAGGTAGTTGATGTTTTGCGCGGGACAGAATCTACGAGTGAGACCATTTGGGTGACCCAAACGATCGCAAAAATGTATGACCTGGATCAAGAATTTGGTCGAGCGATCGACCGCGAACTTTTTGTATTAGAGCAAGAGGAGAGCGGGCAAGACGAGGAAGTCGATCCCAATAAAGAATTTGCGCAGTTGATCCAACTGATTGCGAGTGAGAGTCTTAGGCGCGAACTCGCATCGCTGCATACACAAGCGGCAGGTGCGCACGGCACGGACGCAGAAAAACTACAGGGTTTGTTTGTAAAAAAGACACAAGCGCTTGCTGACTTGGTTCGGCAAGATGAAACAAACTGAGCGCGGAGCTGGCGCAGGGGTTGTTCCGGCACTCACTGGTTTGTACCGGGGCTTGGCCAACAATGAGATTTTGCTGTATAGTTTGTGACTACTTGCATGGCAAAGAAGAAACACGGGCGTAACCGGCCAAAAGCTGGTCACCACGTGAACACAAAATCTCGCAGTAAAGCCAAAAGACCCGGAAAGCCGGTAAGAATCGTTGGTACCTCAAAACCCCAGAGCGGGCGTACCCAGGGTCGACCCGGTCCGGCTGGTAAACGCCTTGGTAAACTCACCAAGGACGAACTGCAGACGTACCAACAGACGTACAGCACATTACTCGAACGGGCGCAGCAGAAAGGCTTTATTACCGAAGCTGAGATTTTACATTCAATTCCAGAACCAGAGCGATGGGTCGAAGGTCTTGAGAATTTTTACGATAAATTAGATCACGCTGGTCTCGAGTTGCTGGAGATGAAAGGCGGCTACCTCGATCGTCCCAAAGAAAAAACCAAGGCCGAACAAGCACACGAGCGGCGCATCGACATCTCTGCATTGTCTGCCGACTCCGTGCAAATGTATTTACGTGAGATTGGTCGCGTCCCGCTGCTCAATCGTCAAGAAGAAATCGACCTTGCCAAACGTATGGAGCGAGGTGATCAGGCTGCCAAGCAGCGTTTGATTGAAGCCAACCTACGTCTTGTAGTGTCGATCGCAAAAAAATATTCAGGCCGTGGGGGATTGACCTTGCTCGATTTGATTCAAGAGGGAAACTTAGGCTTGTTCCGCGCGGTGCAAAAATTTGATTATCGCAAAGGGTATAAATTTTCAACCTACGCCACCTGGTGGATCCGACAGGCGGTGACGCGCGCGTTGGCTGATCAGTCACGAACCATTCGTATTCCGGTGCACATGGTCGAGACCATTAATAAATTTGTTCAGACTGAGCGACGCTTGGTCCAGATTCTTGGTCGCGAACCACTACCCGAAGAAATCGCCGCAGAAATGGACATGCCGATTGATAAAGTTCGACACATTATTAAAATCAATCAGGACACGGTCTCACTCGAGAAGTCAGTTGGTGACGACGAGGATGATTCCGTGCTTGGTGAGTTTATCGAGGACACCAAGACGATCGCGCCGTCCGAGGCCGCTGCGCAAAAATTGTTGAAGGGCTACGTTCGTGACGTGATGAAATACTTATTACCGCGCGAACAAAAGATTTTGGAAATGCGCTTTGGTCTCATTGATGGTGTGCAGCACACGCTCGAAGAAGTTGGTCGAGAATTTGGTGTGACCCGTGAACGTATCCGCCAAATTGAGGCCAAATCGCTGGAGAAGATTAAGCAGCACGATAAGGTTCGGGTACTTAAGGACTTTTAGGTCGGACTGGCCCTGTCCGCATCAGGTTGAAATCGAGTCAAGCTGAAAGCGACAATAAAAAACAGGCCCCACGTGGGGCCTGTTTTGGTAGATTCCCTCGAGTAACTTGGCGTGAAACTAGTAGAGAGACTCGAGTGAAGTCCTGACCCCTTCACTCACAGCACTTGTGCCACCATAGATGAAGCCTCCGTCAATTGTGGATGCATTGCCTGATATATAACCAGTTGTTGCTCCAGGAATGGACGTCGGCGTCACGAGTAAGAGTGGTTCGTGCATCAATCCAGAATGCCGCCCACCGGTAAGCGCGTCGGCAAAGGCTAGGCCTGTCGCGATGCCCATCGATTGTGGGGCTAGTGCGCCCGTGTAGAAGAAACTGGCGATCGCAACGGCCGTTGCATTTCTATTTGCACCAGACAAGCGGTTCACTGTGTCAATAACCGCATCTATCGCATTTTTGACAGCATCCGTAACTACAAGTCCACCTCCAACAACGTTGACGGTTTTAAGCGTAGCCGTGCTTGCGGAGAGGTAAGCAGATACGTCCCCATCCAAACTACCGGCTGGATTAAGGAGAATCGGCATTAGGTCTGCATTAACTGCTTTGTCCGATGCGGGAGCGCTCGCAGCAAGTGCGTCAGGAAAATTGGCACTATTTGCAACGATTGCTGCAGAAGGACCGCGTCCACGTAACACGTCCATCCGCTCAGCAACAGCCTTAGCTGTCTTGATACGATTCGATCCGGAAACGCGAAGAACATCAACGTTTGTCAGTACATCTATAGCTGCGATAACCGTGTCAGAAATGGCGGCAGGGCCACCGATTACATAGACGTCGACGCCAGTGTCCGCACGCCCGTCAAATACACGTGCTATTTCTGCCAGCACATTGGGATCGATATTTGCCTGTGGGTTTAGCAAAACCGGTCCGCCAACCATTGCAGCTAGTGGTCCTGCCGCTAAACCATCTGGAAAGTTTTGACTGGTCGCTAATACGAGCGCATCAACCGATGCTGCCGTTGGAAATCCATTCTTGCTTATCTCAATGCCGGTGAGCACACGGTTTAATCCAGAAAGTCGAACTAGACCTGTTTTTGTGCCGGCAAACGTTAACTTGCCGTAATACATACCAATAGCGCCTGCGCGGGTATCACTCCAAGTCAAATGGAATACGAGGCGATCGTTGTTTGAAGCGCCTTCTCCTGGATTTTCTTCAACCGCACCACCATCGCGTCTATCACCAGTTAAGCTCACACTGTGTGTCCCAATAGCTGGGGTTGACACTTTGATCTCTGAGCTAGCCCACGTAGATCCGCTGTTCGAACTATGATTCACGTAAAGTGAGTAGAAGCCAGAACCCGATGCTGACTCTTGGGTCCAGGCGACTACTACGCCCCCTGTACTATCAATACCTGTGGTCATGTCCTGAATTTCTGGACCGTTGATAGCGTGATTTGGATTTATTCTTGCCGCTGCTGTCCAAGTTGCACCGCCATCTGTAGATGTCCTAACTGATGCTACATCACTATCTGTAGGATGGCCCTCAAATCCGACAACAGCCCGATTTAAACCAGCCCCAAAACTACAATTAAGGCTGTATTCGCCAAAAGGACCATCTAAGGTGCCTATTAGTGTAGGTGCTGCAAATGTTGCGCTGTTATCGGTCGACTTTCTTACATACAGGGCGGCGTCGCTCATCATATAAGAAGCATAAACGCTGCCATGGCCATCCGAGCAAATATCGTAATTATACACATCATCTGTGCCTTCAGCGATGGATGTGTTCACTCGGCTATTCGCACTCCATGTCGCGCCGCAATCGGTTGTTCGCGAGTAGACAAGGTCGTCGAAGCTGCTGTTAAAGCGATTACTTGTCCAATAAACGCTAGCTGCGCAAGGTTTAGATACTTCGATGATGGGGCCGAGTTCTGCACCAGCCGTGTCACTAATTGTTTTGCGTGCAGTCCAAGTTGAACCAAAATCGCTCGACATTGAGAATTCAATCGTTGTGAAGAAAAGGACAAAGTTTGTCCAGACCACATGTACCTGGCCATTTGGAAGCGCTACTCCAGTGAATGGTAAGTAGGGAATCGTAACGGTATCGATCAAAATGGGGCCTGACCACGTCTTTCCACCATCTCGTGAAACAGCCACCATAATCTCTGCAGTTGAGCTGGCCTTAAAGCTGTCAAAAAATACGTAGAAGGCACCTGCTCCGTCTGAAGTAATAGACATACTGTCGCCGGATTTTCCAGTACCTGATACGTCATCGAGTCGCTTCTCAGCTAGCCAGCTAGCACCGTTGTCAAGAGAACAACGCGCATAAATTGAGCCGATTGCACTTGGAGCGGCACCATCCCGAGTGTCGAGATAAACAGAGCAAATATGCCCCGCGGCATCACTCGCTTGATCCTTAAGAGCCACTGTGCTTGTCGCCTGGATGAATGTCTCCGCTACGGTAGGACTACCTGAAATTGAAGTCGCTCCAATCGTTCCCTGTGGCCCAATCGGATCCGATGACCCCGACTGTTGAGCTTGGTCCTCCTGAAGCATCTTAATTTGCTTTTCCATAGCCGCATTCTCCGCATCAGGAGAATCAAACCGGGCACGGCGAAGGTCGTCAGGACTACCGAAGAAAGTGTCCTGTGCACTACCTTTGTCAGAATTGGTAGCAGCTTTAGTAGAAATTGGCATTAACGCCAAACCACTCGACCAAGCCACAATGGCTAGCCCGAGTATTACGGAGAGAAAGCGTCGCGTTCTCATATGATAATCCTTTTAAAATTATTCGAGTTAAGTCTGGGTAGTTTAACTGTGATGCGGTCGCGACGCAAATTTTACTCATGTTGCACATGTTACGATCAGTTCACACATGGCAAGTTTTCGTTCCGGCACAGTGGTTTGGCTATTTATGGCTTTAGCAGCGCTTTTGACCTTTGTTGGTGTGCTGTACTGGGGACGAACCGGGGACATACACCAGAGCGAAACACGCACCGGCGATAGATTACCGTTCGCCGAAAACGCACCTGTATATATAGAGTCAGCCGAAGATTTTCCAAACGAACCCAAAGGTCTGCACCCAACGCGACTCGTTGTTGGCCAAGGAGCTGGCGAGCGCTCGGGTGAGCGCTCATTTGATACGCCCGACTTCTTGGGGTCACACGGCGTATCGTCGCGCACCGCAGGAATTTTTTATTTTGACGATCGCGAGCATGTAGTAAAAACCGTGAGCGGTTCGACACTCGCACAAACTCGTGTCACCAACTCGGATCTGTCCGGATATTTTTTGGTGAGCAATGACGGACAGCAGATCGCCTGGTCGAGTGGCGAATTTACAAACGGAGAAACGCGTGCGACTTTAAAAATATCTGCGGCATATCCCGACAAAAAAGATTTAGGCAGGCAATCTTCGCAATCATTGCACAGCCAGACACTTTCTGGTCAGCAAGCCTTTGTACCCTTAGCGTGGTCTGCAGATAATCAAACGGTCTGGTACGGACAATTAAGTCTAGACGAACAAATTGCTGGTGTTCGTGCGTACTCCAAATTATTTCAAGTAAATACAGATGCGGAGGCTGTCGGTCCTGACGCAGAGCCGGATGCTGAGCGAGAAATAGCTTTTCCGGCCAAAGATTTGCGGGGGATTGGCGTCGATGCAGAGCGCGGGCGGGTATTTTTTTTGAAGGAATATTTACCCACGGATAGTACCCCTGCGGCCATTTCGCCCGCACTGGTGGTATTTGATTTACTCACCGAGGAAATTGCGGAATATCCCCTGCTAACAGAATTCCCAATCGTTTCGTCTATTGCTCAAAACGGGGATTTTATTGCACTTGGTTTGCGTTCGGGCGAACAAACACAAAATCAAGTCTTTTTGATCAACACGACCACAAATCTCACGCAAAGCCTGGCTACGTTGGCAGACAAACAAGAAGTGGTCGGTTTTTTAGACGGCGATTTGCTTTTGAGTAGGGGCGGAATCAATCGTGGCACGTGGCGTGTATCTTTAGATGGCGCCGGTGGGGGAGCTGTTGGCGCTGTTCGCACAGGAGTAGAATCACGAGTAAACACCATGCGCGCGATTGCTATAATCCCAGCCAAATAATCGCTCGGACCAAAAACCATTACACAAAAACCATCTCACAAAAACATTCTCAATGAAATTTGTTTTACTCCAACTTCCCATACCGCGCAGTGAGGTTTTGAAATTGTTCCAAGGCGGGCTCGAACATTTACGTCAGCGGTTACGGTTTGTTCGTAATAAATCTGCAAAAATTCCGCGCGTACAAAGTGATCGCGTGTTGCATGATTTTGTTGACACAGTGCGGCTGGTCCGGGGCGAACCGGTCACAAATCACGGAGCGGTAGCACACGGATGGATTTTGGCGACGGCGCTGGAGCCGCGGTTTCGTCGACGCTTGCGATTGGCGTTACAAAACGGAACGGGCGACCGGGTTTTGGATCAGTTGTCACGCGGGTATGTATTGGCGATCGATCGAAAAAGTTTGCCGGCTGCGTATCAATCGCGTGCGGTCTCGGCGCGAACAGCAGCGCTGGACGATTTTCGCGCGTATTTTGACGCGTATAAATTTGCGCGAAATATGGAGTTGGCGCTGCGACGCGAAAAATCAAAACGTGCGGGCGTGGCGTATGCCAATACAGTGCTCGCGTTACTGCATGTGGAAGGAATAGTCGCAGCTCTGCGGGGAACAAATTCGACACGGGCGACAAATTCTAGTGCGAGGTCCAACGCGGTCATCCGCGCCGCCAGGAATTTCTTGACCGTCTCTATTCCGCCGGTTGCATGGTCGCGCGCGACTCTTGTGCGAGGTTGGCAAGCGGACCTGGCGGCGCTTGCTTCTGCGCGAACCACGGCGGCGCGCGGCACGCGAGCTCAGCAGCGAGCGTTGCAGCGAATCGAAAAGATTTTTCACAGCTTCAATTTTTATGATCCGAATAATTCCGATGCGCGCTTTGTTCAGGCGGGAGTTTTTGTGGCACATCATCTTGATCGTCGTGGGAAAAAGTTAAAGGTGTTTAAGGGGCCGACGAATGCAGATGTTCGTGCAGGAATTAAAAATTTTCTAAAAAAGCTTGATTGGGCGGGGCCATACAAAAAAATTCTGCAAAGTTGCGCGGATGTGCCGTTATACGTGCTCAATGAATATAGCGCCGATAGTCGTGAGTCACGCCTGATCGAGTCAGTTGGAAAACCTGAAGCGGCCATAGAAATCTGGGGATTGTATGGCGAACGCTGTGCGGAAAATCTCGGCGAATGCCGTCCAGATCAGGGGCATTACGTTTTGCAATTTGAAGACGCCGCGCATCGCGATCTCGAAGAATATCAGCACGAGATATTGCGACGGATTACTTGGCGACGCGAACTGGCTTTAGTTTTCAAAAAACAATTGACGGACCGGTTCTCCACAGAAGAAATTGCTGTGGTCGTGACCGCGCTTATAAATATTACACGCGGTAACGGTGGCGCGATTTTTTTGGCCTTGCAAAAAATCGCGCCACGCCTAGCGGCACGACGGTCGCCGCACGTCCCCGCCGAGCTAGTAGAAGCGCAACTACTACAAGCGCTTTTCCGCGCTGCCTGCATCACCGGCGACATGGTCGAACCCGCTCTGATCATGGAGAAAACTATCCGAGCGAGCGAGGCGCGTGAATTTATCGAAAAACTGTTGCGGCGCTCCGGGTTACCAATGCGCAAACCAAACGACCCGATCGAAAAAGGTTGGCTGGTCGATTTGGACCTGCGCGAGAGTTCTGGTGCAATGGTAATGGCGGGTCTGCGAAAAGTAGTGCTGTTGCAATTGCCAGGGGATCCGCCAATTATATCTCGCTCGGATTTAGAAATTGGCCTTGGTGTGCACGAACTATTGCACGTGCTTCGCTCAGAAAGCTCCAAGTCACAATTGTTTGCGCGGCTGTCTACGGGAGTGAGCGAATATTTGGATTACGAAGAAGGCATGTCCGCATTTCTTGAGCGGCTGGCCGTACCCGATCAAATCAGCGAGCGACGCGTCACACACGCACTCAGTTACTTTGCAATCGCACTCGCACTAAAAAATGCACCACCGGATTATGTTCGGCCCGCGTACACATGGCAAGAGATTTACGATTTATTATGTGCATACGGGCTGCCAGAAGATAGCGTTTTTGAAACTTTGCGTCGTATCGTACGAGGGACTGATGGAAAGCGTCGACCGCGCAATCTTAATTTGCGCGACGCCGTGTACTTCCGCGGGATCAAAAAAATTGAGGAGTGGTTACCGCGCGCGTTTGGCTACGAGATTTTTGAACACGTCTGGCGTGATGAGTACAAAGGACGAACCCTCACTCGCGCGGACCAGGCCGCATTGATCAAAAAAATCCGTGGTATGCACCGCGACGAGTACTATCAAAAGCATTTTGCTGCGGCCGCGATAGTAACGCTGCTCAACGAGTTGATGGTGGGCAAGGTCACGCCTGAGTTTGTTCGTAAATTAAAAGAGCACGGACATTTTAAGCCGTCGCTTTTTTTGTTAGAGAAACTGGTAAAGTCGTAGCTGAATTGTTGATTACTGGGGAACTCATTGGTATTCTCGCTTGGTCATTCCGGGGTAGCTCAGCGGTAGAGCAATGCGCTGTTAACGCAAAGGTCGTGGGTTCGAGCCCCACCCCCGGAGCCAGGTTAGTCAGGTTCTACGCGACCGGTCCCTTTCGCGACACAGAAAGAACAATTTTCTTAAAAACGAAATCCTTTGAAAGCTTTATTACTTTGCGGCAGCGGTTCGGAGAAATCTCACACCCGTGCGCTTTTAGAATATCTAGATGGCTTATTCAAAGAAAAAGGACACGAGACCAGATTGTGGGATCTCACGCAATCGCCACTTCTGTTTGTATTGGCTGAGTACCACAAGGACCCGACCGTAAATCCAGACAAAACGGTGCGCGATTTTGTCGCCGCGGTTGAGGAGTCAGATGTAATCGTGCTGGGCAGTCCGCTCTATCACGGTTCGTACACGGGAATTCTCAAGAATGCGCTCGATAATTTACGTGCGGACGCTTTTCGCGGTAAATGGGTTGGTCTCGTCGGCAACGCGAGTGGTCTGCGCGCGAGCCATGTGCAATTTAGTCATTTGCGCCAAGTGGTCAACACGCTGGTTGGCTATACTGCACAAACCCAAATCGGGACCGCTAAAGAAGATTATGACGAGCTCGCCGACAGATATGTTCTCCGGGACCAAAAAATGAAGGAGCGCTGCGACCGTTTAGTGGACGAACTAATCGCAACGCAAGCATAGATTTGTTAGCGTTTGCCCCTGGTAGTACAATTGAGGCATGACTAAGAACGAACCATCGACACATAAATACGCGCCCAAAATAAAGATCGAAAACAACGTCTTTTCTGGCGCCCTCTGGTGCATCGGCTGGCTATTTACGATCGGATTTTTGCACCTTAGCTTTTGGAGAGGCGTTCTCGCCCTTCTGCTCTGGCCGTGGTACCTCGGGCTATTCATTAGTGACTTAATAAGATAGCCCCTTAGTATGGGCTCTCATGGCAAAAGCAATGGTAGCTCGAGTGACCAACGCCTCGAGCTATTTTGCGTATATCGTTCGCTGTTGTGATGGAACTTTTTACACCGGCTGGACTACCGACGTGGCAGCGCGAGTTCTGCAACATAATGCAAAAAAAGGCGCCAAATACACCCGATCACGTCTGCCGGTCGTGCTGATATACTCCCTGCGCTGTTCGTCCAAAAAAGCAGCCCTCCAACAAGAACGAAAAATAAAAAAACTCTCGCGCTCACAAAAAATTAATTTAATTGTAGAGCAAGCCGAATCGATCTAGACGCGATCCTGCCAACCTGCGCAGGCCGTTAGGGATAGGCAGTAGCTTAGAAGAGCAGTGAAGCTAAACCTACGAGAAGGCCGATGACTATCAAGGCAACTACAAATTTAATGGCGAGGCCCAGGAACTTGCCGACAATACCGACAAGTAAGAGGATAACGCCGATAGTGAGAAGCGTTGTAAACATGCCGGCATTATAGCACCACACTGCCGTGGAAACTTTTTGTTTCATACTAGTTACGAACACGCAAAAAATAAATCCACCTTATGCTTAAAGCGCTAAAAAACGCCACATTAGCGCACTCTACATATGCGCAGTCGTCTCCGTCATGTATTTTCGCACCCGTCTTTTACCAGAAGAAGATTCCGTCCTAATGCCGATTGCAGTGGGATTCTTTGCGGTTTTTACAGGATTGATCTTTGTCATCATATTCTTGGCTGCACCTCAAAGCGCGGCCATGATATAATTCCGTAACTATAATAATTCTTCAATTTATCCTTGGTGTACTCGGTGTTGTTGCCACCATCTCTGTTTGGCGGGGCATATGGGAATTGCAGGATTTGATTCTGCCCAAGAATTTTATCGGAAGTCGCATGGTGTCATTGTTGGGTGGGTTTGCATTGGCCCTGATAGTTCTAGTGCTTGCCAGATATATTTTTGACTACTCACTATTTTGACCAGAGGCAGTCTGAATCTGGCAATGCAAAAAGCATATTTTGCTGGTGGATGTTTTTGGGGTGTGGAATATTATTTTCAGCAGGCGCCTGGGGTGCTGTCAACGCGTGTCGGGTACATGGGTGGTACCACAGAGAAGCCGACATACGAGCAGGTAAGTCACAAAAAAACCGGCCACGCAGAAGCAATCGAAGTAGTTTTTGACGGCGCAAAAACTACGTATGAGGCTCTCGCCAGACTATTTTTTGAAATACATGATCCGACGCAACTAAATCGACAAGGACCAGACGTGGGAGCGCAGTATCGTTCGGCGATTTTTTATGCCGACGAGGATCAAGAACGCGTGGCTGAGAAATTGATAGATATTCTCAAGAAAAAGGGGCTTGATGTAGAGACGCAGGTCCAGCCTGCCGCCACATTTTGGGAGGCAGAAAACTACCACCAACAATATTACACAAAGGGTGGTGGCGTACCCTATTGCCACGTGCGGAAAAAGGTTTTTTAAACGCCAAAGGGCTTGTTGGGGCCAATGCCAACTTACGCCATAGATCTGGTACAATGTAAAGCTATATGCGCTTCTTCCCGCGCCGATTTCGTCGCCAGATAACAATCATGCTTATTGCCAGTATGGTGCTTGGCACCATTGCTCCAATTGGTGGCTCTCCAAAACAAGCTGCAGCGGCAGACAGTGTCCAGCCTACAAACGACACCTGGGTTACGAATGGAGCCGTCAATGATGTTGTAACGGATGGCACCACCACATATCTTGGCGGAACTTTTACCCAGGTCGCACCGTATCATGGCAATGGCGTGCCATTTAACCCCGGTACGGGCTTGCCCTTTGCCGATTTTTCTAAGGTTGATGCGACAAACGCTGGGCTTACCACTGGCGGCCTGTATATTTCCATTCCTGATGGTTTAGGTGGCTGGTATATTGGAGGGCAATTTCGTCGCGTGGGTGGCCTTGCAAGAGACCGACTCGCCCACATATTACCGTCTGGCCATGTAGACCCCGCTTGGAATCCTGGCGCAAACGGAACGGTTCTAGGATTGGCCTATGACAATGGCCTTGTGTACGCCGTTGGTGACTTTACCGTTGCAGGAGGTGCTTCACGCACGAGAATAGCTTCCATTAACGCAAGCGGTGTTGCGACATCGTGGGCGCCCACACTTGGCACAATCGGCCGAACGATAAAAGTAGATGGGGATTATGTGTATGTGGGAGGCGACTTTGTATTAGCGAACGCTACTACACGCAACCGCTTAGCAAAAATTCACAAGACTACTGGTGTTTTAGATGCCTGGAACCCTAATGCGAGCGCCACTGCGGGCGTCACCGTGCATGACATCGAGATAGTTGGCTCACTGGCCTATATTGTTGGAAACTTTACAACGATCAGTG
Source organism: uncultured Candidatus Saccharibacteria bacterium (assembly GCA_964503525.1). Lineage (GTDB taxonomy): Bacteria > Patescibacteriota > JAUYIX01 > JAUYIX01 > JAUYIX01 > CAZCZY01. The sequence goes on from CAZCZY010000034.1 coordinate 36,361, forward strand.
CGGTTTCTCGAACAAGAGTTGCTGCTGTCGATAAATCCACTGCGGTACTTGATCCCTTTGCACCAACTACAAATGCTTTAACAAAGGAGATAGATATACATGGTGGGTTTGCATACTTGTGCGGTGACTTTACGAACATTAACGGCAACGCCACGTTTAACGAATTGGGTCGGACATTTTTAACTGGGGCAGGGGCATTAGATACGACGTGGGATCCCTTGATAAATGCATTCTGCGAAGACGTTGAAGTAGTGGGGACAGATATTTACGTGGGAGGCAATTTTACTTCCTTGGGCGGGTCTACAAGAAACCGCCTTGGCGCGGTCTCAATTGCCTCTGCGGCCTTAAATGCTTGGGCGCCAAATGCTAACCAAGCTATTCTTTCTATTTCGCTCTCTGGATCAAATGTATATTTTGGTGGGTGGCAGCACAGTATCTCTTTTGAAACGAGAAATCGTGTTGCCGCTTTTAGTGTGTCAACGGGAGCTGCACTAGCTTTTCACCCAAATGTCAATACAAGCGCGGTTCAAACGTTAGAACTTTCTGGAAGTAATTTATATATTGGTGGGACCTTTACAACCATTGGCGGCACAACCAGAAACAATATTGGGCGAGTCAACGCGACGACGGCTGCGCTTGACGCTACGTGGAATCCCAACGCAAACAGTACCGTCTTTGACATACTAATTGATGGTTCGAATATATTTCTTGCCGGAGCCTTTACTCTTATGGGTGGTACGGCAAGAAATCGTCTTGCAAAAGTTAATGACTCGACCGGAGCCCTTAACACGTTCTTTAACCCCAATGCTAATTTGGTGGTAAATAGTATTGATCGAGACGGAAGTAGAATTTATGCGGGAGGCACTTTTACAACAATGGGTTTAGTCGCTCGTAACCGACTCGCTGCGATCGATACCGTAACGGGTGCGCTAGACACACTTTGGAATCCCAATGCGAACTTGACAGTGGAAGTTGTAAAATATGACACGACAAAAGTCTACGTCGCTGGATCTTTTGGGATTGTGGGTGGAGCTACACGCGATAGTATCGCCGAACTCAACACTACAACCGGCGCTGCAACGACGTGGAATGCGGGCGGTACCGCAACTACGGTCAACGAGTTGGTCGTGACTCCCACTTTTATTTTTTTAGGCGGAGATTTTACCATTATGGGAGGTCCCGCCCGTGTGGATATTGCCCAGTTAAATAGGACCACGGCTTTAGCGACAACATGGAATCCAGCTAACGCAGCTACAGGCGCTGGGGTTGAGGCAATTGCACTAACACCAAATGGAAATCATGTCTATGTGGGAGGTATATTTACAACATTAAACGGTGGTGCCAATGCCGACGAGGGCCGCGATTTTTTTGCCGAATACGCCTTTGACGCACCCGCTGAAGTAGAAATCATAACAATCGACGGCGAGGTGCCGGAGACCATTACGTTTATTCTATCCGATGCCACCATTGGGTTTGGACAATTATCTACGGTGCTTTCGCGCTATGCAACGGGGGACGCGCTTGGCTCCGGAACCGAAGTAGTCGCACATACCCTCCAAGCTACCTCAAATGCGTCCAGTGGGTATGTAATGACGGTTTTTGGGGAGAGCCTTGATAACGGAATCGATATTCTTACTGCAATTGGCGGAATAACAGCCGTTGCTCCAAATCCTGGAACGCAACAATTTGGCATTAGGATAACTGCAGTGTCCGGGTCGGGAACGGTTTCTGCCCCGTACGGGACGGCTAACTATGCCTATGGTGGAGTCACAACACCCGACCAAATCGCGACAGCGAGCGGCCCGTCTCTAACCACCACGTACAGTTTGTATTATCTAGCGAATATTGACGTCAACATTTCTTCGGGGGATTATGTCGCGCAGCTGACCTATACTATCGCCCCGACATTTTAGCGTGCCGGTGTCACAGCGTAGATTGTCCTTGCGAATCTGACTAAAGGTGGCTATGCTCCGTTTTCATTATGCAAAGCAACGGCGACCAGCAACTACTAAAAAAAATCGCAGATTTACGAAATTCCGGCAGTTCTGACGAACAAATCATTGAAAGTTTGACTGGCACGGGTTGGGATGCGCGAGACATCGAGCGCATCGTTGTTTTGCCGCGACCGGTCAAGCCGGGCGCTCCGATTATCAATGTTCGTGGCGTTTCAAAAAAATATAAAAAGGTTACGGCACTGGACGACGTCTCGCTCGAGATCAACGCCAGTGGCGTGACGGCGCTGCTCGGTCCAAATGGTGCAGGAAAAACTACGCTTGTTCGGATACTGGCTACGCTATTGCCTGTCACCAATGGCAACGTGACCGTCGCTGGCTTGGACCTGGTGCGCGATGCACAAAAAATACGTGAGCTTATAGGCCTGGCAGGGCAATATGCCGCCGTCGATGAGTATTTAACCGCTCGAGAAAATTTAGAAATGGTGGCACGCCTCTACCATCTCACATCAGCCGTCGCAAAGACTCGCGCGACAGAATTAATTAAACTATTTGATCTATCTGAAGCTGCCGATCGTACTCTCAAAACCTACTCAGGCGGCATGCGACGCCGACTAGACCTCGCCGCAAGCATTGTCGCCCACCCAAAAATACTTTTTCTCGACGAACCCACGACCGGACTCGACCCGCGCGGCCGCTTTGCGATGTGGAATATTATTCGAGATTTGGTTGATGAGGGCACAACGGTTGTTTTGACGACACAGTATTTAGAAGAGGCGGACCAACTCGCTGACAAAGTTTTTGTGATTGACCACGGCCGCATCATCGCGCAAGGCACGCCTGACGAACTCAAGCACAAAGTCGGCGGCGACATCTTAGAAATACATCTCACTCAACATTCTGACGCAGAGCAAGCCGCGGCGCTCATCAAAAAATTTGGTGATGGCGAACCACACGTCGATGCATCGACGGGCATCGTGACAATCGCGGCATCTGGTGGCGCCGCGGTCCTCGTTAATGTTGTGCGCGAGCTTGACGGCGCAAAACTTAAACTCACCGACGTAATGTTGCGCCGGCCCTCTCTCGACGATGTTTTTCTAAAACTAACCGGCCACGAGGCCAAATAGTCGCCACCCAAACAAAATGACGATCCTCTCCGACGTTTTAGTAATCACACGCAGAAATCTCATACGGTACGTCCGTTTACCGCAGTTAATTGTGTTTACGTTTATTCAGCCGGTGATGTTTGTTCTGCTCTTTGCCTATGTTTTTGGAGGCGCGATAAATACCGGTGTTGATTACATCAATTTTTTGCTGCCGGGGATTATGGTGCAGACCATCCTTTTTGGCGCGATGCAAACAGGTGTCGGACTTTCCGAAGATTTGTCCAAAGGAATGATTGATCGCTTTCGGTCGCTGCCCATGGCTCGGCTCGCCGTTTTAGCGGGACGAACGACCGCCGATCTCCTTAGAAACTTTTTTGTCTTAATTGTTATGGTGCTGGTTGGATACTTAATCGGCTTTAGGATTAGCGGCGGTTACCAAGATTTTGCCTTGGCCATGGCTATAACACTCGTTTTTGGTTTTGCTTTTAGTTGGGTGTCGGCCTCTGTTGGACTTTTTGTTAAAAACCCCGAGACCGCGCAAAGCGCCGGTTTTATTTGGGTTTTCCCGCTCGTTTTTGCGAGTTCTGTTTTCGTCCCAGTAGAAACCATGAAACCCGCCATCCGTGCATTTGCCGAGCACAATCCCATCACCTACGTTGTTGATGTTGTTAGGGCCCTGTCCCTTGGAATCCCTCTCGGAAACGAACTCTGGTACGCTTTGGCCTGGATCGCCGGCCTACTCATCGTATTTATTCCGCTGGCGGTGTACCAGTACCGAAAAATTTCGTAAACAATAGGCTACTGTGTTCTGGCGGCTGCTGGTTCGTTACAAACTCAAAAAAGAGAGTATGGGAGTCGACACATGCCGGACATGTACGTGGAAGCGCTTACTGATTCGTTTGAAGAATGTCTGAGCAGGGAACTGTCGGACTTAGCATCAAGCATGCCCGACCATGAAGATGCTGGTACTATCGATGGACTGGTTGGGCGAATCGAGCAACACGTTAGCGACAATGCCCCAAGTGCAGACGATGAAAAGCATTCGAGGTACCAGTATTTGACTCGTGTTGCAGGACTCCTCAAGAAAGATGCCGACGACTTGGCGACGACGACAGACGGTTGCCTGATGGTTGTAGGCAAACGCCTCAATCAAATTGTTGCAACCTGGCGCACAGAGGTCTCATTGCTGGCGCAAGATCTCGGTTTGTAGAAATAGGCGATCAAAAAACGAACGTCTACAAATCCGCTCTAAAGAATAGGGCGGATTTTTCTTGAGAAGTATTTGCTGGTACTAGAACGAACACCGTAACTAAACGAAACTAATTGTTGTTGTCAGAGTATTACTCGATATTAACCCGTAAACTCTACTCATATGATTTTCACAAAAATATTACTTGGAGCGCTTGGTGCAGTCGTTGTTGCAGGTGGTCTCGCCTTTGCCGGTGAGACTAATGCACAAGGCGATCAAAGTTCCGCACCCATAGCGCCCATTAACCAAAATTTCCAAACCGGCCAGATCGGCGACGGCGAGATCGGTCAAGAACAAAAGCATCGAGGCCCAAAGAAAAATCGCAAGCACAAGAAAAACCGGCGCAATCGTAAAGATCATCCTAAGTTAACTGCCGAGCAACGTGCGGCATTACAACAAGCGACCGAACAAAGTAATTACGAAGCCTGGAAAAAAATACTTGGCGATGCACCGATCACAAAGAAAATCACCGCTGAGAATTTTCCAACGTTTGTAGAGGCCATGAAGTTGTTTAAGAACGGCGATAAAGAAGCAGCTCAAAAAATATTTAAGGAACTTGGCGTCAAACCGCCGTTACATAAAGTGCCTCGCACAGCACCTCAGCTTCCTCAGCAATAATTGAGGAGACCGAAAGAAGCAGATGAGCCGATAAAGCCATCTGCTTTTTTGTTTGCGCTATACTATTCGTACCGATGACAACGATTGACTCACCAAAAAAAATAGAAAAGCCACTGGACGAGTGGCGCAAACAATTGACGCCGGAGCAATTTCGCGTGACGAGGCAGAAGGGGACCGAAGCACCATTTACGGGCCAATACCACGATACAAAAACTCCTGGCATGTACGTTTGTGTGTGTTGTGGTTCGCCGCTCTTTGATTCGAAGACAAAATTTGAATCAGGCACGGGTTGGCCCAGTTTTTACGAGCCGATCGCACAAAAGAGCGTTGCGACAGAGCAAGACACTTCTTTAGGTGTGGCTCGAACAGAAGTCATGTGCCAACGTTGTGAAGCTCATCTTGGCCATGTGTTCTCTGATGCACCGCAGCAACCTACGGGATTACGTTTTTGCATCAATTCTGCCGCGCTCAAATTGATGCCGGACAAGTCAGCTGCGGAAAAATAGACAAAAAAATATTCTGGTCTATACTCGGCGGCATGAATCACCAATCCATTTCTCGCTTATTTTCGCTTAGTCTAGCGGCAATTTTAGTCGCCGTTCCGTTGGTTGCACCGCGTCTTGCTTTGGGACAGCTGCAAACGGCACCAGCTAACCAAGCGAGTCAAGTCAACCAACCTGAAAGATTTCTCAGTGGCGAGTCTGTAACGGTAAGTGAACCCATCAACGATGATGCCTATGTGACGGGAGGCCAGGTCATGATAACCAAAGATATTGGTCAAGATTTGATCGTTTTTGGTGGTTCGCTCCAGGTGACCGGCAACACAAAGCAGGATTTGATAGCTGCGGGTGGCAACATCTCCGTGAACGGTTCAGTTGGCGACGATGTACGGATTGGCGGCGGCACTATCGTAATCGCGGGCAATGTTGGCGACGAACTCATGGCAGCGGGCGGCACCATTGATATTGGACCAGACGCAACGGTGTCGGGAGACGCAATACTGGGTGGCGGCGCGATCACAATTAACGGCAACATTAACGGCAATGCGAAAATTGCTGGTGGCGAAGTGATCGTAAATGGTGAGGTCAAAAATGGCGCCGAGATTAGAGCAGACAAAATCACCGTCAACGGAACGATTCAAGGCGGTGCTACTCTTGTTGCTAAAGAAATCGTGCTCGGTGCCGATTCTGCATTTGTCGGGGATGTTCGCTACTGGAATAAAACGGGCGCACTCGACATTGCGACGCATGTAACAGGTGGCACGGCAACGTTTGATGTAACGTTGCAGCCGCGAGATGGTGAACCGAGTTTTGCGGCGTCTGTCGCGACAATAGCCATCGCACTTTTGTGGGCCTTGGCGTCCTCAGCGCTAATTTTGCTACTGCTGGTAATATTCTTGCGGGGTTTCTTTGTGCAGGTTGAGGAGCGCGCAGTAAAAAACTTTTGGAAAGATCTTGGGATTGGGATTGGATTTTTGCTCATCGTACCAATGGCGGCCATTATTTTATGTGTGACCCTGGTAGGCATTCCGATCGGTTTGATGCTGCTCGCTGGGTACATCGCGACTCTCTACCTCGCCGAAATATTTGCATCAATTGTGATCGCACTTTGGTGGGCAAACCGCCGCAAAGCCAAATGGTCCAAGGTCGTGCTGTTTTTTGTCAGCCTTGGTGTTTTGATTGTGCTTAATCTGGTTCAGTTGATTCCGATCGCAGGATGGCTTGCCACGGGACTCGTGATCTTTGCAGTCATTGGCTCCTCGGTCGCCGTTAAGTGGAAAATTTTACGGCAATACATGTAGAATACAAGTATGCCAAAGGAGACTGTATGACAAAGGAGCCAGCATGACACAGGAGCTTATACATGAGTTTGTGTTGTGGAGCGGTCGTTCTGCCGCTATATTGCTGGTGCTCAACTTCACCACCTGCTTTGTCATGCCTTGGGCGCGCAATCGTTTACCGTGGCGCGGAAGCCGTCCTGGCCGCGATAAACGTGATAAATTTGGCAGTTTTCAGTTTACCGCAGTGCATCGCCTCTTTGCCTGGGCGGCGATTATCATGGTCATGGCGCATATAGTCCTCTCGATTTTGGCCAAAAAACTCTAGCAAACGTAAAAAGTCTCGTTCCCATGGAAATATTTGGCACACAATTTTACGGTATCTTGACGGTTTTCCACTCGCTGGCTGCTTTGGCGCTTGTGATTTCACTGATCATGGGCACTGCATTTACTTTTTTTGTCTCGGAGCAAAACTGGAAGCATATTCGTGTGACCGGTGCGGTCGTGTCTATTAGCTATCTTGTTACGTTCCTTTTTGGCTGGGCGGCATATCCATTATGGCGAGTAAATGTTCGGGCCAAATTATTTGATACAGACTTACCCATAGGCACAGCACTTTTTGAAATCAAAGAACATTTGGCGGCGCTTGGTGCGTTTGCCGCAATTGTTTTGTTGATCCTGTGCTTTACCAAAATGGCGCAAGCCCCCTCGACGAGAAAAACATTATACGGCGGGGTTTTTGCTATCGTGACAATTCTAGCGACGACCGTGATGTTACTTGGCTTTGCTTTTAGCAGTTTGTATTAATCCCATGGACGAACCACTGACAACAACCACACCAAAGAAAAATCAGCGCGATTACGTCAGTCAAACACTCGCCGTTTTTTTGTCCGCGACGAGTTTTTGTTACATCGCGATTGATTTAGCCGGTGTTAATGTGCCGCGCTATTATCCATTATTGCGTGAGTTTTCTATTGAGCCCATCGCGGACCAAATCTCAATGGGATTTTATGGACGAGTTGTTGTTGCGCTTGTCGCGGGAATTATTCTAACCGGGCTACATTCAATTTTCTTGCCACTCTTTAATCGGCTTGGAATGCTCCGACACCCCTTTGCTTATGGGCTCACAACTGCAACCATTTGGTTTTCTGCCACCATCATCGTCTTAGAAGAGTGGCACAACTGGGGCATTGTTAAAAGAAAACTTGAAGGTGGGGGCATGTTTAATGCAGAGTTTGGATTATTTTTGCTTGGAATCGTGGGGCTGGTTGCCGGAATTTTATTAACCGCGGCAGCTCTGCGTCGCTCAGTCGTATTGAGTTCGCCAAAAAAATCGAATGGACCCACATGAGTCAAATCCAATGCGGAACCTCGGGCTGTTGTCGTGAGGCGCAGACCAGTCGAACAGAAAAAAATCTGGGGTTATTGGCGGGTATTATCGTCGTGGTCCTAGTAGTAATCTCGATCGCCACGGGCTAGCAGGCCCATTCTAGGCCCAGTCAACGGCTTCCGGCGCATTGACCCATAAACCAGCCACCCGGCGGGTTGACATAAGCGTAATATGTGATACAAACATCACTCTGATTTGACCTTATGCCTGCTACAACAACAACAAAAACAAGTCTCTCTATGCCGCTCGTCGTCGCAGCACAAAAATCAAGCCGCGTCCTTACTGACGCGTCGGTCGAGTTTATTTCTTTTGTCGCGGCCCATACACAAAAAAAGCAGCTCGCTGACGAAATTCCGCGTGTTCATACCAGCAGCTTGTCGAGCTCACTCGCAACGGTTTATGAACAGGTCCGCAACACCGTTGACCGTACCGAACAACACCTCCTACGCCGAAACGCAATTTACCGTTTTCTAAAACGGTACATTATGGTGTATGGCCGGCGAGATAAATTGGCCAGCCTCCTGGTCAATGAGTTGGTTCGCTCCGGGTATGTGCCAAACAATTCCTTTCCAGAACATGATGTCCCACGCTTAGACGAAATCATCCAAAAGTACGTGCTCGTCATCGATCACCTCCGAACGACCGTACCTGAGGAAAAAAATCGCGATCACGATCGTTGGGGCCTGGGACTTGCTGCCGCGGAGATCGAACAATTTTTATACAATCCAGAACGTGAGTTGGCACTTGTGCACTTTGCCTTTGAGGATCTCAAAAAGCGTATTCAGTGGGAGGATGATGGGGTAAGCGCCGAGGAGCGCGACATGCAATTATATTTGGCGATCCATCGAGCAGTATTCCGCTCGGATGCACTCCTGATCGAGTATCATTTGCTTTCCTCGTATTATCCGCAATGGTCCTCGCCGACTGCCGACCCGCAAGAAATTTCTAAACATGCCGCACAATATCGGGCAGTTGTTCGTGCACAAATAAATCATCCAAAGGCGGCCCGTTTGGCACAACAGGTCAAACGAATGTTGTTGCCGTACCGCACGTTATTTGATGTAACCATGCTACATCCAGAAGACGCTCTTGACCGTGTTGAAAATCTCGAGTCATTTTTGGCAGACTCGCAAAAAGTTATCCAAAATTACTATCAGCGTAATAAGCGAGCAATTCGGAAAAGTGCTTTTAGAAGTATATTGTTTATTTTAATCACCAAAATGTCGCTCGCGTTGGCATTAGAAGTTCCGTACGACCTGGCGACCGTTGAACATATTCGGTATATCCCACTTGCTATCAACATTGTCCTGCCTCCGTTGTTTTTGTTTGTGCTGGCTACATTTGTACGCTTTCCAGAAAAAGAAAATACGCAGCGCATTTTATTGGATTTACGAACAACGGTGCTCCGCGACAAAAAATCACCTATCTATTACATCCGTCTCAATACTGAACGCTCGCCGGTGACAAACATCGTCCTGTTGGGTCTCTATCTTTTAACCTTTGTAGTCACGTTTGGCGGACTGATGTATCTGCTGCGCGAGTTTAACTTTGGGCTTCTGGGTGGCGTCCTCTTCTTATTTTTCATTACGCTGGTCACCTTTGTAGGGATTAGATTACGGGCTCGTGCGCATACCTATTTTATGGTGCGTCGTAAGGAATCATTTCTGGGGTCACTCTTTTGGTTTTTTTCAAATCCCATGGTTGAAGTTGGTCGCTGGCTCTCCCAAAAATTTGTTCGCTACAATTTATTTTTGTTCTTGTTTGATATTATTTTAGAAGCACCATTTAAGGCCATCACGCATGGCCTTGAGGAATGGTTCCGTTTTGCGCGCGAACGCAGCGATGAGATTACCGACTAAACCGTTTAGAATTTTTGATCTCGGCAGCCGTGCTATAGTTATTGCATGATCTAGCAGCAATTTTGTTCGACGCGTTTTATCCGTTTAACAAAATTGCCATGGATACTATTTTTGTTCGCGACTTGGTCCTATCAGGATTACATGGCGCGAACCCACCAGAGAAAAAACATTATCAGCGCTTTAAAGTCGATGTGCGACTCGACGTCGACACGCGTGTTGCTGCAAGAGCAGAAACGCTTAGCGCTGCCATAGATTACCGCCATGTACGCGATGTCGTGACGAGTGTGATTGAGGGACCACATCATAAATTAATTGAGACGTTGGCCGAACTAATTGCCACGCAACTTTTAGGGGACAAGCGCATCGCGTCGCTCGAGGTATCAATAGCTAAACTGGATGTGTGGCCCAACGGTGTTCCCGGAGTAGTTGTTCGGCGCAAGAATTCTTGACGGCACTGCAATAGCAGTAGTTTGCGAAAAAAAAAGACCGGCCTTATGGGTCGGTCATTGGTCGGTCCCTACGGATTGATCTTGTTGGTGGCAGAACACTGCGACGATTCGTTCTCCTTGAATGTTCTCCACACAATGGAACGGTCGAAATTCTGAGCTGCGAAATCCGGGTGCCCGTAATAAGATTACGTGTCCTGCTTGCACGGGGAGTTCACGCTGGTTTGTCCGATCGCGATCATCGCAGATGCAAAAGCGCGCGTGCCCGGTTAAAACGACAATGCAAATCACATTTCGAAAACGCAACGAGTCGCGATGCGGTGCGATCCCATCCGTTGCATGCGGATACCGCTGTAGTCGAATCTGGTTGAGCATAAAGGGCCGCTCAAACGGATCCCGTCCAAACGATGCCGCGCATTCTTGCAACCAATCTTGCAGTTCGTCGCGCAACGTATGCAACATGCTATTTTTGCGAAACTTGATCACCGACGACACGGTCTGTTTAGTTCGGTATGGCCCATACTCTGGCGCCTGTTCTTGATAGTCGTAGCTTTCTGCCTCCAGTAGTAAAAGCGAACGAATCTCCGGGCGAAGGATCGGCACGGTAAGGGCCTTTTCCTCAGTTAAGCGCGCAATAAGTGCTCCCGAGCTAATCGCAGGCTCGATCAACTTCATACGGTCACCTCCTGCCTTTAGCGATATAAAAGGGCGATGTACAAGGAACGGGCCAAAACGCTAGGAATAGACATACTACCCCATGTAGCGAGATTTGCTATACTTTTGTTATGCAAAATCCGACTTCCAACCCAGCTCCCAGCACATCCTCTACACCAATGCCACAGCAAATGCCTCAAGCAACAACCCGCGTTGCCACGACGCCACGCGACGTATTTTTCTATCTGTTGATGATTGTGACTCTCTACATCGCGGTTATTGCCTTTATTACGCTCTTGATAAATTTTGTTAATTTTTCGTTTCCATCAGTGACTGACTTTGACTATCTGGCGACATATGCGGGCGGCGCCATACTCAACTCCATGGCTGCGGTAATTGTGGCGTGGCCAATCTACGTCCTAATGGCGTGGCTTATCGGACGTGACATCAAGAAGGAACCCGCCAAGCGTGACCTGCGCGTACGTAAGTGGCTGCTCTATCTCACCCTTTTTATTGCAGCGATCACTATCATCATTGATCTTGTGACCGTCACGTATAATTTCTTGAGCGGTGAGTTTACGATCAAATTCTTCCTCAAGGTTTTGTCCGTGTTGCTCGTGACGGGTGGTGTTTTTGGCTATTACCTCTGGGAATTGCGCCGAAAAGTGGGCGAACAATCCAATCTCCCGCGTGTTTTGGCGTGGGTGACCTCGGGTATATTGCTCGCAGTTTTTGTCATGACATTTATTGTGGTCGGGACGCCGGCAGAGTTACGCGCCAAACGACTCGACGACCAACGTGTTAGCCATCTGATGCAAATTCAAAACGAGGTCTTTAATTACTATTCAACCAAAAACACATTGCCGCCTAGCATCGAAGCATTACGAAACGATGTAACTGGTTTTATTCCGCCGGTGGATCCTGAGACTGGTGTGCCGTATGAATATCAGTCTACCGGTGCGTTAGCGTTTCAATTGTGCGGAACGTTTACAACGGAGAGCAAGGCTACGCAGCCTCGTATTCGTGAAGTGATAACGTCGTTTGGACCGGTAACCGAAACGTGGGCACATGCGGTCGGTCGCGCCTGTTTTGATCGAACGATTGACCCCGACTTGTTTCAGGATACGGGTGGCATCCCGAACTCACCGGGTCTCATCAAACCCGTACTGTAGGTCAACGTTGGGTTGACGGAATACGGTACTCGGGTAAGAATGGCGGACTTGCGCTGACGATATGTAGCGCCAGTCGTTCGTTTTCAATTTAGGCCATGTGCTTGGCGTAGTACCGGTAAAAATTTGCACGAACTGGAGGTACGACATGAACCTGCGACAACTGCGTGGCTTAGAGGGATTGATTTGTGATCGCGCAAACAAAGAGACCGCCGTACTTTTTGATCTCGGTGGCACGTTAATTCGCATCGACTTATTTGCCGCCTGCCAAGCGCTCGCTAAGCATTGTGATTGGCATGCACAAAGTATAATGTCGCGTCTGTGGGAGTCTCCGCAGCAAAAAGAATTCTCGCGCGGGACAATCTCATCTGACGACTTCTACGAGTACTGGCGTCAGCAATTTCGCTGGCGCGCAGATCAAGACAAGTTTTGGGAGTGTTACTCGGCGATTTACCCAAGTTCACCTGACGCAATCATCAATGTGGTCGAGGACGTCCGTGAGTACGTAGAGGGCGTGTATCTTTTTTCTGATACAAATCCTGCGCACATGCAGCGTCTTGCCAAAGACTACCCTCAAACCTTGGCACCATTTAAGCGCTGTTTCTTGTCGTATCAATTAGGCCTGACCAAACGAGAGATCACGGCGTTTGAAAGGATCGCGGAAGCGCTACCGGCCGCCAAGACCTTTGTCATCATCGACAACAACCAAGATGTTCTAAATGTGGCCAGTCGACTAGGTTGGTTTGGCATCCTCATCAAACCCGACAGCAAATAACCCGCATTTCATCGAGAAGTGCGGGTTTTCTTTTTGGACGAACATTCGTCATTGGGCGAAACTTATTTCTGATTTGGCGGTATTTAAAGATGTGACATACTAAAGGGTAAACATGCAAACCAAAAATCTCACCATCATGTTTACGGACATGAAAGGGTTTACACAACGTACTTCTGTCGGATCGCGCAAGCAGGTTGAGCGTTTACTCGACGTACACAATGAAATTATTAAGCCGGTTGTTCGGTCGTTTGGCGGGGATTTGATTAAGACCATCGGTGATGCCTTTTTAGTCGTTTTTGAAAGTCCCACTGACGCGGTCTTATGCGGGATGAAAATTCAAGAATCAGTAGCAAATCACAATGCAACTGCGGCTGCCGACGAGCGTTTTGAAATTCGTATCGCAATAAATTCTGGTGAAGTCCATCTCAAAGACGGCGATGTTTTTGGCGAACCAGTTAACGTGGCGGCGCGCATACAAAGTATCGCGGAGCCAGGCGAGGTCTATTTTACCGAGTCGGTCTACCTCACCATGAATAAAAACGAGATCCCGTCGAGCGAGGTCGGTCAACGACATCTCAAAGGCATTCCAGAACAGATTAAGGTCTACAAAGTACTCCAAGAAAAAACTAATTTGGTACGAACACAACAAAAGCGTAAAGATTTGGCGGAGCAGTCCGCTGATATTTCCAAGGAGGGGAGTCTTGCTGCCGATGTGCCTGTTGCAGCCCCGGTTTCGCTGGTACCCCCGCAAAAATCCAGCGCAACGGGAAAAATAATTGTTGCCGTCGTAATTACGCTACTGGCGGTTGGCCTGCTCTTGGCATGGTGGTTTATTGTCCGTGGTCGAAATAATAGGGCGATCCAAAAACCCACAGAGCAGGTTCAGTCATTACCGACTCAGCAGGCTCCAACTCAGCAAACACCTCAAAACGACACGAAAAAGGAACCACTACCCCTCATAGAAAACCGTCTACGAGAAAAAATCCAGCAAGATACCAACGGTACCCTCATCAATAACTAGATGCGCATTCAAATTCAGGGGCGAACACCGTACCCCCGTTCGCTTAAGTGGCAAATTCACAAAAATTATTACCTTAAACGCGGTATGGCGGCGTGGCTGTCTGGAGAAGTGCCCTCTGATGTGACCTCAAACCCGCGTCAGGCTTTTCAAAATGCGATGATGGTCTATCGCGCGGTAGAAGCGCTCTACCCCAAGAGCATTCCACGCGCGCAAAAGATTTACGTCTTAGAAATTGCAGCAGGTCTAGGATCTTTTTGCCTAAATTTTTTGATGGAGTTCGAAAAAATTTGTCGAGCGCACAAAAAAACATATCACCAAAACCTAGTTTACTTAATGTCTGATATCGGCAAGCGCTCACTAGAAGATGCCGCTAAAAATCCACATCTGCAAAAATACGTCCGTCGCGGACATTTAGAGTTTATTGTTCAGGATTCGTCGCGGCCCGAGAAAAACCGTCTGCTCAATGGACGGAGATTCATTATTCGTAAAAACCAATTGATCGGCGTCATCGCAAATTACGCTTTTTGCTGCTTTAAGCAGACGGTTCTACAAAAAAAAGGTGACCAATATTCTGAGAAATACATTTCGCTCTGGCTAAACTCACCTGCAAAAACCTACCGCCAGGCAATGCGCTTGTTAGAAGATCCCGCGCAAACCGAAATTTTAAAAAATCTCGACGAAGAAAGTGATTTTGTGCCGATTAAAGTGCATCGATTTGCTCGCGAGGAAGCAGCCCAAGCGGCTTTGCTCGCAACCACGCGCACGCTCCCCGAGGCACTTTTTGTCTTCCCGAGCGGCCCAATCGAGAGTACGCGTCGGATATATCCGCTCGTGCAACTGGGCGGTGTTGTGTTGATCAACGACAAAGGTTATCCGCGTTCGCTCGAAATGACGCGAGATTATTTTTCGGTGCCGAGCTTTCACGGTAACTCATTTGCACATCATCTCAACGTGCCAATTTTAGAGCACTATGCTCGCGGGATTGGCTTTGCCACGGCGCGAACGGCAGACGTGCACATATCGATCCAGACACTCATGATGTACAAGCCGCTGACCAATGACAAACGAATAAACGGCGATAAGCAAAATAGCGCTGGTTCGAGTATGCAGCTCCCGTCTGCGCTTGCTCAAGAATTTGAGGATTTGTTCGTAAAACGTAACTGGAATCAGCTCACTATGGCGTGGATTATGGCGGCACGTGATTATATGGCACTCGAAGACTATCCCAATGCACTCAAATATTTACTCTGGGCAAAGCCGTATCGTCCGCATGACTACTTGATTATGGCGCGACTCGGCAACTGCTACCTCGAGCTTGGCCAATTTAAAAAAGCCATTGCGCATTATCGCGAAGGAGAAAAGTACGACTTCTTTGATCGTCATGATTTTGTTGGAGCGATTGAGAAAGTGCGCGAAAAGCTAGATCGCACAACCGCAAAACTCCAAGAAGAAATCCTCACCAAAGTCGCGTAAATCGTTGGCTTGACCAAACGCATCGCGTAACCTAGAGCGATCTGCTACGCTTTCCGTATCAAATGCCCAGCATGGGACGCGAGCGCACCATCTTTGTAATCTATACCGGCGACGACTGGGAGCTAAAAAAACCGAGCACAAGCCCGGACCTTGAACACGAGTATCGAACCTGGCAGCGCGTCTCAAAAGCCTTTAATGTGGCGTTTTTACGGGGTTCGATCCAGTGGTTTGAAAACGGGCACTTCAAAAAATACTGGCGCATGTTGCCTGAGGGCGGCTGGGAAAAGGTTGACAAGCCCATCAAGCCTACGGTCGTACATGACCGTACGCGTTTACTTGATCGACGTAGCGGTAAGCCATTTTATTATGTTAAGCCCATGCGGCATCAAATTGCAGAGGTGTTGCCAATGGTCAACTTGCCGGAATTTAGTGAACTGGTGGACAACAAGTTGTACCAGGCCATGATGTTTCCAAAGTTTATGCCACCGACATCGTTGTTATTGCCCGGTACGGTTTTTAAAAACGACACGAGCGGCTATGCCGTGATCAAGCAGTTGGAGGGTTCGTCGGGACGACAAGTAATGATTACTAAAGAACGCGATATAAAAATTAGTCGTATCTCGATCGAACAGCAATTTATCCAAGCCAAGTCCAACGGTCACATGAAAGATCTTCGTATCGCATTTATTGGCGAGGAGCCACAGTATGCGCTGCATCGCGTCGCTGCTAAAGGCTCGCTCTATACCAATGTCACGCAGGGTGCGACTGTGGAATTTGTAAACCTCAAGGATATCGCCCGCATTCTAAAAGTCGCCGATGAGATTATCGTGCCGCTCATGATTTTTCCCAAAAAAATCTTCACGCTCGACTTTTTGATTGACAACAAATCACGCCACCCCTATTTAATTGAGACGAACACCATGCCGGGTACCTACCGCGGTTTTGAACAAAAGTTACTCGAGAATATAATGTTCAACCTCACGCGGCACATGTTTGAGTAATTACGCAAACGCCGAACGCTTGCGCTTGTTGTGATCCAAGACTTGCTTACGCATGCGAATCGACTTGGGCGTGACCTCGACCAGTTCGTCCGCAGCAAGTTCCTCGATAGATTCTTCGAGCGTAAAGCGGCGCGGCGGAGTCAGTAAAATATTTTCGTCGGTGCCACTGGCACGCATGTTGGTGAGTTTTTTGGTTTTATTAATGTTGACGACGAGGTCGCCCGCGCGACTGTATCGACCCACCACCATGCCCGCATAGACTTCCTCCGCCGGGGCGATATATAAATCTCCGCGTTGTTGGGCGTTGTCGAGGCCATAAGAGTTGGAGGTACCGGTCTCAAACGCCACGAGCGAGCCGCGCGAGCGGTCCGGTTGCTCAAAGGTTTGGGGTTTATAGGAGTCAAATACGTGCGCAAGGAGGGCCGTTCCGCGCGTGCGGGTAGCGAGCGCGGCTTTGAGACCGAGCAAGCCTCGCGTTGGGGCCATGTATTCCAAATGCACTTGGTTTTGGTCGTCGGTCAAGGTATGTGAGAGTTCGCCGCCGCGCGTACCCATTTCTTGAATAACTCCGCCTTGATGCTCAGCCGGAACATCAATCGAAACAAATTCGTAGGGCTCAAGCGTTTGGCCACCGTCCTTTTTTGTAATGACGCGCGGCGAGGAAACTTGCAATTCAAATCCTTCGCGCCGCATCGTCTCGATCAAAATTGATAAGTGCAAATCACCGCGACCAGAAACCAAAAACTGATCCGGACTGGCAGTTGGTTCGACGCGGAGGCTTACATTGGTAATCAACTCGCGTTGCAGGCGCTCATTGATTTGTCGTGAGGTAATTTTGCTACCTTCGCGCCCGGCAAAGGGGCTGGTATTTACGCCAAAGGTCATTTGGACTGTTGGCGGATCAATATGTACTGGCCCCAAGATCCGCGGCTTAACGGGATCAGTTATCGTGTCTCCGATGCGAACTCCTGCGCAGCCCGCCACCGCCGCGATATCACCGGCCGAAACTTCTGCGACTGAGGTAACCTGCAAACCTTTATAGAGGCGCAAATCGACGATAGGAGTTGGCTTTGGCGCTGCAGCTCCGGCAACTTTTTCGCCGTCCTGTGTAGTAAGTGCAGGTGCGCATACAACAGTTTGGCCTTTTTTTAAGGTTCCTGAGGTTAGTTTACCCAAGCCCAGCGTCCCCACATACGGGTCCTCCTGCAACGCCAAAACTAAAAGTGCGGGCTCCGGTGCCAAATCTATCTTAGGTGGTGGAATTTCCTTAACAATTGTCTCAAATAATTGCGTGAGGTCGGTTGCAGGTTTTTTGATATCGAGGGTGGCAGTGCCGTTGAGCGCTGAGGCGTAAATGATCGGAAAATCCAACTGCTCATTGGTGGCACCGAGTTCAGAAAACAAATCAAAGGTACGATTGACAACCTCGTCCGGTTGCGCGTCCGGGCGATCGATCTTGTTAATCACGACAATCGCGCGGTGGCCAAGTAGCAAAGCTTTTTTCAAAACAAAACGTGTTTGCGGCATCGGGCCTTCTTTTGCGTCAACCAGCAACAGAACTCCGTCGACCATGCGAAGGATGCGTTCGACCTCGCCACCAAAATCGGCGTGGCCAGGAGTGTCGACGATATTTATCTTGATGTCATTAAATTCTAGACTCGCATTCTTGGCCTTGATGGTGATGCCGCGTTCGC